>NZ_RAWI01000523.1 GCF_003612125.1 Corallococcus praedator
CACCCGCAGCGCACCTTCTGCCACTGGGTCCTCTACAACCTGCCCGTCAACGCCCAGAGCCTCCCGGACGGGGCCACCCTGGACGTGTTGCCGGACGGGGTGAAGCTGGGGCTCAACGACTTCCACCGGCAGGACTACGGGGGGCCCATGCCGCCCATCGGCAGCCACCGGTACTACTTCCGGCTGTACGCCCTGGACACAGTGCTGCCGGACCTGGGCCGGCCCTCCCGCGCGGAGCTGCGCGAGGCCATGGACGGCCACATCCTGGGCGAGGCCCAGCTCATGGGCACCTACGAGAAGGCGCATCACCGCGCCGCTTCCGACAAGTCCACCCGCCGCGACGGCAGCCGCAACCACTGATGAGAGCAGCCCTCACGGGGCGGGCAGCTCGCGCAACATCACCGCGGGCAGGCCCGGCACCTTGAGGTACTCCACGCGCGTGGGGCGGGCCTCCACCGGGGGCCAGCCCGGCGCGTCCAGCGCGGCGAGCAGCCCCAGCACCGGGAAGTCGAAGGACTCCACGTGCGGTCCCACCGGGGGCATGGGCAGAAGTCCCCACGCGAGCGACAGGCGCAGCCGCTCGCAGCGGGCCACCTGGGGGACGTAGGCCGGCAGGCGGTTCCCCTGGGGGTCGCCCGCTTCCAGGAAGCGGCACCAGGCGATGGCCTCCTCGCGGTTGAGCACCTCCGGCAGCACGTCCTGGAGGAAGGCCAGACGGAGCGGCGTCAGCTCCGGCCGCTTCGCCTCATCCACCCAGGGGAGCTGTTCGCGCACGCGCTCGGTGCGGTGGTAGTCCATCATCCGTCCGGCGCGGTCCACCACCGTCCGGTCCACGCGGCCGAGCGCCTCCCGCTCCCCCGGCGTCAGCGCCAGCGGGGCCAGCGTCCGGGAAGCATCCCGGGTCCACGCCTCGCGGAAGCGGGGGTCCACGTGCAGCCGCGCCAGTGCCTCCAGCGTCTCCGGATAACCCATGGTCGTGTCCCTTCAGGCCGCGCTCGCGCCGCAGCGCTGGAGGATGGCGCGCGCACGCGACAGCTCCTCCACCAATCGCGCGAAGGGCGGAAAGCCGCTGTCCATCTCGAAGTTCACACCCCGCACCGGACAGCGCGGCGCCACGTACTCCAACAGCCGCCACACCTCTTCGGGTGAAGTCGCCGAGTGGCTGTCCAATCGCAGTCCTTCCAGCGTCATGCCGCCCGCCAGGTGGATCTGCACCACCCGCTCCAGGGGCAGCCGGTCCAGGAAGGCATACGGGTCGAACCCGTGGTTGGCCGCATTGCAATACAGGTTGTGCAAATCCAGCAGCAGCCCGCAGTCCGCGCCCTCCACCACGCGGCGCAGGAAGTCCGCTTCGTCCAGCGTGTTGAGCGGCGTGTGGAAGAGATACGCGATGTTCTCCACCACGAAGGGCACGCCCAGGTCCGCCTGGGCCGCGCGCACGTTGCGCACGCAGGTGGCCACCGCCTCATCCGTCAGCGGCACCGGCGTGAGCGCGCGCAGGGGCAGGTCCCCCACGCGCGTGAAACACAGATGGTCGCCGTGCCACACGCTCTTCGTCCGCTGCGTGATGCGGCGCAAACCCTCGCGGTAGCCGGGCGCGTCCACGCCGTCCGAGCCCACCGACAACTCCAGGCTGTGACCCACCAATGGATAGCGCTTCGCGAGCAGGTCCAGGCGCCGCTCGGAGTCCGCCGTGAGCGGCAGGAAGTGCTCGGGCGTCACCTCCAGCCAGTCCACGCCGGGGTTGCCGCGCGCCAGATGCGGATTGAGGTCCCAGCGGTAGCTGAGCCCCACGCCAAGAAAGGGAAGGCCCACGGTGCGCGCTCCTTGCCCTCAGGCCCGCCGCCGAGCCATCACCTGGAAGTGCTGGCCCAGCACCGCGAAGCCCTCGTGCGCCAGCTTCTCCTGCATCGCCAGGATCTCTTCACGCGCGGCCCACGCGTCCCAGGGCTTGTCGGAGCTGCCCCCGCCCGCGGCGGCCATGGCGTTGAGCATGTCGAAGAACATCACCGGCTTGCCGAAGATCTCCAGCAGCTCCGCGCCCGCGGCCGCCACCGCCTGCTCCAGCTCGCGCACCGTGAACGCGTGCACCGGCAGGCCGTAGGGACACGTCGTCCGGCCGTCCTGGAGCGTGCGGAACGCCTCCTGGGGCCGCCCCATCTTCAGGGCGCCGGAGAAGGCCTCGTAGCGGTTGTCCACGCCCAGCACCACCGGCGCCCCCGGCTTCGCCACGCGCACCAGCTCCTTCACCGCGCTGGGGTACGCGTCCAGGCAGTAGGACACCGGGTCGCCTTCGCAGAACACCAGGTCGAACGCCGCGTCCGGCAGGTCCAGCGCCGCCACGTTGCCCTCCACGAAGGTCACGCGGTCCAACAGGCCCTTCACGCCGAACTGCGCTCGGGCCCCTTCCAGCATGCCCGGGGAGATGTCCAGCACGGTGACGTGGTGGGCCGCCTCCGCGAAGCGGGTGCCGAACTTGCCTCCGCCGCCGCCCGCGTCCAGCACGCGCCAGGACGTGCCGTCCCTGGGCAGGAGCGCCTCCACCGGCTTCCAGGTGAGGTGCTCGTAGGTGAGCCAGAACAGCTTGATGGCCATGGCGTTGGGGCCACCCTGGTCGTACTTCGGGGACACCTCGTCGTAGCGGCGCTTGAGGCTGGCGGCGTCGGCGGTGCTCATGGGGGTGCCTTCTTTCAGTAGTTGAAGGAGATCTTCGACAGGATCCGCCGCTCCTGGGAGCCGGCGAAGGGCTGATCCGTGTAGACGAGGAAGATGTCGCTCCATTGGCGGTAATGCCAACCAATCATCGCGTCCAGGAACGTGCCCTTCACGGCGTTGTAGTCCGCCAGCTCATACACATCCCCCTTCTGCAGCGTGAGGCGCGCGTAGAGGTCCGGGCTGAAGTGGTAGCGCAGCTGCGCATAGCCGGAGAAGCTGTAGCCGTCACCGGACACGCCGAAGAGGTCGCTGTTCTCCGGCACGCCGAAGTTGCGCGTGTAGAAGCCGCTGAACCGGGCGACGATGTGCGGCCCCACCTTGAAGTTCACCGCGCCGTTCAGGCCGCGAATCTGTCCGCCCAGGAACCGGCCGCCAATGGCGCTCAGCGTGTAGCTCTGCCAGTCATGCGGGAACAGGGTGAAGCCAAACGTGCCCAGGCGGTTTCGGAACCCCTCGTTGTCGTCGTAGATGCCGTCGAAGATGAGCGCGAAGTCGTGGTGCAGGTACGGCTGGACGTTGAGCCGCTGGCGCCAGCGCGTGCGCTGGTGTTCGTGGTTGCGGCGCCACAGCGTGTCCCACGTCACGTCCAGCCGGGGCAGGAAGCGCCACTTGGGGAACGGGTTCAGGAACAGGTGCGAATTGTAGCCCTGCTTGTCGATGACGGGCGTCCAGCCCAGCGGGTTCGCGTAGTTCTTCCCGATGTCCTCGAACTGCAGCCAGAACTCCGACAGCGTGTCGAAGCGGTGCAGGCCCACGTGGTACGCGTCCGAGTCCTCGTTGCCCAGCGGGCTCCAGCTCTTGAGCGCCTGCGCCTGGATGAAGAACTCCTCGAAGACGTGGAAGTTGCCGTCCAGGCCCACCGTCTGGAAGTCCGAGTCCCCGAAGATGCCGCCCCGCCCGCTGCGGTTGAGCGCCACGAGCGAAATCATCGACCGCTTGCCAATGTCATGCTGGAGCCGCAGCACGCCGGAGTTGACGTTCTCGAAGACGTCCCGGCCGTTCGCGTCCTTGCCGGTGAAGTCGCGGTGCTGGATGTCCATCATCGCGAAGTTCGTGTCGCCCACCTTGCCGGTGAGCTGCAACCCGCCCCACACCCGGTCATGCGGCCGGAGCGCGATGCGGCGCGAGGTGAAGATGTTGATGGGCGCGATGAAGAGGTGCTCGCTCTCCAGGAAGAACTGGCGGCGCTCCGGCAACAGCGGCTGCTCGGTGTCCAGCAGCAGGAAGCCCTGGTCCGCTTCGGAGTCGCTGAAGTCCGGGTTGGCCGTCAGCTTCAACGACAGCCACGGGGCCGGGTCGATGCGCGCGTCCGCGCCCACGTTGGGCCGGAGGGTGCCGCGGTCGTCGTTGTACTTGAGCGCCACCGTGGTGGCCACGTAGGGGGTGATGCTGAAGATGGAGCGCGGGTTGATGTCCTTGAGCCCGTCCAGGTGCGGATAGCGGCTCACCTTCGCGCTGTTCACCCCGTCCGGCGTCCAGTTGCTCCACTCCTGGTTGCGCGACTGTTCGCGGTCCAGGAGCATGCCGAACGTCATCTCCTCCTTCTTCTCGAACTGGAAGTTCGCGAAGGGGATGCGCACCTCCGAAATCCAGCCGTCCTTCACCACCGTGGACTTCGTCTCCCACTCGCCGCGCCAGTTGGTGGAGAACGCCTCGCCGTCGTCCACGATGCGCCCGTCGGTGCGCACGCCCAGCGGGTTGGTCCAGAAGTAGTACGCGTTGCGGTGGTCCAGGTACGTGTCCAGGATGATGGTGATGTTGTCTTCCTGGTGGAGGAACCCCTCGTTCTGCACCGTGTAGCCGGAGATGCGCTCCGGCTTCGAGTCCAGGCAGTGGAAGAGGAAGTAGAGGTTGTCCTTGTCGTAGAGGATGCGGACCTTGGTGTCGTCCGGCGCGGGACGGCCGTAGTCCACGCGCGTGAGGAACCAGCCGCCAATCTCCGGCGCCGTCTGCCACGCCGGCTCGTCCCCCTTGCCGTCAATGGTGATGACGTCCTTCGTCTGCGTCGCCGTGACCTTGTAGGTCGAATCGGCGAAACCCAGGGCGGGCACCAGCGCGACGCACAGCGCGGTGCCCCAGCGACACACATTTCGAAAGGGGCTCATCCGGGCTCCGTGTTGGGGTTGAGGGCGGTCACCGGGACCGCGACAGGCGAGACGTCGGAGGACTCGCGGACCCTCGACACACAGCCGAGGGCCAGCACGAAGGCCGCCGAGGAAAGAAGGAACGTGAAGCCAATGCCGGCCCGCTGCGCGACCAGGCCGTAGGTGATGGGCGCGAGCACGCCCGCCAGCGCCGCGCTGGAGCCCAGCGCGCCCATGAAACGGCCGCGCTCCGTGGGCGACGGCACCTGCTCCACCACCAGCGCGGACGCGGAGCTGCGGTGCAGGCCGTCCGGCACCGCGAGCAGCACCCACGCCCCCACCAGCGCGCCCAGCGCGTATTCGTGCGGCAGCCAGCCGGAGGCGCCGAGCACCGCCGCCATCACCGCCATGCCCGCCTGGCCCAGCGTGATGAGGCCCACGCGCCGGGGCAGCCGGTCCGACAGCCGTCCGCCAAAGGGCTGCACGAAGGCGAAGACGAGCCACGACACCGCCACCAACGGCCCCACCAGCTCCCGGGGCGCCCCCAGCTCCACCGCGTAGAGCGGCAGGTACGTGGGGAACAGCGCCAGCGCGAAGGTGAAGAAGAACTGCCAGAGGAACAGGCCCGAAAGATGCGGGTGGTTCTTCACATACGTGAAGGGAGACATGAGTCCCTGGAGCGCCAGCGCCCAGCCC
>NZ_RAWI01000524.1 GCF_003612125.1 Corallococcus praedator
CCCCTGTCGAGCCCGCCGTCTCCGGCGCCCGCCAGCAGGAACCGCAGCCCCGCCATCCGGAAGGGCGGAAAGCCCGTCAGCGCGAACCGCATCGCCAGGTAGGTGGACCCCCAGATGACGTAGAGCGCGAAGAGGCTGAACAGCAGCGCGCCCCGGCGGGGTGCCTGCTCGGTGGCTTCAGACAGGAGGGCGGGCGCCGGAGACGGCGGGCTCGACAGGGGCGTGGTGGAGGTGGACACGGCGGGGGCCTTCTAACCCCCGGCCCCACCCGGGGCGATGTGCGCTTTGCCGTACCCTCCAGGGCGGCCAGGAAGCCGGTGCGACGCCTGCCTGCTCCGTGGAATGCGCCCCCTGGATTGAATGCCCCAGGCGTCCCTCTTAGAATTCTACAGGAAGCGCGGAGGCCGGAAGGTTCGGGCCGTCGGCTACCGGAGTGTGAGCAGCAATGCCGGACGAGCTGGGTGAACGCGAGAAGGAAGTCCTCCGTGCCGTGGTGCAGGAGTACATCACCACGGGCGGTCCCGTCGGCAGTCAGCAGCTGACGCGCCGCGGGGAGTTCGAGGTCTCCTCCGCCACGATGCGCAACGTGCTCGCCGACCTGGAGGCCCTGGGCTTCCTGGAGAAGCCCCACACCTCCGCCGGACGCGTCCCCACCGACCGGGGCTACCGCTTCTACGTGGACACCCTGGTGAAGCTGCGCGACCCCGCGCCGCGCGACCGCGAGCTCATCCACGCGGGCCTCGTGCACGAGTCCAACCTGGACGACATCCTGTCGGAGGCCAGCCGCGTCCTGCACTCGCTCACCCGCCACGCGGGCGTCGTCCTCACGCCCCGCCCTGATGCCGCCAGGTTCCAGCGCATCGAGTTCCTGCGCCTGCGCGAGGACCGCGTCCTCGCCATCCTCGTCGGCCAGAACGGCCAGGTGCACAACAAGGCCCTCACCGTGGACTTCCCGGTGACGTCCGACGAGCTGGTCAAGGCCAGCAACTACCTGTCCGAGCTGCTCCACCAGGTGCCCCTGGAAGAGGCCCGCGAGCGGATCCGCGCGGAGATGGATCAGGACCAGGCCCTCTACAACGCGCTCACCGCCAAGGCCCTGAAGCTGGGCGCGGCCGCCACCGACCTCCAGACGTCCGAGCGCGTGCTCATCGAAGGCACCGGCTCCTTCCTGGAGCAGCCGGAGTTCGCGGACGTGGAGCGCATCCGCGCGCTGTTCCGCGCCCTGGATGAGAAGCACAAGCTGCTCCACCTCCTGGACCGCGTGCAGCGCACCAAGGAGATGCATGTCTTCATCGGCGCGGAGAGCGAGTTCTCCGCCGCCGGCGACGTCACCGTCATCGCGAGCCCCTACGGCACGGCCGAAGCGGTGCTGGGCACGGTGGGCGTCATCGGGCCCACGCGCATGGACTACCGGCGCGTGATTCCCCTGGTGAACTTCACCGCGCAGGTGCTCTCCTCCGTGCTGGAGAAGGCGTAGCCCTCCGGCCGCGTTACTGCGGCGCGGGGGCGTAGACGCGCAGCGCGGCCGTGGCGACCTCGAAGCGCATGGGCGTCATGCCCACGTTCTCCCCGTCCGCGTTCACCTCCATGGGAGGTTCCGTCTCCACGGTGAGGCGGGCGGTGTCCAGGTGCACGACGGACTCGTGCTCCAGGTGTCCGCCGCTGCGCATGCCCAGCGCCACGCGCGCCAGCGTGGCCACGTCCTGCAGGTGGCCCAGGCCCGTGCGCTCGCCGCTGCCGTCCGCGGCCGACGGCGCGGTGATGGCGTAGACGTGCAGCCGGCGGTCATCCAGCGTCGCGTCCGGCGCCACCATGTTGCCCGCGCCGTGGTAGCGGCCGTTGCCCACCACCAACTGGAGCGCGTCCAATTCCAGCGTCCTGCCTTCCGCCTGGAGGCGGACGTGGAAGGGCTGCAGCGTGCGCATCTCCGCGGCGGCGGCCATCGGGTACGCCAGCTTGCCGGCGCGCTGCTTCAGCTCCTGCGTCAGCCGCTTCGCGATGGCGGTGGTGAGCCCCAGGCTGGCCGCGTTGAGGAAGGGCCGGCCGTTGACGAGCCCCACGTCCACGCGCGCCGTGTAGCCGCCCACGATGACGTCGCACGCGGCCTCGATGGTGTCCGGGATGCCCAGGGAGCGCGCGAAGTCGTTGCCGGTGCCCAGGGGCACCACGCCCAGCGTCACGTCGCGGTTCATCAACACCTGCGCCGCGCAGCTGATGGTGCCGTCGCCTCCTCCCACGAGGACGCGGCGGGCCCCCGAGGCGATGGCCTCCTCGAGCACCGAGCGCAGGCGCTTGGGCTTGGACAGCGCGTGCGCGGCCAGCAGGGGAATGCCCCGCGCGGTCAAGAGCGCCCGGGCCTCCTCGAAGGCCACGCGCCCCGAACGGGAGCGCGTGTTGACCACCAGGACCGCGGGTCCCTCGTCCAGGTGCCGGAGGCGGGGAGGTGCGTTGAGTGCGGGTTCCAGGGGCGACCTCTGCTTTCTGTGCCGGCCTGCAACCTGCGCACGACCGGACAGCCGCACCAGTCCGCGTCCCAGAGAAAAGGGCAGGGCGCTGTCCATTCCCGGGACACGCGGGGCGGAAGGTTCCTGGGGTGGACAGGGGTAGGGGGCCATCGGGTTTCCTGCCCCGCCGGACATGCTCACCTTCCAGGCGACGCGGGCTCCCACTGGAAGGCCGCGCCGCGAACCGTCTCCAGGAGGGTGATGCATGGCACGTGGAAGCAAGGCGAAGTACTCGGAGAAACAGAAGCGCATGGCCGAGCACATCGAAGAGGGCTACGAGGAGAAGGGCGCCGGCGAGAAGACCGCCGAGTCCCGCGCGTGGGCCACCGTCAACAAGCTCACCGGCGGCGGGATGAAGGGCGGCTCCGGCAGCAAGGCGAAGGTGGCCCGCAGCCGTCCCGCGGCCCGCAAGAACGCGCGCAAGGCGGGGCGCATCGGCGGCAAGCGCCGCGCGGCGGCCGCGAAGAAGACGTCCACCGCCAGCCGTCGCAAGGCCACGCCCGCACGGGCCAGGCGCGCCACCACCGGCCGCAAGGCCACGCGCACGGGCACCGCCGGCAAGCGCTCCACGGCGCGCAAGAGTCCCGCGCGCAAGAGCACGGCGCGCAAGAGCCCGTCCCGTTCGCGCACGGCGAAGCGCGGCGCCTCGCGCAAGTAGCGCGTCGGACCGGGGGCTTGCCGGTGGCCATGAACGTGGCCGCCGCAAGCACCGGATGCCCGGGCTACCGCTTCAGCGCGACTCCTCGTCCTTGGAGGAGTCCCGCGCCGGCGCATCCCACGGCCAACCCTCCGGGTCCTGCTCCAGCCGGCGCAGCAGCTCCGCGGGGTCCTTCGCGAGCGTGCGGCACCCGGCCGTGAGCAGGTTGTCCTTGCCGAAGCCGCCGCACAGCATGCCCACCGTCCCCAGGCGCAGCTTGCTGGCGGCGAGGGCGTCGTAGGGCGTGTCGCCCACCACCGCCACCGTGGCGGGGTCCGGCTTGCCCAGCCTGGCCATCGCTACCTCGAAGATGTCCGGGTGGGGCTTGCTCTTGGCGGACTCGTCCGCGTTCGTCTTCGCCTCGAAGAGGCCGTCGATGCCGCACAGCTCCACGTAGCGCTTGAGCTCGTCTTCCTTCGCGCTGGAGGCCAGGGCCACCTTGCGGTCGCGCTTGCGCAGCAGCTGGAACAGCTCCTTCACGCGCGGGAAGGGGCGCACCTTGGGCA
This sequence comes from Corallococcus praedator, assembly GCF_003612125.1. Lineage (GTDB taxonomy): Bacteria > Myxococcota > Myxococcia > Myxococcales > Myxococcaceae > Corallococcus > Corallococcus praedator. The sequence goes on from NZ_RAWI01000524.1 coordinate 3,708, forward strand.
GGAACTCACGCTTGAAGAGCGCGGAGCGGTACTCATCCAGGTCCTTGCCGAAGCGCTCCAGCTCCTCGTCGTTGAAGAAGACGGGCAGCAGCTGATCCGAGCCCTTGCCAATCTGGCTGCGCACGTGGGCGAAGGGGATGTCCCGACCGAACTCGATGAACGACCGGCGCCAGGCCTCGGCGTGCTCGTCCACCGAATCTATCAGCGTCCCGTCCACGTCGAAGATGACGTTATCAACCATGGGCAGCACCCTCCGCCGTCCAAGGTGGCGACGGAGGGCGTGCCGGTCAACCGCCCGTGGGGGGCTTCGGTCCACTCTCCTGCGTTGCGCTGTCCACGAGTGTCCGGGTCTGCACGCTATAACCGTCCGGCGCGGCGGGGGTGAAGGCATCGTTGGGCAGCGGCGCCTTCAGGTCCACGCGCGACAGCGCCGTCTCCCCCACCTGCAGGCCGGCCACGTGGCGCGTGAGCTTGCGCGGCACGCACAGCCCCAGCTCCGCGTCGCAGTGCTCCTCCTCCATCCGCACCTCGGCTTGCGTGCCGTCGGGCGCACGCGTGCGCTTGGCGAGGAAGTCCAGCGTGGGCCAACGCAACACGTAGGTCACCACCACGCCTCCTCCCGCGTCGCCCTCCAGCGGCATGGACAGCTCCACCGCCTCCTTCGCCTTCGGATGGGTCACCCCCCGGCGCGCCTTCGTGCTGCGCAAGAGCAGCGGCGCGCGGAAGCCGTCCGGCACGAAGGGGGTGAACACCTCCGTGAGGAAGGCGGACAGCTTCTCTGCGGAGACCTCCGAGGTGAACGTCGTGAACTGCTTGTTCGCCTCCACCTGTTCGTACAGGTGCTTGCCGTCCCAGGACACCGTGCGCGCCGGCTGCGTCACCGTGCCGCGCATCTTCTGGGGCGCGCGGTACGCGAACGTGAAGCCCGCGGACAGGCTGTCGCCTTCCTTCTGCGTGCCTTCCAGCTGGTAGTTCAGGAGCTTCGCGTCGCGCGCGGCCAGCTTCTCGCGCACCTGCGCCATCAGCTCCGTGTCATCCCCACTTCCGGAGGAGGACGAACGGCACGCGAGGAGGCTCAGCAGGGGCAGCAGGAGGAGGGCGCGCATGAGGGAAGGCTCCGGAAATGAAAGAGGCCCCACTGTCGCCAGGGGGCCTCTTGGGTCTGCCCCGGTGAAGGGGCAGGGGGACTACTTCACCGCCACGCCGGTCGCGGAGGAGCTGGTGATGCCGATGATGGTGCCGAACAGCGCGAAGATGCCGTGACGGGGCGTGGTGCTCGCCGACTTCAGGTCGACCTTCGAGGCGCCCATGGCCTTCGCCTCGCTGATGAGGAGCTTGTTCACGACCGTGTCCAGGTCGCTCTGCACGATGTCGATGATGTGGAAGATCGCCGTCAGGCCCAGCGCGTTACCCTGGATCACGGCCACGGCCTCGCCGTTGGCGGCGATCTCGGAACCGGAGACAACGGCGGACTCAACGCTGGTGCAGCCCACGAGGGAGGCGGCGGCAACGGCGGACAGGATGAGCTTCTTCATGGTTTTCTCCCCAACAGATGGTTGCTTGCACGGTGGCGGGCCGCCCTGGACGGGCGCCCCGCCGTTTGATGGAACCCCAAGCGGCGCGGTTCGTACCAGAAGTCAACTTCAAGTCAAGGACCCGGGTCGGGGTAGTCCGAGTTGTGTTTTACACTTCATCCGCAGGGGGACCCGGGACAGGTCGCCCCCTGGGCGGACGTGAGGCATCTTCGCGCATGCACCCGGTTTC
>NZ_RAWI01000525.1 GCF_003612125.1 Corallococcus praedator
GGTCATGTGAGGGCTGCGCCGGAGGGGGCGGGGGGAAGCCGTCAGTCTAGTACGCGTACGTGACGACGTCCTCGCGCACCTTGGAGACGATGCCGCCCCAGTTGCCGTTGGCGTAGTGGTTGTACGACTCGCCGTCATCGCGCAGGGAGACGGAGTGGAAGCTCCACTTCGCGCGGCCGTCGCTGCACGCCGCCGTGCCCGTGTTCAGCGTGCCGCCGCAGAACCAGTCGCCGGGGTTGCAGTAGGACCCGTTCCCACTGCCGGACACACCACCGGTGGAGTGGTAGGACACCGCCTCGTCGTCCTGGCCGGGGAGGATGCCGGAGTACGCCGTCCCCTTGGCGCCGGCGAACATGTAGAACCAGACGTTGCGCGTGGTGTTGTGGTTGAACATGGCGCGCGCCGTCGTGGTGACCAGGTCGCTCACCAGCGGGTCGCTCACCGCCCAGTCGCCGTGGTCCGCCAGCTCGCTGCCACCGCCCGCGCCGGACGCGATGTCCACCCACTTGATGTTCCAGCCCGTCTGCGTGGAACCGTCCGTGTTGCCGCACTCGCCGTTGGCGTTGGGCGTCGCGTTCTTCTTGCTGCGCGCGCTGCCGCCGTACAGCGACAGGGCGTAGCCGATCTGCAGGTCACCGGCGCTGTGCGCGGCGATGTAGCACCAGTTCGTGCCCGTGCAGAAGCAGTCCAGCGCGTTGCGGACCCGGTAGTTCTCCGTCCCGATGCGCTGCGTGCCGTTCCAGTTGACCGCCTTCTTGTTCACCCCCGCCGCCGTGCCCGCCGGTCCCCAGTAGCTGAAGTCCGCGTAGTTGCCGGCCTTCGTGCTGTTGCCGTTCTTGCCGTGGATCCACAGCGTGTAGTTGGTCGCGGCGGCTTCGGTGCTCACCAGCAGCGTCGCGGCGGCCACGGCCGCGCCAATCAGCGTCTTCATCGGGGTGTGTCTCCTGGCCTCTCCAGAGGGATGAGAGGGCTTTGCGCACGGCCGCAGGCCGGGCGAGGGGACGACCACTCTAGGGGTTGTCTTCAATGAACGCGATAAGCCGACAGCCACGGTGTTACAGAAAAAGCTGACGCATTGCGCCGGCCGGAAATGTCACACCGGGGTATCAAGGACCCCGCTGTTCACGAAGCGCTCCAGGCGTATCAATGCTTCCGGCAGGTTGGCGCGACCCAGGCCCAGACGGAAGTGATTGCCTTCAAAGGCATACACGTTTCCAGGCAACAGCAGCACGCCCTCGCGGGCGATGAGTGCTTCGGTGAAACGACCCACCGGGATGTTTCGCAACAAACGGGGGAAGGCGACGCTGCCGGCGCGCGGACGCACCCAGCGGAACGTCTCCGGGTGGCGGGCGAAGAACGCATCCAGCAACGCGAGGTTCCGGGTGAGCAGGCCCCGGCTGCGCGCGAGCACCTGCTCCCGGGCCTTGAGGGCGATGAGGGACAGCACCTCGCTGGGGGCGCTGTTGCACAGCGAGGTGTAGTCCTTGAAGGACCGGCACCGCGCCAGCAGCTCCGCGTCCCGGCACGCGAGCCAGCCCACGCGCAGCCCCGCCAGGCCGAACGCCTTGGACATCACGCCCAGGCTCACGCCCTTCGTGAAGCACGACGCCGCGGGCGGCAGCGTGTCCGCGGGGTCGTACTCCAGCAGGCGGTACACCTCGTCGGAGAAGAGGGGGATGCCTCTCGCCTCGCACAGCGCGCACAGGGCCTGGAAGGTGGCGCGGTCCGGCAGCGAGCCCGTGGGGTTGTGGGGGAAGTTCACGACCACCATGCGCGTGTCGGGGCGCAGCGCGGCCTTGAGCGCCTCCAGGTCCAGCGCCCAGCCGTCCTCCTCGCGCAAGGGGAGCAGCGTCACCTGGGCGCCGGTGGCGCGCGCCACCTCGTACAGGGACTGGTAGCCCGGCCACGTGACGACGGCGTGCGTGCCCGGCCCCAGTTGGACGTTCATCGCCACGAACAGGGCTTCCTGCGCGCCCGCGAAGGTGAGGACGTCGTCGGGCGTGAGGCCCGGGTACATCCCGGCGACGGCCTCGCGCAGCACGGGCAGCCCCGACGTTTCGGTGTAGCCCAGCGTCAGGCCCTCCCACCGCGCCCGGTCCTCCGGGGAGGCGAGCGCCAGCAGGTCCGCCATGCGCCAGCCCTCCACGTCGGAGGCGCACAAGAGGTAGGGCGCGGCGAACTCCCAGCGCGCGAAGTACCGCTCCAGCTCGAAGTCGGGAATGTGCATGACGTCCTCTCGCGTGGCGCCCGCCTGCCCGCCCGGGGGCGGAGCGGGCCCGTGAGCCTTGCCGGACAGGCGAGCGGCCGGGCGCGCAGCCGGGAGCAACCGGAGACGCATGCATAGCTTGAGTCGCGACCCGTTGAAGCGCTTTCCCACCCCGCGGTGAGTTCAAAGGGAGTTCGCATGGCCTCGACGAAGATTCCCCTCAAGCTCCTGGACCCGGATGGCGGCTGGGTGAATGCCCCGGTCCACGTCTCGGAGCTCGATGGCCTGCCCGTCCTCCTGCACTTCTGGACCATGGACTGCGAGGACTGCGCTGGGCAGTTCGAGGCCGTGAACCAGTGGGTGGTGGACTTCGGGCCGCGAGGGCTGAAGGTGATTGGCGTGGACGTCACCCACTCCGAGACGGAGCTGCGCGACACCAACAAGGTGGAGGGCTTCGCGCGCGAGCACGGCCTGCGCCACCCCATCGCGATGGACGACGGCTCCATGGCCAGGGTGTACGGCGTGGACAAGCACCCGGCCTTCCTCCTCTTCGGGACGGATGGGCTCTTGAAGAATCGCATTGGCGGCAAGGACGCCGTGCGCCGCGTGCGCGCGCTGCTCAAGAACCTGCCCGAGGGGGAGCGGGAGCTGTCGGGTCAGATTTCCGACGCCGAAGAGGCCCAGCTCCCGGCCAGTCCCTAGGGCCCCGGGCCGCCCCTTCCTCCCCTCTCCTTCAGGAGTCGCACCATGGCTGAACGACGTCACACCGAGCGAAAGGGCCTCTCCCTCGGAGCACTGGCCGCCGGGGTCGGCGCGGCCGTGGGCCTGGGCCGCGCGCTGCGGCCGCGCTACAGCTTCAAGGACCGCACGGTCATCATCACCGGGGGTTCGCGGGGCCTGGGGTTGGTGATGGCGCGCCTGCTGCTGAAGGAGGGCGCGCGGGTGGCCATCTGCGGCCGCGACAACGAAACGCTCCAGCGGGCCCGCGCGGAGCTGGAGCGCGAGGGCGGCGAGGTGCTGGCCGTCCGGTGCGACGTGCGCGACCAGGTGCAGGTGGACGCGATGGTGGGCGCGGTCCACGAGCGCTGGGGCGCGGTGGACGTGCTCATCAACAACGCGGGCATCATCATGGTGGGCCCGCTGGAGTCCATGACCCTGGAGGACTTCGAGGAGGCCATCGACGTTCACCTGTGGGGCCCGCTGTACACGACGCTCGCGGTGGCGTCGGACATGAAGCGGCGCGGCGAGGGCCGCATCGTCAACATCGCCTCCATTGGCGGGAAGGTCAGCGTGCCGCACCTGGTGCCGTACTCCGCGAGCAAGTTCGCGCTGGTGGGCCTGTCGGACGGCCTGCGCACGGAGCTGGCCCAGGACGGCATCAAGGTGACGACGGCGTGCCCCGGCCTGATGCGCACGGGCAGCCCGCGCAACGCGTCCTTCAAGGGCGACCACGAGAAGGAATACGCGTGGTTCCACATCAGTGACTCCACGATGGGCGTGTCCATGGGCGCCGAGCGCGCGGCGCGCAAAATCATCGAGGCGTGCCGGCGCGGGGACGCGGAGGCCCTGGTGGGCCTGCCCGCGAAGCTCGCCACGGCGGGCCGGGCCCTGGCGCCCAACCTCACCGCGCGCCTGCTGGACGCCGTCAACCGCCTGCTGCCCCAGGACAGCAACCCGGACCGCTACCGGGGCAGCGACAGCGAGACGCCCATCACCCGCTCCTGGCTCACGGAGATGAGCCGCCGCGCGGCGGAGCGCAACAACGAGAACGAGGTGTCCCTGCACTAGGCAGGGGACACCCCGGGCGGACGCCTCAGGCCTTGCCGTCCATCTCCGCCAGCTCCATGCGCCAGTGGCCCCGGTGCTCGTACGCCTGGGCCAGCTGGTCGTTGAGCGCGGTGAGCATCTTCACGTTCCCATCCTGCTCGTAGCCCTTGAGGGCCTCCTCGCAGGCGGGCACGCGGGTGAGGAACGTCTTCAGCGCGTCCAGGCTCAATTCCTTCACATACATGCCGTACCCCAGCTTCTCCAGGTACAGGGCATTGAGCACCTGCTCGAACTGGCCTCCCACCGGGATGCTCAGCAGCGGCTTGTGCAGGTAGACGGCCTCGCTCATCAGCGTGTAGCCGCCGCCGGCCACCACCGCGCGCGCCGTGCGCAGGTCGTCGATGAAGCCCGCCTCGCTGAAGGGCCGGTAGGTGAGGTTGCCATCCACCAGGTCCTCCTTCAGGTCGCGGCGCAGGCCGTACACGCGGCACGGGACGCCGGACTGCTTGAGGATTTCGGGCAGGTGCGTGTTGGTCGTCGCCGTCTGGTACACCAGCAGGTGCTCGCCGCGCTCCGACTTCGCCGACAATATCTCCGGCCGGAGGATGGAGGGCGCCAGCGTGGTGCGGCGCTTGCGCAGGGGCGGGTAGAAGAACGTCGTCGCCAGGTAGTGGAAGGCCCCGGGCAGCTTCGCCTTCACGATGGCGCGCGTGGCCTCGAAGCTCTCCTCGTGGCCCGCGAGCAGCGACGGCTCGTGCTGGCAGCGGTTGATGACCTGCATGTTGTCCACGCTGATGACGGGCAGCCGGTGGTTCTTCGCGAACAGGTAGCTGAACGTCTCGAAGTCGCTCACCACCACGTCCGGCTTGAAGCCCTCCACCAGGTCGAAGTACTGGCGCACGTTCTGCGGCCAGCCCTTCACGGCGCCCTGCAGGTTCTGCAGCACCGTCTGCCACTTCTTCACCGAGTTCCCCTCGTAGGCGATGGTCAGGCCCCAGATGCCGTGCACGTTCTGGAAGCGCTGGGACAGGTAGCTCTGCGCCCGCCCCGACACCACGATGTGGACCTCGTGTTCCTTCGTCAGCGCTTCGAGCAGCACGCGCGAGCGCGTCGCATGGCCCATCCCCTCGCCGACGACCCCGTACAGGATTCGCATGGTCCGGAAGCATACGCGCCAGCGGCCTTCATCGCCCCGTCCCACCCGCGTCGGTGCTACGCCTCGCGTCCATGACCGCCCTGCCCTCCTCCCGGGGTACCGCCCTCCTGCGCGCCGCGTCGCTCGGGTTGGTCGCCGGCCTGCTCCTGGGCGGGCTCCTCCTGCTCGCCCGGGGCGCGAAGGGCGTCTTCTTCCCCGCCGACTGCACGGGCCTGTCCGACCCCGAATGCCAGCTCGCCCGGGAGACCGACCGCGACCTGGGCCGGGTGCAGACACTCTCCGGGGGCGCGCTCGTCGCCCTGGGGGCCGCCCTCTTCGCCCTCACCC
>NZ_RAWI01000526.1 GCF_003612125.1 Corallococcus praedator
CAGGAGGACGTGGATCCGCTGGTGGGAACCCGGATGGGCAGCTTCCGGCTGGTGCGCCGGGTGGGCCGGGGCGGCATGGGGTCCGTGTACCTGGGCGAGCACGTGTCCATTGGCAGCCGGGTGGCGGTGAAGGTGCTGCACGAGCACCTGGCGCGCTACCCGGAGCTGGTGCAGCGCTTCCATGCCGAGGCCCGGGCGGTGAACCTCATCGGGCACGAGAACATCGTCAGCATCTTCGACCTCAACGCCGCCGCGCCGCGTCCGTACCTCATCATGGAGTACCTGGAGGGGGCGCCGCTGTCGGCCTGGGTGGGGACGCCGCTGTCGGCCGGGGCCGTGGTGCCCGTGCTGGCGCAGGTGTGTGACGCGCTGCATGCGGCGCACGCGCGGGGCATCGTCCACCGCGACCTGAAGCCGGACAACATCTTCCTGGTGAAGCGCGGACGGGGGATGCCGTTCGTGAAGGTGCTCGACTTCGGCATCGCGAAGCTGGTGGACGCGAGCATGCCGGAGACGATGGCGGGCATCATCGTGGGCACGCCGGAGTACATGGCCCCCGAGCAGTCGCTGAGCCGCCGCCTGGATGGCCGCGCGGACCTGTACGCGGTGGGCGTCATCGCCTACCAGCTGCTCACCGGGCGGCTGCCCTTTCCCGATGAGGGGCTCACCGCCCAGCTGGTGGCGCACCAGACGCGGCAGCCCCCGCCGCCGCGCTCCATCTGCCCCACGGTGCCGGCCGCGCTGGAGGCGGTCGTGCTGCGCACGCTGGCGAAGACCCCCGAGGAGCGCTTCGCGAACGCGCTCGCCCTGCGCGCCGCGCTGGAGCAGGCCATGGTCGTGCGGACCCCCTCGCCGCGTGCGGCTGCTCCTCAGGGGCCCCGCCCTGCCTCCTCCGTTCCTCCAGGGGCTCCACAGGGGCCCCCTGGAGCCCGGGGGACGCCCGCGCTGGCGCCCGCCGGTGCCTCGAGCGGGGGGACGCTCCTGTCGTCGGTGCAGGTGCTGCTGCATCCCGGTGCGCAGCCCCGGTCCTTCACGGGCTCCGACCTGTCGCGCGGAGGGGTGTTCCTGCATGCGACGGGGGACCTGCCGCTGCTCTTCTCCCAGGTCCAGGTGGTGCTGCCCCTGCGCACGGGGCCGCTGAGCGTCACGTGCGAGGTGGTGCGCCACGTGTCGCCCGAGCAGGCCCAGGCCTGGAACATGCGCCCGGGCTTCGGTGTCCAGTTCATCGCGCCGTCGGCCACGCTGAAGGCCCGCGTGGAGCAGCACCTGTCCGGCGCTCCGGTCTCGCCGCCGCCCGCGCCGCCCCGGGAGCTTCCGGACGACGCGGAGGCGGAGCGCGTCCTCGCGGCCCACGGCGAGCGGCTGGGCGGGGAGGATGACCACTACGCGGTGCTGGGCCTGTCCCCGGACGTGGAGCTGGACGCCGCGCGGGAGCGGGCCCGGGAGCTGTGGACCGCCCTGTCGGCCGTGCGGCAGCGGCCCCTGTCGCGCGGGCAGCAGTCGCGCCTGGAGTCGATGCTGAGCCGCGTGCGGGACGCGGGCGACACGCTGGGCCTGCCGCTGCGCCGGGCGCGCTACGACGCGCGGCGGGGCAACTCCCGGGGCGTCGCCCGCTGCCTGGAGGCGGGCCTCACCTCCGGACAGGCGGAGGCCCTGCGCCGCGAATTCCTGGCCGAGCAGCCCCGGGCGGTGGGCACCGCGCGGGTGCACTTCCTCACCGGCAGCGCGCTGGAGCGGGACGGCCAGCTCAAGCGGGCCCTGGAGGCCTACGAGCGCGGCCTGCAACTGGACCCGTTGGAGTTGGAGTTCCAGCAGCGCCGCCGCGTGGTGGATCGGGCGCTGGAGGGGCGAGTGGCGGGACCCCGCAATGAAAGAGCCCGATTCCCTGGGGAGGGAACCGGGCTCTAGGCCCGACCGTCAGGTCGGACCGGTGCGACTTACTCCGCGAAGAGACAGGCGGAGCTCACGCCCGCCAGCTTGGACGTACACGCCTCGAGGCGGTCGTTGTAAGCTTCCTGCTCGGCCAGGGTCTTGTCGTCGCAGCCCTCCGCGTCCTTCAGGCAGGAGAACCACTCGCCGACCTTGTCCTTGTCGGAGTCGGAGCAGGCATCCAGGGACTCCTCACAGGCCTCCTTCTGCGCGTCCGTGGGCTCCGGGGGCTTGGTGGTGGTCACGCCACAGGCCTCGGCCTTGTCGAACAGGTCGTCGGCGACGTCCTGCGAGTCGTCGCACAGGCTGCCGCCGCAAGCAGTCAGAGACAGCGAAGCCATGGCCGCCAGGCCGAACAGGAACTTCTTCATGGTGGTTCTCCCCCTCAGGGATGAGGTACAGGTGGGTTGGAAGCAGGCCGCAGCCTTTGCGGCCACAGGCATGCGTTCTAGTGGACTTTATTCCGGGAATTCTATTCAAAAGTCGTTGAGGGGGTTGGCGGGATGTCTGATCCGCCATGTGCCTTGACTCCCCCCCGGGTTTCCCGTAAGTCCCGCCGTCTTTTAGCGCGCCGGGCGGTCCGCCGTCCGAAATGCGCGTTGGATTCCATAGCTGACAGGGGTTCGACGATGTACGCAGTCATTCGCACAGGCGGGAAGCAGTACCGCGTTGCCGAGGGCGACGTTCTCCGGATCGAGAAGATCACCGGGGACATCGGCGCCGAGGTCTCCTTCACCGAGGTCCTCCTCCTGGGCGGCTCGGACAGCCCGAAGGTGGGGCAGCCGACGGTGTCGGGCGCGAAGGTCGTGGGCAAGGTGCTGGCGCAGGACAAGCACCGCCGCGTCCTCCACTTCCGCAAGGAGAAGGAAGGCTGGACCCGCCGTCGTGGTCACCGTCAGCCGTACACCGAGGTGAAGGTCACCTCGATCTCCGGCTAGTTCGGTTCCCTTCGCAGGTCTTCTTCAGTCACGAACTTCAAGGAGCAGGTGTCATGGCCCATAAAAAGGGACAGGGTTCTTCGCGCAACGGGCGTGATTCCAACCCGCAGTACCGCGGCGTGAAGGTGTATGGCGGCGAGACCATCTCCGCGGGCAGCATCCTCGTGCGGCAGGTCGGCACGGTCATCCACCCGGGCACGAACGTGAAGCTCGGTCGCGACTTCACCCTCTTCTCGACGGTGGACGGCGTGGTGAAGTACGAGCGCCTCGGCCGCGACAAGAAGAAGGTGTCGGTGTACCCGGCCGCCGCCGAGCAGGCGAGCGCCTAGTCGGTCGCTCCGGGGGCAACCCCGGGCACGGCATCCCCGAGCGGGTCGTTCCCGGTCCACCCCGTCCTCATCGACGGTTGGATGCGAGGACGGCCCGCTTTGTGTTTTTCCAGGAGGGTAATCCCCCCATGAAGTTCGTCGACGAAGTACGCATCTACGTGAAGGCGGGGGACGGCGGGAACGGTGCCGTGTCCTTCCGGCGCGAGAAGTTCATTGAGCGGGGCGGCCCCAACGGCGGGGACGGCGGCAACGGCGGCTCCGTGTCGTTCGTGGCGAACCCCCAGCTCACCACGCTGCTCGACTACCGCTACCAGCAGCACCACCGGGCCAAGAACGGCGAGCACGGCATGGGCAGCGACTGCAATGGTCGCGCGGCCGATGACATGGTGCTCCAGGTGCCGGTGGGCACGCTGATCCGCAACGAGCAGACCGGCGAGCTGCTGGTCGACCTCAGCGACCCGGGCCAGGTGTTCATGGCGGCCAAGGGCGGCCGGGGCGGCCTGGGCAACATGAACTTCGCCACCTCCACGCGCCAGACGCCGCGCTTCGCGCAGGACGGCACCCAGGGCGAGGAGATCACCCTGCGGCTGGAGCTGAAGCTCCTGGCGGACGTGGGCCTCTTGGGCTTCCCCAACGCGGGCAAGAGCACGTTCATCTCGCGCGTGAGCCGGGCGCGGCCCAAGGTGGCGGACTACCCGTTCACCACGCTGGTGCCGAACCTGGGCATGGTCCAGTACAAGGACCACCTGTCCTTCGTCATGGCGGACATCCCCGGCATCATCGAGGGCGCCAGCGAGGGCGTGGGCCTGGGCCACCAGTTCCTGCGTCACGTGGAGCGCTGCAAGGTGCTGGTGCACCTCATCGACATGGGCGCGATGGGGGACGGCCGTGATCCGCTGGCCGACTTCAACATCCTCAACAAGGAGTTGAAGAAGTACAGCGCGGAGCTGGCCAGCAAGCCGCAGGTGGTGGCCGCCAACAAGCTGGACCTCACGGAGGCCCGCGAGCGGTTGGGTCCCTTCACGGAGGCCCTGCGCCGTCGCGGCATCCGCGTGTACCCCGTGTCCTGCGCCACGGGCGAGGGCATGCAGGCGCTGATGGACTCGGTGGCGGAGGTGCTCTTCACCGGGCGCACCGACAAGATCCACACGGAGGCCCCGGCGAAGGGTTCCGGCAAGCGCTCGGGCGCTTCCGCGAAGAAGGCGCCGAAGAAGGCGTCCACGACGCGTCCGGCGAAGAAGGCCGCGAAGAAGGCTTCGACCCGGACTGCTGCGGCGCGCAAGCCCGTGGCCAGGAAGGGCGCGGCGAAGAAGTCCGCGACGCGGGCTTCGGTGGCGCGCAAGGCCGTGGCGAAGAAGACCGTGCGCAAGGCATCCGCGAAGAAGTCCGCCGCGAAGAAGTCCGGCGGGAGGCGCTGAGTCGATGGCTGGTGGAGGACCCCGCTACGAGAAGTTCGAGCGCGACGTCGTCGAGCCGGAGCAGTTCCTGCTCGATGTGCGGAAGGAGAGGATCGACCGTGTCGTGGCGCAGCGGACGCGCAACTTCACGGTGGTGCTCGACCGGCTGGAGGACAACTTCAACATGGCCGCGGTGCTGCGCACCTGCGAGTCCATGGGCGTGCAGGAGGTGCACGTCGTCATCAACCCGGACGCGCCCTTCGTCCCCAATTCACGGGTGGCCCAGGGCTGCGACAAGTGGTTGGACGTGCACCTCTACAAGACGTTCGCGGACTGCCGTGAACACCTGAAGGGGCAGGGCTTCAGCCTCTACGCGTCGGCGCTGCGCGAAGGGGCCACCAGCCTCTACAGCCTGCGCTTCGACACGAAGTTCGCCATGGTGTTCGGCAACGAGCGCTTCGGCGTGAGCGACGACGTGCTGGCGGGCGTGGATGGCACCTTCTGGGTGCCCATGAAGGGCTTCAGCCAGAGCCTGAACATCTCCGCGGCGGCGTCGGCCAGCATCAGCCGGGCGATCGCCTGGCGGGACGAGCACCTGGGAAGCTCCGGGGATTTGACCCCTGAGCAGGCCCAGGAACTCCGTGAGCGCTTCTACCTGCTGGGCGTGAAGCAGCGGAAGCGTCTGGTCAAAGCCACACAGCGGTGAATGCTGGCCCCCCGGGGGCCGTCCGGATGAAGTAGATGGACCCTGTGGGCGCCCCTGGCGCCTGCTCCGGAGGCGCACGCCATGTTGCTGGAATCCCTGCTCTTCACGCTGCTCGCCGTGCCGCAGGCCCCTACCACCGCCGCCCCC
>NZ_RAWI01000527.1 GCF_003612125.1 Corallococcus praedator
GCGCGCGGAACAGCGGCGAGGCCTCCGCCAGCTCGCGCCCCATGCCTACCTGCTGCGCACCCTGGCCGGAGAACACGAACGCCACGCGCGGCGCGCGGTTCGTGCCCTTCGTCGTGGCCGCCGGCTTCTGGAGCTGCTTCGCCAGGTCCGCCGCGTCCTTCACCACCAACGCACGGCGGAACTCGAAGACCTTGCGGCCCACCGCGTGCGTGAACGCCAGATCCGCCAGGGAGATCTTGTCGCCACCAGCGTGCGCGTCGAGTTGACGGGACGCCGCTTCCAGCGCCTCGGGCGTGCGCGCGGACAGCAGGACGAGCTGGTGGGAACGGGTGGTGGGACCGCTCCGCCGGAGGGGGGCCTCCTCAAGCACCGCGTGGGCATTGGTGCCGCCGATGCCGAACGAGCTGACCGCGGCGAAGCGGGGCCGCTCGCCCCGGGGCCACGGCCGCAACGCCGTGTTGACGAAGAACGGGCCCGCCGCGAAGTCGATCTGCGGGTTGGGCTGCTCGAAGTGGAGGCTGGGAGGAATCTCGCCGTGGTGCAGCGCTAGCGCCGCCTTCATCAGGCCGGCAAGACCCGCCACCGTATCCAGGTGGCCGATGTTCGTCTTCAGCGACGCCAGCGCGATGGTGCCCTGGTGCTCCGCACCCAGACCGTACGCGCGAGTCAGCGCCGCCACTTCAATCGGGTCGCCCAATGACGTCGCGGTGCCGTGGGTCTCCACGTAGCCGATGGACTCCGGTGACACGCCCGCGTTGGTCAGCGCCTGCGTCACCACGGCCGCCTGCCCCTGCACGCTGGGCGCGGTGAAGCCGGACTTGTTCCGCCCATCGTTGTTGAGGGCCGAGCCCCGGATGACGGCGTAGATGTCATCGCCGTCCCGGATCGCATCCTCCAAGCGCTTGAGCACCACCGCGCCCACTCCGTTGGCCGCGAGCGTGCCCTTCGCCTTCGCGTCGAACGCGCGGCAGTGGCCATCCGGGGAGAAGATGAGCCCTTCCTGATGCACGTAGCCCGTGCGCTGCGGCACGGACAGGCGCGTCGCGCCCGCGAGCGCCACGTCGGATTCGCCCCCTCTCAGGCTCTTGCAGGCCAGATGCACCGCGACGAGTCCCGTGGAGCACGCGGTGTAGACCAGCGTGCTCTCACCCGTGAGTCCCAGCTTGAAGGACGTCTTGGTCGCCAGGCTCTCGTGCGTGGCGGTGCCCTGGAGCTCCAGGAAGGACGCCGCGTCCATCGGCATCGCCTGCCGCACGGCCTCCGTGTAGCCGGAACTCGCTGCACCCGCATACAGCGAGATGGCACCCGGGAAGCGGTCCGGATCCACGCCCGCGTCCTCCAGCGCCGCCCAGGCCGTCTGGAGGAACAGCCGCTGCTGCGGGTCCGTGAACTGCGCCTCGCGCAGGGGCATGTCGAAGAAGGCATGGTCGAACTTCTCCACGCCTTCGATGACACCGCCCGCCGCGACGAAGGCCGGGTGGTGCCACAACTCCAGCCCCTCCGGCAGCCCGGGCAGGTGCTCCAACTGCTCTGGCGTGAAGCGGGTGATGGACTCCACGCCCTCGCGCAGGTTCTTCCAGAACTCCGCCACCGTCATCGCACCCGGAAAGCGGCCCGCCATGCCGATGATCGCGATGGCACCGGACTCGCCCGTCTTCGCAGCCTCGCGCGGACGGTGCGTGGCAGTTGGGGCCACGGTGGCCGTGGAGCCTCCCGACTCTCGCTCCATGCGCCGGACCAGATCGTTCACGGTGGGGTGCTCGAAGAGCCACACCACGGGCACGTCGCGCTGGAGTTCCTCGCGCAGGCGAGCGGCGATCCGCACCACGGACAAAGACGTGCCGCCCAGGTCGTCGAAGAGATGGTCGTGCACGCCCACCCGGTCGGCGCCCAGCTCGCGGGCCCACACGGGGGCGATGCGCTGCTCCAGCGGGTGGGTGGGCTCCACGAAGCGGCCCTGACGGCCGGTGGACGCGGCATCCGGCGCGGGCAGGGCCTTGCGGTCGACCTTGCCGCTGGGGTTCAGGGGCAGGGTGGCCAATGTCACGAACACCGAGGGCACCATGTACTCCGGCAGCCGCTGTCGCAGGGCCTCGCGCATCCGCGCGGTCTCCAGCGTGTGCCCTGCACGCGGCATCGCGTAGACGACGAGACGCTTGTCCCCGGGCACGTCTTCGCGCACCACCGCTGCGGCCTCCTGCACCCCGGGCTGTTCGCGCAGGGCGGCCTCCACCTCCGCCAGTTCGATGCGGAAGCCGCGCACCTTCACCTGGTGGTCGATGCGGCCCAGGAACTCCAGCGTCCCGTCCTCGCGCCAGCGGGCCAGGTCGCCCGTGCGGTACAGCCGCGCACCGGGTGTGGTGCCCTGCGCGTCCGGGACGAAGCGCTCCGCCGTCAGGTCCGGCCGCGACACGTAGCCCCGGGCCACGCCATCTCCCCCGAGGAACAGCTCGCCCGGCACGCCCACGGGCACCGGCTCCAGCCGAGCGTCCAGCACGTACACCGTCGTGTTGGCGAGCGGCTTCCCGATGGGCACCGAAGCGCCAATCTGCTCCGGCCGCTCCACCGTGAAGGTGGTGGCGACCACCGAGCACTCGGTGGGGCCGTAGGCGTTGGTGAAGGGCCGTCCCAGCGTCTCCACCGCCCGGCGCGCGTGCGGCACCGAAACGATGTCGCCGCCCGCGTGCAGCTCCCGCAGCCGCCCGAGGATGTCGGGCCGGTGCTCCATCAACTGGGAGAAGAGGCCGGACGGCAGGTGGGCGAAGGTGACGCCGTGGCGCTCCACCACGCGCGCGAGCGTGTCCATGTCTCCCGCGGGCACATTGCCCGGGAAGATGACGAGCCGGCCACCGTGAAGCAGCGGGGGCCACAGCTCCAGCACGGAGCCGTCGAAGGACACGGGCGCGAAGAGCAGCCCCGTGTCCCGCGTGCCATAGCGGGAGTACGGCTCCGCGTGCGCAAGGCGCAGCAGTCCGCGCTGCTCGATGCCCACGCCCTTGGGCCGTCCGCCGCTGCCGGAGGTGAAGATGACGTACGCCAGGTGACGCGGTCCCACGTCGACCACGGGCGCGGTGACGGGACGGGAGACCAGGGACAGCTCCTCCACGAAGAGGCACGGCAGGGACGCATCGGGAAGGGGCAGCCGTCCGCGCAGCTCGCGCGTGGTGAGGAGCAGGCTCGGACGGGCGTCCTCCAACATGAAGCCCAGCCGCTGGGCGGGATACGACGCATCCAGCGGCACGTAGGCACCGCCCGCCTTGAGGGTGGCGAGCACCGTGACGACGAAGCCCACCGAGCGCTCCAGGCACACCGCCACCGGCACGTCCGGTCCGACGCCGTGGGCCCGGAGGACATGGGCGAGCTGGTTGGCCCGCGCGTCGAGCTGCGCGTACGTCAGCCGTTCGTCCTCGGACTCCACCGCGATGGCGTCGGGATGCCGCGCGGCCTGGAGCGCGAACCGCGCCGCGACGGTGCTGTCGGAGGGGTAGGGCCGAGCAGTGTCGTTCCAGCCGACGAGCACCTGCTGGCGCTCGGCCGGCGTGAGCCAGGGAAGCTGGGACAGCGGCACGTCCGGGTTCTCGACCGCGGCCTCCATCAACACGCGCAGGTGGCCGGCCATGCGGGCCACGGTGTCGCGCTCGAAGAGGGCGGTGCTGTACTCGATGGCGCCGTGCAGTCCGTCCGGCGTCTCCGTGAGCAGCAGGCCCAAGTCGAAGCGCGCCGTGGCCGTGTCCACCTCCAGCATGCGCAGCGTCAGGCCCGGCACCTCCAGCGCTCCGCCGGGCGCGTTCTGCAGCGCGAAGATGGCCTGCACCAGCGGTGTGCGGCTCAGATCGCGCGAGACTTGCAGTTCCTCCACCAGCTTCTCGAACGGGAGGTCCTGGTGCTCGTACGCCGCGAGCGTCGTGTCACGCACCTGCGTCAGCAGCGAGCGGAAGGACGCGTCCGGGTTGACGCGGGCGCGCAGCACCAGCGTGTTGACGAAGAAGCCGACCAGCCCCTCCACGTCGCCGTGGTTGCGGCCCGCGATGGGCGAACCCACCAGCAAGTCCTCCTGCCGGCTGTAGCGGGACAGCAGCAGCTGCCACACGGACAGCAGCGCCATGAACGACGTGGCGCCTTCCTTTCGCGCGAGCGTCCCCAGGCGATCCCCCAGGGCGCGGGGCAGGTGTACGGGAAGGAGCGCGCCCTGCGAGGAGCGCGGCGTCGGACGGGGCTTGTCGGTGGGCAGTTCCAGGACGTGCGGCGCGCCCGCCAGCTGCTCCTTCCACCAGTCGACCTGCGCGGCGAGCACGTCGCCCTGGAGCCAGCCGCGCTGCCACGACGCGAAGTCCGCGTACTGCACCGGTAGGGATGGAAGCCCGTGCGGCTTACCGGTGGAGAAGGCCGCGTATGCCGCCGCCACCTCGCGCACCATCACGCCCACGGACCAGCCGTCGGACACGATGTGGTGCATGCCCAGCACCAACACGTGGTCCGAGGGCGTGAAGCGCACCAGCCGCGAGCGCAGGAGCGGTCCCGTGCCCAGGTCGAAAAGCCGACCCGCTTCCTCCAGGGCGAGCCGCTGGAGGGCCGACTCACGAGCCTCGGACGGCAACTCACCCAGGTCCGTCATCGGCAACGTCCACGCGGGCGTGGGCTGGATGACTTGGATGGGATCGCGGCCCTTCAGCGCGAACGTGGTGCGCAGGGCCTCATGGCGCTCCACCAGCAGCTCCAGCGCGCGACGCAGGGCCTCCGCGTCCAGCGTGCCCTCCAGGCGCACGGCCCCGAGCAGCACGTACGGCGTGGCCCCGGGCTGGAGCTGGTCCAACACCCACAGCCGCTGCTGCGAGAAGGACAGGGGCAAGTCTCCGTCACGCGACACGCGGCGGAGCGCGGGCACGCGCGGTCCGTCCGAGCGCACCAGCAACTGCTCCTCCACCAACTCCGTGACGCGGGCCACGGTGGACGCGGTGAAGAGGCCGCGCAGCGGCAGCTCTACCTGGAACGTGGCGCGCAGGCGGGAGATGAGCTGCGTGGCCAGGAGGGAATGGCCGCCCAGGGCGAAGAAGTCGTCGTGCAGGCCCACGCGCTCCACGTGCAGCACGTCGCGGAAGAGGCCGGCGACGCGCTGCTGGAAGGGCGTCAGGTGCTCGGGGACGGTGGGAAGCGAGGCCGCGGCGGACTGCTCGGGGACGGGCAGGGCCTTGCGCTCCAGCTTCCCTCCGGGCGTCAGCGGCAACGCCGCCATGGGCACGAAGGCGGACGGCACCAGGTGCGCGGGCAGCCTCTCGCTGAGGAAGGCGCGCAGCACGGACGCGTCCAGCGTGGGGTGGCCCACGACGTACGCCACCAGCCGCTTGTCGCCCGGCACGTCCTCGCGCACCACCACCACCGCCTCGCGCACGGACGGGTGCGA
Organism: Corallococcus praedator; assembly: GCF_003612125.1. GTDB lineage: Bacteria > Myxococcota > Myxococcia > Myxococcales > Myxococcaceae > Corallococcus > Corallococcus praedator. Next base: position 5,402 of record NZ_RAWI01000527.1, read on the forward strand.
GTGCAGGACGGACTCCACCTCGCCCGGCT
>NZ_RAWI01000528.1 GCF_003612125.1 Corallococcus praedator
TTGGTGAGGGGCGTGGGGTTTTCGAAGGGGTGGGCGCTGTTGGCGTTGAAGAAGCCACCGCCGTTGGTGCCCAGCATCTTGATGGCTTCCTGCGAGGCCACGGGCCCGAAGGCGAGCGTCTGCTTCGCGCCCTCCACGGTGGTGACGTCGTGGTACGGCGCGAGGTTCTGGAGCACGCCCTGCGAGACGAAGCACAGGGCCGCGACGAAGCTCAGGGGCAGGAGCACGTAGAGCGTGCCGCGCACCAGGTCGACCCAGAAGTTGCCCAGCGTCTTGCGGCCTTCCGGACCGGGACGACGGGTGAGGCCGCGAACCAGCGCCAGCGCGACACCGAGGCCCGAGGCGGCGGAGACGAAGTTCTGCCACGTCAGGCCCGCCATCTGGGTGGCGTAGCTCAGGGTGGATTCACCGGCGTAGGACTGCCAGTTGGTGTTGGCGACGAAGCTCGCGGCGGTGTTGAAGGCGAGCGCCGGACCGACGGCCGGCAGGCCCCGCGGGTTGAGCGGGAGCAGGTGCTGGAGCCGCTGGAGCGCGTAGAGGATGACGACGCCCAGGAGGCTGAAGGCGAGCAGGGCGGCGGTGTACTGGCCCCACGTCTGCTCGTGTTCGCGGCGCACGCCGCACAGGCGCAACAGGGCGCGCTCAATGGGACCGAGCAGGCGGGGGAGGGGTTGGGTGTCGGCCTCGAAGACGCGGAAGAGGTAAGCGCCGACGGGCTTTGTCAGCGCGAGGACGAGGACGAAGAACAGCAGGGTCTGGAGCCAGCCGGTGAGCGTCATCAGAAGCGCTCCGGCCGGAGCAGGGCGTAGACGAGGTAGAGGGACAGCAGGACGGCGAGCGCGGTCCCGGCGGCGTATTCGAAGGTCATGGCGATCTCGCCGCACAGCTTGTGCATCCGCCGTACCGAAGAGGGCCACCGTCAGGCCCAGGCATCCCAGGGGGTTGCGGGAGGGGCGCTGACGCCCGGGTTGCAACGTGCACGAACCGGCCCTGGCGTCCCCTGCGAGGTGAAAGGTCGCGACAGTGGACGGGCGGACAGGGGGCCTTCCGCGTGCTGCGTGACGAGGTTCGCGGCGGAATCGAGTCCGAGGTCTCCGCGCTCAAGCTCGCGACGGAGGTCTGGACCTACGCCATCACGCACCCTCTCCTGCGACATGGATCCGTGCAGTCTTGATGAACGGTTCCCCAGTCAGCGATCTTCAGCCGACGTGAGCAAGGTAGCCCGAAGCGGTGAGGACCGAATGAACGCTCCCGACTGGAACCCGTTCCGCGACCTCGCACGGCGCATCCTCCGCGAGGGAGTTCCACTGACGCTGAGTGACGACGTGCGCGCCCTCGTGCTGCGCACCGCTGCGGAAGTATCCATCACCAATGCGGAGGCGGCCTTGAGCACCAGCTCCGAGGCGCTGGCCTTGCTGCGCGAGACCGAGCGGCGCATCGCGGAGGGGTCGAACCGCCTGACAGATGCACTGGACCTGATGTGGAGGTTCCAGCGACAGGGTGACTTCGACAGCGCACGCCAGCAAATGCGCGAGGTGCTCGCTGTCGAAGTCGTCCCCTACTACCGCGAGCTTGCGTTGGAACAGCTCTCCAGCATGACCGACGAGCCGTGACGGCCCTGCTGTCATTGCAACGGGGGCAGGTCCGACGCCAGTTTCCCCGCCGTGTTGGCGCAGCTTTACCGCGCCGATTTTTGGCCGTCGCTCCCCTGGTACAGGCCACCGCGCCGAGTTGTTGGTGCTCCGCCCCGGATAGCAGCACTCGGGCACGTACCGAGTCCCCGCGTCGTCAGCGCGTGCTGGCATCCCCTAGACTGGGCCACCCCTGCCCCGTAGCTCCTTGCCTTGGTGGAAAGGCTGTGGTCATGCGTTCCCGCGCCTGCATCGGACTCCTACTTTTTCTCTCCGCCTGCGCTACGTCGACACCGACGCCCAGCGCGCGGGGAACTCGGAGCCAGAGAATTGCCAATCTCCAGCGAGCGGCAGCGCTGCCCTGGACAGACGGCGGGCAGTGCGTTGTCCGTGAAGCTTCCCAGCCTTGGCCCGCCCTGGTGGAGAGGTGTTATCAGGCCCTCGACCATGATCGGATCGAGTTCCACGACACTGCGGGAAGATGCGCGGTCGCCTCCGCTGGCGCGGGTGCCATGGGCGTCGGGCTCTGCGTTCTGGTGGCTCCTGAGATCGTTCTGGGAGCCGTCATCGTCCTTGGCGTGGTGGTTGTCGCCGTCGCCATCAAGGAAGAGCTGAATGCATATGAGCTACGCCACTCCTACCCCGAGGAAACAGGGGCCTCACGAGGAACGAAGGTGTCATCCCGGGAAGCTGAAGCGCAACGCAAGCCCAAGTCGGAGCCGGAGCCCACAGGGCAGGACTGGCAGCCCCCGGCGCCACCTGGGCCCCTGGACCGGACGCGCCGCGCCAGTTGCGAGCCCGTTCCCGTGCCTCACGCGGGCGGAGATGACCCGCATAATGCGTGCGCCGACGAGTTCCCGCCCAACCGTTATCCTGGAATGGACGTGCTCGTTGGCGGTGTACGCTTCGATGCGCTGCAAGTCGGCGTGCGCGTGCTGTGGGAGATCAAGACCCACCGGTTTGACACATACAATGAATTCGTTCGGGAGCAGGAGATTGCGACTGAATACAAGCAGATAACAACGGAGCGTGATTCTGCGGCGGCATGCGGGTATGGCTTCGTCATTGGGGTGAGCACCCAAGCGCACAAAGACGCGCTGCTGCGACGGAACCGGACCCTCAACGTCGTTGTCACGGGATGCAAACGATGACCCATCAAAGCCCCCTCATTCTCAACGCCTATGCGCCTGCGCTTGTGCGAGACGACAACCGCACAATTGCTGCCGTCCATGCCTTGGAACGAGCGTTGTCCGGCTTGCGTCTGGAGTGGAGAGTTACCGAGAGGCGAAAGCTTGCCGCGTTGCCACAGCGCGATGCGTGGTTGGCTGAGGCGACCACGCGCGGCGAGTTCCCGATGATATGTAACGGCGATGAGCGTTACCCCGTGATGATTTCCGGGCAGCACGAATCCGCGTATGTGAGCCCAGGCGGGCAGCCACAACTCCAAGTTCATGCGAAGTTGCCGCTAGACGCAGCCGTCATCTCAGCAGCGGCGGAGATGCTGGCAGGCTTGGCGGAGGGCACGCGAGCGTTCTGGGGGCATGCGACGCCAGACGACGCTGCGGTGGACATCGCGTATCAGACAGCACCCACGCAGCAAGGGCCGCCGTCCCCTCGCCGGGGGTTGCCCTCCCTGAAGCTCTTCGAGCATATCCGCGCGCCCGAGATTCCCTATTACCTTGGGTGGCTCAACTACTGGTCGGCTGCCGCCGCGCAGGCCATCGGGTTCCCGGACTCGACCCGCGACGCCGAGCTGCTTTCACGGGCGCGGCGCACGGCATCGGGCGGCTGGGTCGTGCAGCTCACCGATGCGCCGCTCGACCTGGACGACCCCGCCCACCTGGATGCACTCAAGCGCGCCTACGAACGCTTTCCGGAGATCGGCGGACGCGCTGAGCCTTGACCTCGATCAAGGGGCCGGGGCCGCTGCTCAGGCGCCACGTCCGCTCAAGGCTCGCTGGACACGGTTCCGTCACAGTCCGAGCCGGTGCACTTGCCGGAGCAGACGACCTGACCGGGATACGAGGTCAGGATGGCGCACTCGGTGCCTCCGCTGCAGGAGACGAGCTCCGTGCAGAGCGTCGCTTCGTTCACGCAGCGCGCCTGGGTCTTCCCCTCCAGCTTGATGGCGATGCAGCCCAGGCCCTGCGGACACTGGGGCAGGTCCACGCCGCACTCCTGCGCGAGGTCCAGTGACTGCCCATCCCGCAGGGTCAGCCTCCCCTGCTTGCCGGCCGCGTCATCCGAACCACAGGCCGCGAGGGTCATGACCGTCAGGCAACATCCCAGCATTCGCATCCAGCGCATCGAGGCTCCTTCAGCCGAAGAGTGACCGCGTACGGCGCGGAGCAAGGAGCGCACCAGCGGGTTCTTCTCAGGGATTCCGCAGCCTTGCCGCGTGGAGAAGTCAGCGTTCCCCCCAGAAATCTGATGGGGCCACGAATCCCTGGAGGCGCGCCTGCTCCGGCACGAACCCCTCCCCATGCGCCGGCCCTGGACGGCCTATGCTCCCACGCCATGTCCGGTGACTACAGCGTGAGGGCCGTCCAATCCCGCTCGGAACTCGAACAGGTGCTGGCCCTGCAACGCAGGAACCTGAAGCAGGTCCTGGCCCCGGAGGAGATGCGCTCCCAGGGCTTCGTCACCGTGGCGCATGACCTCCCCACGCTGGAGGCCATGCATGCGCTGGCGCCGAGCATCATCGCCCTGCACGGCTCCGAGGTCGTCGCCTATGCCCTGGTCATGCCGCGCGAGTGCCGGGCGCTCGTCCCCGTCCTGGAGCCGATGTTCGCGCTCATCGAACGGCTCGACTTCCAGGGGCAGCCCCTGAAGGACCAGCGCTTCTATGTGATGGGGCAGATCTGCATCGACAAGGCCCACCGGGGGATGGGCCTGTTCGATTCGCTCTACCACCAACACCGCGAACAGCTCCGGGACCGGTTCGACTGCGTCATCACCGAGGTCTCCGTGCACAACACCCGCTCCCTGCGTGCGCATGAGCGGGTCGGCTTCCAGACCGTCCACACCTACCCGGACGTCACCGACACCTGGGCCGTGGTGCTCTGGGACTGGGCGGAGCCCACGGGACGGGTCGCCATCCACTTGCGGTGAAGGCCCGACAGCTTGAGGGCCAGCTCCGGGCCGCTCACGCTCTTCGGGATGTAGCCGTCCGCGCCCGCCGTCCGCATCAGCTCGCGCAGCTTCGACTCGTCCATGGACGAGTACAGGATGAACAACGTCTCCGGACCCGCGAACTGGCGCACCACGCCCAGGATGCGGTCGCCACTGAGCGCCGGGATGTTCACGTCCAGCAGCACGATGTCCGGCTGGTGCACCCGGATGAGGTTCGCCACGCCCAGCGCCGCGCGCGTCGTCGTGACCTCGAAGCCGTAGCGGGTGATGGAGCGCTCCACCAGTTCGAGGACGAGCGGATCGTCGTCCACCACCAGTGCCTTCAGCTTGCCGTCCGCCATGCTCGTCTCCTGCCTTCCAACGCTCTGCCGAGGGGGGAATGCCTGAAACACGCCTCTTCCAGGCACTATGTGAATGTACACAGTAACTGTATTCACTGCAATTACCCGAGACTCGGGGTTTACGGGGACTGACACAGCGAGTGACGAAGATGGGCACGATTTGCTGACCGTCCAGGGGGTGGGAGGTCATCCTGCATCGGTCAACTCGGGGGGTTGCTCCGCCTCCCGGGAGACGGTCCGTGCGCCGAGGTGAGGGCGGGTGACCCTGGAGATGGCTAAAGAGCCATGTTGCGCATGGACCCCTCTTCTCCCCAGCCC
>NZ_RAWI01000529.1 GCF_003612125.1 Corallococcus praedator
CTCCGGGCCCCCAACCGGGCGGCCCTCCTCCCCGTTTCCTGTCCAACCCCTCCGATGCAGGCCTCCGCGCCATGATGCCGGTGTCCCCGACGGAGCCGCGCCTTCCCTCCGACGGAGGCACTGGAGTCCCATGAAGACCACGCTCACGCCCGAACGCTCCGCCGCCTCCCGCGAGGCCCTGCGCCGCGCCAACACGGCGTTCGCCCGCGTGTACCCGGGCGAATCCTCGCAGCGACAGCCGGTGCACACCGTGTACGGCGGCGCCCACCTCTTCCGTGCCAACACGGCGCGGAAGATGGGCGACCTTGCCCTCGCGTCCCTGCGCGACCACGCCCCCGACGGCGCGCACCTCGCCCATGGCCTGGGCCTGCCCCAGCGCGGCGGCTTCGCCCAGCGCGTCTACGCCCGCGTCGTGGACAAGCTGGAGCGCGAGCCCGTGGAGGACTTCCGCCTGGACTTCGAGGACGGCTACGGCCACCGCCCCGACGCCGAGGAGGACGCCCACGCGCTCTCCGCCGCGCAGGAGGTCGCTCGCGGCCTGGAGCAGGGCACCCTGCCCCCGTTCATCGGCATCCGCGTGAAGTCCTTCACCGAGGAGCTGTACGCCCGCTCCTCCCGCACCCTGGACCTCTTCGTCACCGCCCTGCTGGAGCACACCGGCGGCAGGCTCCCACCGTCCTTCGTCGTCACACTGCCCAAGGTCACCGTGCCCGAACAGGTGACCGCCCTGGCACACCTGCTGTCGGAGCTGGAGTCCGCTCACGGCCTGCCCTCCGGCGCGCTGATGCTGGAGCTGATGGTGGAGACCCCCCAGGCCCTCTTCGACTCGCGCGGCCGGCCCCACCTGCTCTCCCTCGTGGAGGCTGGCGAGGGCCGCTGCTCCCACGTGCACCTGGGCGCCTACGACTACACCGCCGCCCTCAACGTCAGCGCGCACGTGCAGGGCATGCTCCACCCCGCCTGTGACTTCCTGCGCGACACCGTGCAGGTGCTCCTCGCCGGCACCGGCGTGCGCCTGTCCGACGGCGCCACCACCGTCATGCCCGTGGGCCCGCACCGCAAGCAGGGCGACACCCCGCTGCTGCCCACCCAGCAGCGCGAGAACACCGACGCCGTGCACCGCGCGTGGCAGCTGGCCTACCGCAACACGCGCCACTCGCTGGAGCGCGCGTACTACCAGGGCTGGGACCTGCACCCCGCCCAGATTCCCGTGCGCTACGCCGCCGTCTACGCCTTCTTCCTGGAGGGCCTGGAGCCGTCGTCCCAGCGCCTCAAGGCGTTCGTGGACAAGGCCGCCCAGGCCACGATGCTCGGAGGCGTGTTCGACGACGCCGCCACCGGCCAGGGCCTGCTCAACTTCTTCCTGCGCGGCCTCGCGTGCGGCGCCCTCACCGAGGAGGAGGTCCGCGCCACCGGCCTGACGCTGGAGGAGCTGCACGGCCGCTCCTTCCGCGCCATCGTCCAGGCCCGCGCGGCCCCGTCACGCTGACGCCCGAGGCTCGGGGGGCTCCGGAGGCCTTCCCACCGCGCCCCGGTGCCCCAGCCACTCGCGCGCCACGGCCACGTCCACCGCGAGGATGCCCAAGAGGAACAGCCACGGCCCGAGCCTCGCCGACAGGCCCGTCAACGCCCAGAAGGTGATGAGCCCTGCGAGCACCGGCGCCCCCCCCGTGGGCACCGCCTGACGCGCACGCCGCACCGACGCCAGCACGCCCAGCGCCAGCAACCCCAGCACCACGCCCGTCGCGCCCATCCGGCCCCGACCGCTCGCGCCTCCGCGCGTGGAGGGGAACATCAGCGTGTTGAACTTCCATTGGGGGTCGTCGTGGATCTCCCGACCGAAGTTGTCGTCAATCGTGATGGTGCGCTCGCGCTGCAGGTACGCCGTGGGCACCAGCGAACCGGACCACGCACTCCACGGCAGCAGCAGGCCCAGCGCGCACGCGGCCACGCCCGCGAACACCCACCGCTTCAGCCGCACCTCCGCCGGACGCCGGGGCAGCTCCTCCTGCGCCGCGGATGACGCCCGGAACGCGCGCCACTGCACGGAGCCCACCACCAGCGCCGCCAGCACCCACAAGAGGGCCGCCACGCCCAACCCCAGTGACAGGAACGCCTGCGTCACGGTGAGCGCGGTGAACATCGGCAGGAACGCCGGATGCGCGGCCCACCCGACCACCGGCTTGAGCGCGTCCGGCAGCGGCCTGCCCGCGGCGCTCCACTCGCGCGCGCCCAGCATCCCGGCCGCCACCAGCATCAACGCCGCCCACGGCAGGTCCAGGCCCCCGCCGACAAAGGGCAGCACCGGCACCAACACCGCGGCCGACACCAGCCCCGCGCCAAGCAGCGGCAGCGAGCCCCCGGGCAATCGCTCGCGCAGCCGGGGGTCGTCCAGCACGCCCTGCACCGCGCGGCCCGCCGAGTCCACGGCCCGCTGCGCCTTCTGGGCCACGTCATCCATCACCGGCGACTCCGGTGCGTCCCCGGCCCGCGTCACGGTCCGACCACAGTGCGGACACGTCCGCGACGGCGGGTCTTCAGGCAGCGGCTGACCACAGTGCGGGCAGGACATGGCGCGGAGTCCTCCTCGAAGGCGAACAGGAGCGCGAAAGCCTACACCGCGCCCCTGGTGCTTCCCTGAATCATGGCGACGGGGTCAGGGCTTCGCGCCGCGCGCATGCACGACCGCTTCCAGCCGGGACAGGCTGCGCTTCAGCTCCGCCTTGAGCGAGTCCACTTCCGCGCTTTTCGCGTGCAGCTCCTGCGTGCGCCGCGCCAGCGCCTGGATGGCCACCATGTTCACGCCGTCGATGTCGAGCAGCCCGATGCTCTTGTCATCCGTCCCCAGGCCGAAGGCCGCGCGGAAGTCCTGCGCCACCGGATCCGCGTCACCCCACGGCCGCACCTACCAGAGCATGTCCTGGTCCTCACTGACGCCCGGGACGTTGGACAGCGCCAGCTCACGGCCGCCCACGCGCACCGTGCCCTCGAAGAAGCCCACGGGCTGGGCGAAGTGGCTCACGATGAGGCGCAGGTTGCGCTCCTCGCGGTGCACGTAGATGGGCTTGAAGCGCAGGTCCACCGCGCCGTCGTCCGTCGTCATGCGCCAGGGGTCGAGCAGCTCCTTCGCGTTGTATTCGAAGCGCGCGCGGCCCACCGGGTAGAGCTTGTCTCCCAGCCAGATGGCGTTCTCGTTGGCCTCGGTGGCGCCCTCGTTGAAGCCCTCCACCAGGTTGATGCCCACGGGCGTGCCGTCCGGCAGCCGGCCCGCCGCGAAGGCCCATCTCCAGGCGGTGTGCCGCGCCAGATAGCCCTGCGTGTAGTCCATGCCGCCCACGCCGCCATCCAACCGGAAGCGCTTGCCGCCCGCCTCCAGGCTGCCGAAGGCCAACAGGCCACTGCGCTTCTGGGTGACGTTCACCAGCCCGTCGCCCGCCACCGGCGCGATGACGGTGAGCGCCGGAGGGCCGCCCGCCACCAGCAGCTCGCCCTTCCACTGGAAGGTCTGGAGCGACTGCGTGCGCATGCGGCTGACGTCGACCTCCACCTGGTAGCGCTCGTCGGCTTCACCGCGCTTGACGGACATCTTGCCGCCCAGCGTGCGGAACGCCGCCGTCAGGCCCGCGCCCGGACGGTCGCTCACCTCCGCGAGCGGCCCGGGCACGCCCAGGAAGCTCACGTCGCACAGGGGCTTCTTCTCCTGCAGGTCCACCGCCACCGCGAAGGCGTTGGCCGTGTAGCCCAGGTCCACCACCGCGAAGAGCGCCGCCACCTCCTGCGTGGCGACGAAGGTGTAGTGCCAGCGCTTGCGCTTGAGCAGGCGCGTGGTGCGCCCCGGGGCCCACTTCCCCAGCAGGCGGGGCAGGTCCACTTCGGGCAGTTCACCCTGGTACGTCCCGAACCGAGGCTCCCCTTGCGAGGAGGCCACCGAAGTCGGGGCGAGGGGCAGGAGGGCATCGACTTCTCGCTCGGGCGTCATCACGGGTCATTGGACGGCACTTCGCCGCGCCTGTCACGCGCTCCGGAAGGACAACCGGCGCCCTGGCGACACTCGCGGCGGCGGCCTGCCGCCACCCGCCTGCCTGCTAGCTCCTGCCGAAGATGATGCGCTCCTGGGACAACAGCCGCGTGGTGAAGCGCAGGGCCAGCGCCGCCACCACCAGGCACGACAGGAGCGCGAGCAGGAAGGGCACCGGCCCCAATGTTTCACCGCGCATCACCTCCGCGGCGAGCATCTCCTGCCCCAGCACCGGCACCGCGAACATCCACGTCTGCGTCTGGATGGGCGACAGGGCCAGCAGCATCCCCGGCAGCGTGGGCAGCACCATCAGGAGCGACAGGTACGTCTGCGCTTCCTTGAACGACCGTGCGTACGTGGACACCCACATCTGCACCGCGGACGCGGCGAGCACCAGCGGCAGCACCGCCGCCAGCATCCCCAGCGCGGCCTGCGCGTCGAACCGGGCCCGCACGCCCAGGTCCTCCAGCGGCACGCGCTTCACCACCAGGAAGTATCCCAGCAGACACAGCATCACGCCCGTGGCCGCCATCGCGCACGTGGCCAGCCACTTGCCCGCCACCACCGCGCCGCGCGGGGCGGGGTTGAGCAGCAGGGGCTCCAGCGAGCCGCGCTCGCGCTCCCCCGCCATCGTGTCGCTGGCCAGCTGCATGCCGCCCGCGAACGCCGCCATCACCAGGAACAGCGGGATGGTGGTGAGCACCGTGGCCGCGGTCTTCTCCGGCGTGGACAGGTCCAGCTCGTCCACGCGCACGGGCACCGCCAATTCCGGCGCCACGCCGCGCGCGAACAGGCGCTGACTGCCCGTCTGCTGCGAATACACCGCCAGCATCCGCTGCGCGCGCTGCACCGACTGGCGCGCCTTGTTGCGCGAGCTGTCCACCACCAGCCGCACCGCGGCGGTGTGCCCTTCGGCGAAGTCCTGCGCGTAGTCGTCCGGCACCACCAGCACCAGGTCCAGCTTGCCGGCCTGCACCAGCGCCTCGTAGTCCGTGGGCGCTTCCGAAAGCTTCGCGCCGTAGCGCTCCAGGAAGGCCATCAGGCTGGGCGCGTGCTCGCGGCCCACCACCGGCATCTCCAGCGGCCGGTCCTGCCGGTACCAGGAGGCCATCACGTTGAACATCACCAGGAACACGAGCGGGCCCAGCAACGGAAACATCAGCGCGGAGCCCAGCGTGCGCCGGTCGCGCAGGTGGTCGTGAACTTCCTTGCGCAGCACCGTCCCGACCAGCCGCCTCATTCGCGCAACCCCTGCTCGCTGCCAATCACGCTCACGAAGGCTTCCTCCAGGCTGTCCTTGCCGGTGCTCGCGCGCAGCGCGTCCGCCGTCCCGTCCGCCACCACCCGCCCCC
>NZ_RAWI01000052.1 GCF_003612125.1 Corallococcus praedator
GCCCATCACCACCACCGCCTCCGCCCCCCGGCGCATCGCCACCATGCCGATGTCCGGGTTGTCCGTGGCGCGCGCGAGCACCTCCGGATACCGCGCCAGCAGCTCGCGGGCCTCCAGCGGCGCGGGACGACCGCTCAGGTAGATGTGCGCGAAGTTGCCGGCCTCCACCACCACGGGGGTGAAGGGCTCGCGAGCAGACGTGTCCGGCGTGGGCGGCTCGCGCCCGTCCAGCAGGCCGCGCTGGACGTCGTCGCGCAGGGGCGGCGTGGGGCCCTCGAAGAGCACCGCTTCCAGCCGCCGTCCCTGGCGCTGCTCCAGGGGCAGGCTGTCCACGTGGCCGTGGTCCGACAGGAGGATGACGTCGTAGGGCTCCGGCGCCGCGCGGGCCACGGCGAACAGCTCCGCCAGGGACGCGTCGACACGGTGCAGCTCCTGCATCGCCAGCTCCGAGCGCGGGCCGCGCCGGTGGGCGACCTCGTCGTAGTTGCCGTACACCAGGTAGATGAGCGGCACGCCGCGCACCATGTCCACCAGGGACTTGGTGTACGCGAAGCTCCAGCCCAACCGCTGGAGGAGGATGCGGCTCAAGAGGAAGCCCTGCTCGTGGCGCCAGTCGTTGACGGCGCGGGCCCACTGACGGACCTCGCGCACGGCCTGCAGGGACTCCATCCCGAACGAGCGCAAGAAGTCCCACGCCCCCCGGGTGCGCGCCGCGCCCAGGCCCTGCATCTCATACGCGAACGAGCGCGCCATCAGCTTGAAGCTGGACAGCGTGCTCATGCACATGCGGTTGGTGGCGCCCGCGTGGAAGAGCGAGAAGTAGGTGTGCCCGCCATGCTCCAACAGGCTCGTGCGGCCGTGGCCCCGCAGGCGCGCGTCAATGGCCATCGCGTCGCCCGGGGTGTTCATCTGCACCTTGCGGCGAAGCGCCCGGTCGAACCAGCTGTAACCGGGCAGGTTCGGATGCTGGAGCCCGTAGAGCAAACCCGCCTGGAAGAACGGTGTAGAAGTGGGTGCGCCCCAGAAGGCGTTCTCCAGGTGATACGCGCCCGAGCGCACCAGGTGTCCGACGAAGGGCATACGGCCAGAGACAATCGCCTCGTCCAGCAGGGCCTTGGGCACTCCATCCAGATGCACCAACAGCACGTTGCGTGCACGACGTGCCGCCACGGGCGGAACTTTCGAGCCGATGCGCCGAACGACGCTATTCGCCCAATTCCGTGAATTCTCGCTGACGAGTTCGCTCAGACTTTCGCGCACGTTGACGGCTCCCCCATCCCGCGAGGCAAAATGGGCATTCAGGGGGACAGGAGCTTCTGGGGCCGCGATGCTCTCTTGGAGAGCAGGCGGGCGGAGCGCTCACTGATCCCGGGCTGGAATCGATTCGCCCCCCTGGGGCTTCACGGGGTTTCGATGCTGGCTCCTGTCGTCTGTCTCTTCTTTCTCCTGCTGACGCTCAGTGCCGCCGCGGCCGGTCGGTCCGCGCCCGGGCTCGTGCCCGTGAAGAAGACGCCGACGATGGACGGCATCGCGCTGCCCCTGGTGAGCTTCAGCTCCGACCAGGGCTTCGGCTACGGGGCCGTGGGCGGCATGTACCTGTACGCGCCCGGCAAGACGCCGTACGCGCACGCCCTGTCCGCGCAGGTGTTCTTCAGCTCGCGCGGTGCCATGAATCATTACCTCCGCTATGACGGCCCGCAGTTGCTGGGGCCCCTGCGGTTGGAAGGCAGGCTGGAGTACCGCAAGGAGAAGAGCAGCCCCTTCTTCGGCGCGGGCAACCTGTCCGCCCCGGACTTCCGCGGCAACGTGGACGACCAGCGCTACAACTACAACAAGGGCTCGCCGGGCCTCTGGGTCCGCCTGCGCGGCCGGCCCTTCGGTGAGACGCACCCCTTCCAGTCCTACGTGGGCTACGGGTGGCGCAACACCAGCGTGTCACCCTACGAAACGTCCATCCTCGCGCAGGAGAAGCCCATCGGCATCGAGGGCGGAACCAGCGGACAGATTCTGGCGGGCGCGCTCTGGGACACGCGCGACGACGAAGCGGACCCCACGTCCGGTGGCGTGGAGGAGGTGGCGCTGCGCGTGTCGGGCCTGGCCACCTTCAGCCGCTACCAGTACGCGGGCGTGACGCTGAGCGAGCGCCGCTACATCCGGCTGTCGCCGAGGCTGGTGTTCGCGCAGCGGCTCACGCTGGACATGCTGTTCGGCGAGGTGCCCTTCTTCGAGTGGATGACGACGGGCGGCGTCAACGTGTCCGAGGGCATTGGCGGCATGAGCAGCGTGCGCGGCATCGAGCGCAACCGCTTCGCCGGCAACGTGAAGGCCTTCAGCAATTCGGAGCTGCGCTTCCAGGCGGCGAAGATGTCCTTCTTCGGCCAGCCGCTCGCGCTGGGCGCGGTGGTGTTCCTGGACCTGGGCCGCGTGTGGCACCCGGGCGTGACGGATGGCAAGTGGCATGAGTGGCACCCGGGCATCGGCGGCGGTCTGCGCTTCTCTCGCCGCGCGGCCGTGGTGCGCATGGACTACGCGCGCTCCACCGAGACGGGCCGCCAGCGCTTCTACATCACGTTCGGTCACATGTTCTAACGGCCGGGCCGGACGCGCGCAGCACCGTCTTCAGACGAGCGCGTCCACCCAGCCGCGAAGCCGTGGATCCGCCTGCGCTTCCCCGCGCACGCCGGGCTCCACGTCCAGCGTCAGCGTGAGGAAGCCGCGCGACTCCAGGCCCTGGCGCAGCTCCTCGCGCGCCTGCGCGTCCGGGGCGAAGAGGATGCACCCGTCCCCGCCGCCCGCGCCGGACAGCTTGCCCGCGCAGCCGTAGGACGCGGCGATGGCCAGCACCCGGCGCATGCCTTCGGTCTCCAGCGGGCCCAGCTCCAGGAGCAGCGCGTGCTGGGCCTTCACCGCGTCCGTGAAGGCGCGGAAGTCCCCGCCACCCAGACCGCCTTCAATCGCGTGGCCCAGCGCGTCCGAGCGCTCCACGAAGGACTGGCGGCCCGCTTCCGCGAGCTTCGCCTCCACCTGGGCGATGAGCAGCTTCGTGGACGCGCTCTCCCCGGTGAAGGCGTAGAGCATGGCCACGCGGGGCGCGGGCATGCGCCACAGGTCCACCGGCGGCGACTCCGCGAGCGCCGCGTGGAAGCGTCCGGTGTTGGCGGCCTCCGTCAGCGCCGTCACGTCGTAGCGCCGGTAGCGCACGAGGCCCCCCGCGAAGCTGGACGCCACGTCGCCGCCGCTGCCCTTGCCGCCCTGCCCCAGCGTGTGCGCGACGAGCGCGAGCTTCAGCACGTCGAACTTCTCTTCCAGGATGAAGCGGGCCGCCTCCGCCGCGAGCACCGTCGCGGAGGCACTGCCGCCAATGCCCAGCTTGTGTCCGCCCGGGCCCAACGCGCCCGGCGCCACCGCGACATCGAAGCCCACGCTGGGCCGTCCGTGCGCGCGCAGGGCTTCGTCCAGCGTGCGCGCGACGAAGGAGAAGCCCGCCGGCACGTCGCGCTCCCACTTCACGCCCCGGGGCGTGGTGAGGCCCTGGAGCGTCCCCTCCTCCAGGCAGATGTGCACGCGCGAGTCCTGCCGCCTGCGCACGTAGGCGGCCGTGCGGGGCGCCACCGCGGCCACGCGCGAGACGCCTCCCCACAGCACGGCGTATTCGCCGGAGACGAACAGCTTGCCGGGTGCGGAGAGGGCGCGCTCCATCAGAACAGGTGCTCCGTCAGCAGCGTCGCGTCCCCGCCGGGCACGCAGCGCACCACGTCCACCGCGCCGCACGCGCGGGCCACGGCCTCCGCCGCCACCTCGTGCGCCGCGTCCGTCAGCAGCACCGGGTTGGGCCCGGCGTCGAGCGTGAACCACACCGGCACGCCCTTCTTGCGCTGCTCGCGCAGGTTCTGGATGAGGCCCAGCGTGGCCGGGCTCAGGTAGCAGAGCGGCGGATCCGCCGCGAGCGACGTGCTGTGCATGCGCCACGCGTTGCGCTCGCACAGCTCCCCCAGCGCCTCCAGGTCCTTCTTCGCGATGAGCTCGCGGGCGCGGGGCACCTCCGCCTCCGCGTCCTTCACCCACGCCGGGTAGTAGGGGCTCGTCTCCACCGTGCCCTTCATGCCGTCGCGCGACTTCACTTCCTTCTCGCCGCGGTCGACGATGGCCACCACCATGCGCAGGTCCGACCAGTGCCCCGCGTCGAAGCGCTGCACGGCGTAGCTGTCCTCGCCGTCCGCGCGCTCACCGCGCATCCACTCGCAGAAGCCGCCCTGCACGCTGCGGCACGCGGAGCCGCTGCCCCGCCGCGCCAGGATGCTGGAGGCGCGGGTGTCCTCCGGAAGGCCCGCCGCCGCGCGCCCCGCCACCGCCAGCGCCGCGAAGCCCGCCGCGCTGCTCGCGAGTCCCGCCGCCATCGGGAAGTCGCCGCGCGACACCACCTTCGCGGGGCCCAGGTCGCGGCCCGCCTGCACGCGCACCGCGTCCAGCAGGCGCAGCACGCGGTCGCGCTCGCTGCCCTTGGCCGCGTGGCCGTGCAGCTCCACCTGGTCGGACCCGGCGCCGAACTCCACCGTGGTCGTCACGTGGATGGGCGCCAGCGTGAGCGACAGGCTGGACTGGTGCGGGAGGATGAGCGCCTCGTCGCGCTTTCCCCAGTACTTCACGAGGGCGATGTTGGGATGCGCCCGGACGGTTGCTTTCATGAACGGTCTCCGTGGGGCCGCGGTCCCGCCAGCTGGCTGGCGAAGCAGCGCACGCCGTCGCGCGTCAGTTTCGCGACCACGGGCCCGGGTTCGAGGAAGAGGCCGATGACGGCACCGCCGTCCCCCCCTGCCCCGGTGAATTTGGCGCCCAGCGCGCCCATGCCGCGCAGCCGGTACACCATGTCTTCCAGCGCCGGAGACGACAGGCCCAGCGCGCCCAGCAGGCCCTGGTTGACGTTCATCGCGTCCCCCAGTCCTTCCAGGTCGCCGGCCTCCACCGCCTTCGACGCCTCGGTGACGAGCCTTCCCACCTGCGCGAACAGCCGGCGGTAGCGCTCCGGCCACCGCGCCTGCCGCTCGCGCAGCGCGCCCACCGTCACCTTCGTGGGACTGCGCGCTCCCGCCAGCGCCACCACCACCGACAACGCGCGCGGACTCTTCACCTCGCGCGCCCGGCCGACGACGCCCGACGGCCCCTGCACCCGGCGGTAGAGGATGAGCTTCTCCTCCGCGCTGGTGGTGTGGTCCACGCCCGACGGCGTGCCGTGGAACTCCTGCTCCATCTCCCACGCGAGCTGGGCCGTCGCCTTCGGCGTGGGCAGCTGTCCCGCGGCCTGGAGCAGCACGCGCGACAGGGCCACCGCCAGCGCCGCCGAGCTGCCCAGCCCCGCGGACAGGGGCAGCTGCGGCTCCAGCGTCACCTTCACCTTGGGCTCACCCACCAGGCGCGCCGCTCGGGTGAACGCCTTGCGCATCAGCCGCTTCTGCGCGGCGTCCGCCGTCACCGGCACGTCGAGCTGACACGAGCGCGCGGGCACGCCGCGCGCCGTCACGCCGAAGCTCAGGGGTCCGGCGAGCGCGGGGTAGCCGTACACCACGCTGTGCTCGCCCAGCAGGATGACCTTGCCGGCACCGAAGGCGACCAGGGGATTCGTCGAGGCAGTCATGGCACCGGGCACTGGACAAGGAAGAGGGGCGGGCACTTTACCAAGCGCACCGCCCCGCCAGGGTCCCCGCGAACAGGCGCGGGGGAGGAATCAGCCGTTGGTGATGGTGACCGCGACGCCGGGCTTTTCCAGAATCAGGCTCGCCAGGATCTCCTTCGCCTTCTCCACCTTCACGTGGCCGGCCTTCACCAGGAGGTTCGCGACCTTCTCCACGTCGCCGCCGCGCGCCCCCGCCGTCACCGCGACGCTGCGGGCGTGCATGGCCATGTGGCCCTTCTGGATGCCCACCGAACCCAGGGCCCGGAGCGCCGCGAAGTTCTGCGCGAGCCCCACCGCCGCGAACACCATGGACAGCTCGCGCACGCCCGACACGCGCAGCAGCTTGAGCGCCACCTGCACGCCCGGGTGCACCTTGATGGGACCGCCCACCGTGCCCAGCGCGAGCGGCAATTCGATGCGGCCCACGAGGTGCCCCTCCTCCAGGTACCAGGTGGACAGCGGCCGGTACTGGCCCCCGCGGCAGGCGAACGCGTGCGCGCCCGCTTCGATGGAGCGCCAGTCCTGACCGGTGGCGATGGCCACCGCGTCGATGCCGTTCATCACGCCCTTGTTGTGCGTGGCGGCGCGGTACGGATCCGCTTCCGCGAAGCGGCTCGCCTGGGCGATGCCCTCCGCGATGGTCTCCCCCGGCAGGTCGAAGTCCGCCAGCATCGACAGCGGGATGCGGCAGGTGGCGCGCGCGAGCCTCTTGTCCGACAGGTTGGACAGGATGCGCAGGTACACCCGGCCGCCCGTCACCTGTTCAATCAGCGGCGCCACGCCCTCGGCGACGGTGTTGATGAGGTTCGCGCCCATCGCCTCCTGCGTGTCGATGAGGATGTGGACGATGAGCAGCGGCTCGCCGCGCGGGCCCTCCGGCGCGGGCAACAGGCGCACCTCCACGTCCCGGGCGCCACCGCCACGGGCGACCATCGCCGGGTGGAAGCTGTTCGCCAGGGCGAGGATCTCCTCCTTCGCGTCCAGGATGCGCTCGGAGGCCAGGGTGGGGTCGCCGTAGTTCGACACCTGCACCTGGCCGATCATCATCGACTCGTCGGCCTCCGCGACGAAGCCGCCGGACTCGCGGACGATCTTCGACGCGAACGACACCGCCGCCACGACGGAGGGCTCCTCCACCGCCATGGGCACGATGTAGTCGCGCCCGTTGACGTTGAGGTTGAGTCCCAGTCCCAGCGGCAGGGAGAAGATGCCCACCGCGTTTTCAATCATCTGGTTGGCGAGGACCGGCTCCAGCGTGCCCACACCGCGGAGCTGCTCCAGCTCCTCGTCCGACAACCGGAACATGCGTCCGATCTGAGCGAGGCGCTCTTCCATCGGCAGCTTGTGGAATCCGGAGAGCCGGGACGTGACGGTGTCAGACATGTTGTTCCTTCCCAACCTGGGAGCCACCCTGCGTCACAGGGCCGCCAACCAATCCTTCAGAGCTCCGGACACCACGCGCGGACGCTGCCGCAACTGCGCGACGTTCCGACTTCCCGTCAGCACCAGCGCCTGTCGCAGGGCCGTCAGGATGACCTTCAACGCCTCTTCCGCACCCGCCAGGCCGCCCTGCTGCTGGGCCCGGAACAACGGAAGCGCCATGCCCGCCAGGTCCGCGCCCAGGGCGAGCACCTTCGCGCACTCCAGCCCGCCCCGCACGCCGCCGCTGGCGACGAGCCGCACCTCGGGGCCCACCGCCCCGCGCACGCTGGCGATGGCCGCCGCGGTGGGGATGCCCCAGCCGCTGAACTCCGCGCCCACCTGCGCCTGCGGCCCTTTCGCGCGAAGCTGCTCCACGCGCACCCACGACGTGCCGCCCAGCCCGGAGACATCCACGTTGCGCACGCCCAGCTCCACCAGCCGCCGCGCCACGTCCGGGCCAATGCCGCACCCGGTCTCCTTCACCAGCAGCCGGTCGCCGAAGGCCCGCGCCAGTTCCTCCACCACGCGGTAGCCGCCCCGGAAGTCGCGGTCACCCTCGGGCTGCGTCAGCTCCTGGCCCGCGTTCAGGTGCAGCGCCATGCCGTCCGCGCCAATGGCGTCCGACAGCCGCCGCACGCCGTCCACGCCCAGGCCAATGGCCTGGTACAGCCCGATGTTGCCGATGAGCGCCACCGTGGGCGCTACGTCGCGCACCGCGTAGGAGGCCGTGCGCGAGGTGTCCTCCGCCATCGCGCGCTGGCTGCCGACCCCGAAGGCCAGCCCGTGCCGCTCGGCGAGCAGCGCCAGGTCGCGGTTGACGACCCCCGCGCGCTCGGTGCCACCCGTCATGCCGGTGACGAGCAGGGGCGCCCGCAGCGACTTGCCCATGAACGGCGTGGACAGCTCGACCTCGTCCGCCGCCATCTCCGGCATGGCGCAGTGGATGAGGTGGACGTGCTCCAGCAGCGTCGAGTTCTGGGCGGGCTCCACGTCGCCGGTGGCGCACAGGTCGAGGTGGGCATCCTTGCGCCTGGCTGTCGTCTCGTCGCCCATGTCCCGGAAGGCCGCCGCTCTGTCGTTGCAAAAAACGTGTAATTCCGTTGGATTCCTAGCAAGTGGCGGGGCCGGGGTGCAAGCCAAAGGGCCCGGGCGGTCGCACTCGGGGCGCGGATGGACGGCACGGCTTCTGGACGGTATGAGCCCGTGCGTGAGCGCGCCGGAGAACAGGGTCGTCGTCTTCCTGCACAGCGGCGAATACGACCGCGTGCACCAGGGCCTGTCCATCGCCGCGGCGGCGGTGGCGTCCGGGCGGCGCGCGGAGGTGTACCTGTTCTGGTGGGCACTGGAGCGTTTCCTGATGGACCGCCTGGACGAGCCGGACTTCACCGGCCGGGACGACATCAGCGACCGCTTCGAAACGCGCCGCATGCCCACGCTGCGCGCCCTCCTGGAGCACATCCGGGAGACGGGGCTCGCGACGGTGGCCGGCTGCACGGGCTCGCTCGGTGCCCTGGGGGGCGAGCCGAAGGCGGGCGACAGTGGCATCGACGTGTGGCTGGGCTGGAGCGCCATCCTCCAGCGTACGGCGGGCGTGACGGATCGTTTCTACCTGTGAGGAAATCCAGCCAGTGAGGCCGCAGGGACGCCGGGGCAGCCCGGACCCGCTTCATTGACGGCCCCTCCCGCCTGCTTACGTTTCGTGGGTCCCCTTCGGTTGACCGGGACGAAAGGCACGGAACGAGGACCATGGCGCAGCGTGACCCCCACATGACATCCCGAGGACCGGCCGCACCGGCGCTCAAGGGCGGCGGGTGGCACCGGCTGGGCAACGCCTTGAAGACGACCGTCCTCCTGGCCGGCTTGACGGCGTTGGTGCTCGTCATCGGCCAGCGGCTGGGCGGCGCGCAGGGGCTCGCGATGGCGGGCTTCTTCGCGGTGGTGATGAACTTTGGTTCGTACTGGTTCAGCGACCGCATCGCGCTGGCCATCCACGGCGCGCAGCCGCTTCCCTACGAGCAGGCGCCGTGGCTGCACGAGATGGTGGAGCGCCTGTCCGCCCGGGCGGGCATGCCGAAGCCGAAGGTGTACCTGCTGCCCACGCGGCAGCCCAACGCGTTCGCCACGGGCCGAAACCCCAGCCACGCGGCCGTGGCGGTGACGGCGGGCATCGTGGACATCCTGGACCGGCGCGAGCTGGAGGGCGTGCTGGCGCACGAGATTGGCCACGTGCGCAACCGGGACACGCTCATCGGCACGGTGGCGGCGACGCTCGCGGGCATCATCAGCTACGCGGCGCAGATGCTCTTCTGGTTCGGCGGCAGCATGCTCAGCCGCGGCGACGACGAGGAAGGCGGCGGCGTGGCCGGGGCGCTGTCCAACCTGGGCCTGCTGCTGGTCGCGCCCATCGCGGCCACGCTGTTGCAGTTGGCGGTGAGCCGCTCGCGCGAGTACGGAGCGGACGCCACGGGCGCGGAGCTGTGCGGGGACCCGGATGCGCTGGCGAGCGCGCTCTTGAAGATGGAGCGCGCCGCGGAGGCCATGCCCTACGACAGGGCCCCCGCCACCTCGCACCTGTTCATCGTCAACCCGCTGCACCACGGCGGGGTGATGTCGCTGTTCTCCACACACCCGCCCATCCCGGAGCGCGTGCGCCGGCTGCGTGAGATGAGCGCGCGTCGGGGCGGTGGGGCGCGGGCGCGCGGCGGCTGGGAGTACGCCTACTAGCGTCAGAAGGGTTCGAAGCAGTCGTAGTTGTGCTGGGTGGCGATGCGGCCGTCGCGGAAGGTGAGGAACACCCCGAGCGACGCCCGCATCGTCCCGCCCGCTGGCAGGGAGCCCACGGGCACCGCCAGCGTCGCGCTCCAGTCCACCTCCAACGCCACTCGCTCGCCGTCACAGAGGGCGGAGCGCACGTCGTAGCGCTGGGACACCACCACCTTGCTGCCCCGCGCGGAAGCGTCCAGCAGGGCCTGGAGGTCGCGCGTCGCGCCCCGCGGCGTGAGCCGGTTCGGGTACTCGCGCTGGCGCACCTCCGGGTGGAAGAAGCCGGCGAGCTCCTCGGGCGGCGCTCCGGCTTCGATGGCCTGGAAGTAGCGCCGGGTGAACTCCAGCGGGGACTCGGACATGGGGTGCTCCTTGGCACGGTCGGGAGGGATATCCACAACCATGATTGTACAACGGTGATTGCACAACCGTGGTTGTGGGTGCAAGACGTGGGGCCATGGCACGTCGACCGCGCGTGGGAAATCCGGAGCTGGAGTCCCTGGACCTGGGCTACCTGGCGCTCTTCGTCGGCATGCGGGTGAACGCGCTGGTGTTGGAGGAGGTGCACGCGGCGGGCTTCCCCGGCCTGCGGGAAGGACACGGCTACGTGGTGCAGCACCTGCTGGGCGGCCCCCGGTCCATCAGCGAGCTGGCGGACCTGCTGGAGGTGACGCAGCAGGCGGCATCCAAGACGGTGGCGGAGCTGCGGAAGCTGGGCATCGTGGAGGCCGCGCCTTCCGAGGACGCGCGGATCCGACGCGTGCGGCTGTCCGAACGCGGGCGCGCCGCCGTCGACACGACCCGTGCGGCGCGGGCGACCTTCGAGGCCCGCTTCCGCCGCGCCCAGGGCGTCCGCGCGGTCGAGGAGACCCGCAGGGTGCTGAGCGCCGTGCTGGAGTCGCTGGGGGGCGCGGAGGCGGTGCGGCGCCGACGGGTGCGCGAGCCCCGGTAGGCCGCCCTACTCCGTCCGCGTCACGCCCGGCGGCGCGTCGAAGAACTCCGCCGGGTGCTCCAACAGCTCGCGCAGCGTGTTGGCGATGACGCCCGCGTGGTAGCCGTCGATGAAGCGGTGGTCGAAGGACGCGTTGATGCTCATGACCCGGCCGGGCACCACCCTGCCCTCCTCCACCACCGCCACCTCCCGCACCGCGCCGGGCGCGATGAAGATGGGCACGCGGGTGAAGGGCGCGAGCGGCAGGTAGGCCGTGTCCAGCCCCAGCGTGCCCGCGTCCACGACCACCGCGGAGCCGAACGGATCCCTGGGCAGCCCCAGCCAGGTCGGATCCACGTTCAGCGTGTACGACAGGAACGACATCAGCCGGGTGAACCCGTGGAGCAGGAGCGGCGGGACGCGCTTCAGGAGCCCCCGGCCCTTCTCCAGCGCGGCGTCGCGGCCTTCGCGCGCCCGCGCCACCGCGGCCTCCATCTCCTGCGCGACCGTGAGCAGGTCCTTCTGGTCCACGTCCTCGATGCGCGCGGGCCTGAGCCCTGGCCGGACGGGGTCCGCGTCGGGCACCAGCGCGCACAGGGTGACGCGCTGGCGCAGGTAGATGCGCTGGAAGCGCAGCAGCGCGTTGGCATCCGGGCAGCGGCGCAGCCCTTCGCCCAGGGCCTTGAGGACCAGGTGCATGGGGGTGAGCCGGACCCCGGTGCGCTGGTGGTGTGCCTCCAGGTACGCGAGCGCCGCGTCCATGCGCACCGTCAGCGTGCCGTAGACGGTCGGATCGTACGCGGTGGTCCAGCTTCCAATGGCGAGCTTGCGGAAGCTCGACACGTCCCGCTTCGGCTTCAGCTCCAGGTGCGCCATGGGCTTGCTTGGACTCCGTTGAAGTTCCGGTGACGACGCGTGCGAAGCCCCTGTCTACGGACTCGCCAGGGCGCGCGCCAGGACCGGCGACGCGAGGCAGGCGGGGCTTCGAGGCCCGGCCGGTGTGGTTGGAGCCCGGGGGTTTGTCTGCCAGTGAAGCCTTGACGCGCCATGTCCCAGCGGTAGGCTGCCCCGTTTTTTGCATCCTTCTGTGGAGGTTGTTCCCTTGGTCGTTGCTCTCATCCTGGTATCGATCGGTTTCGCCATCACGCTCGGCATGCTGCTCTTCGGCGGCAAGAGCGGCACGGACGGCACCGCGAACCGTTCATCGGTCTCATCGCCCTCGTTCCGTGGGGAGCTGGAGTCGGAGACCAAGGCTCGCGCCAAGGCGGAGTCGGAGGTCCAGCGCAAGCAGAAGGAGCTGGACGAACAGCGCGCGCAGCTCCAGGAGGTCAAGGAGCAGCTCAAGCAGACCAAGCGCAAGCTCTTCGACCAGAAGGAAGGCGACAAGGGCGCGCAGGACCTGGTCAAGGCCCGCGCCGAGGTGGAGCGCAACGCCAGCATCCAGCTCGCGCAGACGCGTGAGGAGCTGTCGCACGCCCTGACGGAGAACGCCAAGCTGCGCGCCGAGGCCGACTCGCGCGGTGGCAACCGCCGCCGTGAAGCCCCCGCCCCCGTGCAGGCCGTGACGCCCGCGCCCGCGCCGGTCGCGGCCGCCCCCGCTTCGACGGACCTCATCGCCGCGCCCGCGAGCGAGCCCGTGGTGAGCGCGGCGGTGTCGGTGCCGTCCACTCCGGTGGCCCCGGCCGAGCCCGTGCGCCGCTACCGCGAGCTGAACGACGCGGACCGCGAGAAGATGGACCGGCTGGAGACCGCGGCGAACAAGGACCGCGCGCGCGCCGTGGAGCTGGAGAAGGAGCTGCGCCGCATCAAGGGCCGCGCCGACACCCAGGCCCGCATCCTGGCCGTGACGAAGTCCGAGGCCGACCTGGGCAAGGACAAGTACAAGGCCCTGGAGAAGCGCCTGAACCGCACGCTCTTGGAGCGCGACCTGCTTCGCCGGGCCATCAAGGACCTGGAGAAGAAGACGGGCATGCTGGCCGACCGCACGGAGCTGACGCCGGACGAGGTCGCCGCCAGCGACCAGCGCAGCGACGAGGTCGCCCGCGCCCGCGCCGAAGCGGAGGCCCGCGCCGCCGCCCCGGCCACGCCGACCGAGGCCGCTCCCGTGGAGACCGCCGCGCCGGCTTCCACCGAGGGCGAGGCGAAGCCTTCCGAGGCTCCGTCGTCCAACGCCTGAGCGAAGTAGAGGCTTGAAGCACCGAGGCCCCGCCTCCCTTCACCGGGACGCGGGGCCTTCGTGTTTCAGCGGAACGCGTCCACGATGTAGACGCCTGCGCTCGAGAACTCGAGGACAGCCGTTCCCGGCTTGGAGTCGGGTCGTTTCCGGAGCTGGCCCTTTGACAGCCGGGCCACCGCGCAGAGGGGAATCCTCTCTCCCCCATCCGGTGGCTGAGCCTCGTAGTACCGGATGACCACCTGCGGGCCCCCCGTCCATACCCGACCATAGAGCCGCGTGGGCCCCCCGAGAGGCCCCAGGTCGGTATTCAGGACGCTCTCCACGGGCCCATCGTAGAGCGTGATGGGACTCATATCGTCCTGATTGAAGTCGAGTTCTACCTGCGCGCTATCCCCGACGTTCAAGCGAAGCAGTCGCATCACTCGCAGCGTGGCCTCCGGGCAGTCCTCGTACTCCGGCGTGCCATCCGCGCGCAGCCCCACACCCCGTCGAGTCGTGGTGCAGCCCAGCGCCAGGGCCAGCACAAGGATAACGGAGGACCACGGGCGCGGTGCATTCATGTCAGAGCGACTTACTCCTTGAAGAGGCGCCATTCCAGGACGAGGTAGGCCTGCGACAGGCCGTCGGATCGGAACAGTTCCAGCGCCAGTTGTTCCAAGCCTTGAGGTGATTGGAAGACGCTGTCGTCCGCGACGACGGCGATGCGGCCCGTCGCACCTGGAGCGATTTCATCGTGCTGCACGCGCAAGGCGAACGGGCGTGACTTCCCACCCGAAACCGTGGACAGCCGAGCTTCCATCAGGCTCCAGGGATTTTTTGCATCGTGATTGGTGAGAGAGAACAGCACCGCAACCTTCGGAACTGTTTTGCTCGTGAGTACCTCGACCACGATATTCGCGCCCTCTTCCCTGAGTGCCCAGCGCCGTCGATTCGTGAAGGGGGTGTGCTTGAAGTCACCATTGGCTAGGAGCGTGGCGAGCGCGTGATCCGTAGAGTGTTCTTCCTGGCGAAGTCGCGCGTTCTCTTCCTTCAGGACACGCTGCTGTTTGAGCGAATCCATCAGCGTCGAGTACATGGCCTCGTAGCGCTGACGGTCCTCGAACACGTTCACCTGCTGATCCAGTTCAGCCCGTCGGCCCTGGCCAGGAGGCCTCAGGAGGAGAGGAATTTCCCTTCCGTTCGTGAGCGTCACGAGCAGGGGCACGCCTTCATCCTCCGCCAGGTCCCGAAGCGGCTCCACGACCACCTTGCGGCCACCGACCAACAGCGGCTCGAACCGGCCCTCCCAGGCCAGCATCCGGGTCTTCGAAGCATCCACGGGGGCCTCGAAGCGCAGGACGGTGGAGACCGCGCCCTTCACATAGACGCTCGGCGTGGAGTCCTCGGGGTGCTCCGACAGCAGCACCGTGCGGACCGCGGGCTCCCGCGCTTCCACCGCCGCGCTCAGCAGGAGCACGGCCAGGGCAAACCGGGCAGGTAGGCAGGTCACCATAGGACCTGGACGCTAACAGCCCACCCGGAGGGTGCCCACTTCAGTCGCGCGGAGGCGGCATCACGACCAGGGCTTCGATGGGCGCCCGGGGCTCACCGGTGCTGTCGTCCACGCCGCCCACCACGAGCACCGACCCATCCGCGAGCGCCGTGCACGTGTGCCACACGCGCGGCTGCGGCAACAACGACAGGCCCAGCACGCTGGGTTGGGCATCCTTCGCCGGGATGATCAGCTCCGCCCACGCCGTCGCGCGCGCAATGCCGGAGTCGGCCCCCCGTCCGCCCACCACCACCACCCGTCCGTCCTGAAGCGACACCGCGCACGCGTTGCTCCGGGGCAACAACGCCGGTCCATCGCTCACCCGGATCGGGCTCTCCAATACCTCGGACGCCCCCACGGCTCGCGCTCCGTTCAGCGGATCCACACCATCGAAGCCGCCCATCAGCAACGGGCGGGGGCCGTCCTCCGCCCGCCCCAGCATCGCCACGGAAGCGCCCACCCTGGGAACCCGGAGCCGGGGTGGCACCGGCAACAACCACCCGAACGTGTCTCCGTCGAACCCGGCGGACAGGACCTCCGCCTCAAGCCGCAGCGCATCCGAGCCCCCCGCGACCAGGATCGTATGCCCGTCCTCCAGCACCGTCAGCGTCGCGTCCACGCGATGCAATTCGCCCATCCCGTTGAAGAAGCGCCCGGAGGCCGCATCGAAGCCCTCCAACGTGAACGCCCCACTTCCATCCGCCGCACGCCCACCCACCAGCAGCACATGCCCGTCAACATCCACCGCCGCGGCGTGCTGGTAGCGCGCGACCTTCGGCTCCAACGTGCTCGCCACACCCTCGGCCACGTCCACGACGCGCGCCGTGCGCTGCAACGAGACCTGGTCCAGCGTCTCCGCGCCCCCCACGAGCAGCACCTTCCCGTCCGGCAGCGGCGACGCCGTGTGGAAGGCCCGTGCGCCCACGTCCGGCCCGGGGCTGAACGTTCCAGCCACCGGGTCGAACACCTCCGTCGTCCCCGACACCGGCCGCGTTCCATCCCTCCCGGGCGCATAGCCTCCCGCGAACAGCACCCGTCCATCCGCCAGCAGCGTCGCGGTGTGCCCGGCCCGCGTTTCACCCGGCACCGCGCACGTGTCGGGACTCGCGGCCTGGTTCACCGGCGCGAACTCGCCCAGCCGCCGCAGGAACACCCGCGCCGACGCCGCCTGCCCTTGCGCGACGTCGAAGGGCGCCGTCCGCCCCAGCGACCGCAACTGGCCACCCTGGTCCGGAGCCCCCGCGTACGCCCGCACCTCCAGCACCCGCGCGCTGCCTGGCGGAATCGCCGGGACGTCCGCGGGCGTCCACCGCACCGTCGACACCCGCTCCCGGGGCGTGTCGAGTCCGGGCCCGCTGACGCGGAAGCGCAGGTGCGTCACCCCTTCCAAGGGCGGCGTGCCGGCACAGGAGGCGGAGATGAGGTCCAGGGAGGGGGTGACCTCCTTCTCGCCACAGCCGGCGGACAGGGCCAGCAGGGCGGCCAGGAGCGTGGAGCGGACGGAGCGCGCGGACATGCGCCGGACGCTACCAGCCCGCTTCGTCTCCGGCGGGACGAAGTCTGGACGCCCGGGAAGGGCGGAAGCAGGCGGGCCGCCGGGGATTGCGCTGTAATGCGCCCGCCCCAGGACGTATGTCCTGTCCCCTCCTCCATGAAGCTCTCGCTCGCCACCCGCATCTTCCTGGGCTACGCGCTGGTGCTGCTGACGTTCGGGACGGTGTCCCTCTTCAGCGTGGCGGAGCTGCACCGCAACCGGTTGGAGATCCGCCTCGTCAGCCAGGGCTACCTCCAGCTGTCCCAGGACGCCGCCGCGCTGGAGACCTTCCAGACCAGCCAGGAGAAGGACACCGAGCGCGTGCTGGAGCAGAACAGCGTGGAGACGCGCCGCGCGCTCATCCGGCTCGCGAGCCTCTACTACTCGCCCCAGATGGCCCAGCGCCTGGAGGCCGCCCGCGCCAAGGCCCGCGAGGTGCTCACCTTCGCCCCCGAGGGAGAGGTCCCCTTCGTCATGGAGCTGGACGCCCGCTTCGGCGAGCTGTCGAAGAACTCGCAGGCCTACGGCCACGCGGTGGAGGCCGTGTTCGCCGCGCTCGCGTCCGAGTCCCCCCGGGGCGACGAGGTGGCCCGCGCCACCGCCGAACTGCGCCAGTTGGAGGCCGCCATCGGCCGTGAGCTGCGCGTGCTGCGCGCCACGCTGGGCAACCGCATCCGCGAGCGCGTGGACGGCGCGGAGGAGCGCGAGCGCCGCACCGGCCTCACCATCATCGCGCTGTCCATCATGGCCATTGGCGTGGGCGTGGGCGTCACCGCGTGGTCCGCGCGCACGCTGCGCCCGGTGCGCACCCTCATCGAGGGCGTGTCGCGCATCGGCAAGGGCGACTACTCCGCCCAGCTGGGCGTGCGCGGCGACGACGAGGTGGCGCTGCTCGCGCGCGAGTTCGACCAGATGGCCCGCTCGCTCCAGGCCCGCGAAGCGCAGCTCAAGTCCCAGGCCGAGGCGCTGATGCGCGCCGAACAGCTGGCCGCCGTGGGCCGCATCTCCGCGCAGATCGTCCACGAGGTGCGAAACCCGCTGTCCTCCATCGGCCTCAATGTGGAGCTGCTCCAGGACGCGGTGGACACCGCCCGGTTCGACTCCGCCGACACCGCCGTGGAGGCGCGCGAGCTGCTCTCCGCCGTCACCCATGAGGTGGACCGCCTCACCGACGTCACCGAACAGTACCTGCGCATGGCCCGCCCCGCCCGGCCGGACCTGGAGCCGGAGGACATCATCGCGGTGCTCGACGGCGTGCTCGACTTCACCCGCGAGGAGCTGGTGCGCGCGGGCGTGGAGGTGGTGCGCGACTTCGCCCCCGGCACCCCCCGGGTGCTCGCGGACCAGGGGCAATTACGCCAGGTGTTCCTGAACCTCCTGCGCAACAGCCGCGAGGCCATGCCCTCCGGGGGCCGGCTCACGGTGGCCACCCTGCCGCGCGAGGGCGACGTGGAGGTGTCCGTGCGCGACACCGGCAATGGCATGACGGAGGAGGTGCGCCGCCACCTCTTCGAGCCCTTCTTCACCACGAAGGAGGGGGGCACCGGCCTGGGTCTGGCGGTGAGCCAACAGATCCTCCAGGCCCACGGGGGCTCGCTCTCCTGCCAGAGTATTCCCGGCCAGGGGACGACCTTCGTGTTAAGGCTTCCCTGCGCATGAGCTTTAAACCGTTCCGGGACGTGCTGCCCTCCGGGCTGCGCGTCGTCACCGTCGAGACGCCGCACCTGCACACCGCCCTGCTGGCCGTCTACGTGCGGACCGGCAGCCGTCACGAGACGCCCGGGAACAACGGCGTCAGCCACTTCCTGGAGCACCTCTTCTTCCGGGGCAGCGAGGGCTGGCCGGACACCGTGAAGATGAACGCCGCCGTGGAGGAAGTGGGCGGCAACCTCAACGGCGCCACCACCCGCGACCACGGCTACTACTACACGCCGCTGCACCCGTCGCACCTGCGCGTGGGCATGGACGTCATCGGGGACATGCTCACCCGCCCCCGCCTCACCGACATGGAGGTGGAGCGGCAGATCATCCTGGAGGAGATGCTGGATGAGGTGGATGAGAAGGGCCGCGACATCGACCTGGACAACCTGTCCAAGCGGCTCCTGTTTCCGGACCACCCGCTGTCGCTGAAGATCGCCGGCACCCGCGACTCCGTGAAGGCCCTCACCCACGCCCAGGTGCGGGAGCACTTCGCGCGCCACTACGTGGCCGGCAACCTGGTCGTCACCGCCGCGGGCCGCGTGAGCCACCCGGAGGTGATGGCGCTGGCCGAGCGCGCCTTCGCCCACCTGCCCCGGGGCGAGGCCTCCACCGAAGCGCCGCCGCCCCTCATCGGGCCCGGGCCGCACTTCCACTTCGTCACGCACGACGAGTCGCAGACGGAGTTCAAGCTCACCTTCCGCGTCGTGCCGGAGCAGCACGAGGACTACCCCGCGCTCCAGATTCTCCGGCGCCTGCTGGACGACGGCCTGTCGTCGCGGCTGCCGTTTGAAATCGTGGAGAAGCGCGGCCTTGCGTACTCGGTGAGCGCCGGGCTGGACACGTACCACGACACCGGCCTGTTCGAGATTGAAGCCGCCAGCGCGCCGGAGAAGGCGTCCCAGGTGGTGGCCGAGTCCCTGCGGGTGCTCGCAGCGCTGTGCGACGAGGAGGTGGGCGCGGAGGAGCTGAACCGCGCCAAGCGCCGCCACCGCATGCTGCTGGAGTTCTCCCAGGACTCACCGGGCGAGCTGGCCGGGTGGTTCGGCGGCACGGAGCTGTTCCGCACGCCGGAGACCTTCAGCCACCGCGCGGACCTGGTGGACCGCCAGACGGCCGCGCAGGTGCGCGACACGGCCCGGCGCTACTTCACCCGCGAGAACCTGCTGGTCGTCGCGGTGGGCCAGAAGAAGGGCCAGAAGGCGCTGGAGAAGGTGGTCGCGGAAGCCGCGCTCCCCTCCTCCGTCAGCGCCGTCCCCCGCGGATGATGATGGGGCCGGAGGAGGCGCCCTTCTTCCTGGGGGTGGCCTTCTCGATGGCCTTGCGGATGCGCAGGTACTCGGGGTTCTGCGGCTCGCGCTGCAGGGCCTCGTCGATGAGCTTCTTGCCGCGCGGCAGCTGCGTCTGGAACTGCGCGTAGAGGCCCGCGAGCGCGGCCTTCTCCTCCACCGACGCCTCGCCCAGCCCCACCAGTCGCTCCAGCGTGGCCTGGGCCTCCGGCTTCTTGCCGGCCTTCAGGTACAGCCGCCAGATGCGCGAGAGCGCGGGGCCGAAGGCGGGCTCCGTCTTGAGGGCGAAGCGGTAGCTGTCCTCGGCGGCGCGCACATCCTCCTGGTCCTCCTGCACCCGGCCGCGCACGTACAGGCCCCGGGCCAGCCGGGGGCGCAGTTGCAGGGCCCGGTCCACCGACTGCTGCGCGTCCGTCAGGCGCCCCTGGGCCCGGACGATGTCCGCCAGCCACGCGAGCGCCTCCGCGTTGTCCGCGTCGTCCTCCAGCAGCAGCTTGAGCGCGGCCTCCGCCTCCGCCGGGCGGCCCAGCGCCATCAGCACGCGGGCCTTCATGGCCACGACGTCCGTGGTCGCCGCGTCCGCGGGTGGCACGGACTGGAGGTCGGCCTCCGCCAGGTCGGAGAAGCCGCTCATCAGGAAGTAGCGCGCGCGCAGGAGCCGGGCCGCCGTGAAGCTGGGCGAGTTCTGGAGCACGCGGTCCATCAGGTTCGCCGCGAGCAGCTCCTCGCCCTTCATGAGGAGGATCTCCGCCTCCACCGTCTTCGTCGCGGCGTCGTCCGGGTTCTCCCGGAGGGTGCGCTCCAGCGTGGTGAAGGCCTCCTCGGCGTGGCCCTGCCGGGCCTGGAGGCGCGCCAGGGCCAGGATGTCGTCGGGGGTCAGCTTGCCCTCGTCCCGCAGGGCCACGAGCGTGGTGATGGCCAGGGGCGCCTGGCCCTCCCGCAGGTACAGGTCCGACAGCTGCTTCTGGATGACGGGGTCGCTTCCAGGCAACAGGCCTTCCGCCTGCTTGAGCGTCAGGATGGAGGCGCCCGAGTTGCCGCTCAGCCGGTGGGCCTCCGCCAGCAGCAGCAGCGGCTCCACGCTCTCCGGGGCCGAATTGGAGGCCTTCTGGAGCGCGGCGATGGCGCGGCCGTAGTTGCCCTTCGTGAGGGCCTCGCGACCTTCGGACAGGGAGGACTGGACCTGGGTGGCCTGCTTCTGGGCGGCTGCCGTCTCCGGGTCCTTGCAGGCAAGCGGAAGGAGCAGGACGAGCGTCCAGGGACGGGGGAAAAATCGCTGAGGCATCACTGAGCGACAGGGTAGCGGATGTTATCCTCCTCCGTCGATGGACCCCTTCGTGCGCCGCCTCGTCGAGAGGCTTCATGACCCCGGCCGTCCGCTGTCGCGAAACCGGCACTTCCACACGTTCGACACCCCCGAGGGTCGCACGGCGCTGAAGGTGTTCCGCCGTCTGCGCAGCCTCCAGCAGGACATCCTCGCCTGCCAGGCCGAAGGCCGCAGGGCCCGCATCTTCCGGCAGGTCAATCCGGCCGGGGAGCACCGCATCGAAATCTGGATGGAGCGCGTGGCCGGCCGCCGCGTGTCGATGATCCAGCCCGCGGAGTACGAGCTGCTCGTCCGGCTTCCGGGCATCCGCGACGCCCTGGAAGTGCGCGAGGAAGCCGCCTGAGCTGACGGCAGGCCAGCGCTAGAACACCCAGGGCCCCAGGCCCGTGGGCGCCCCGTCACACGCCGCTCGCAGCCGCGCCTGCGCGTCCTCGTAGGACAGCCGGGCCGCATCCGCCTTCAGCTCCGGGGAGGCCCAGTCCCGCCACGAGCGCAGCACCGCGACATGGTGG
Organism: Corallococcus praedator; assembly: GCF_003612125.1. Taxonomy (GTDB): domain Bacteria; phylum Myxococcota; class Myxococcia; order Myxococcales; family Myxococcaceae; genus Corallococcus; species Corallococcus praedator. The sequence continues at coordinate 20,855 of NZ_RAWI01000052.1, forward strand.
CCGTCCTCCTCCTGCGCTTCGGAGAAGTGGACCAGCAGGCGCTCCTCCAGCGCTTCGCGCGCCTTGGTCCAGGGGCCTTCCTTGTCCAGCCGCACGCGCCCATCCCGCTCCACGGTGGAGAGCAGCGAGCGGGCCTCCAAGGACAGGCCCTGGAGCGAGGGCCGGCGGCGCGCGGGCTCCATCGCGACGCGGTAGACGGAGGCCCACAGCGTGGGGTCCACGAAGGCCACCTTGCCCTCCACCAGGCGAACGGCGAGCACGTCCGGTGACGCGCGCAGCTGGCGTCCCAGCCGGTACGCGAGCCGCCCCTTCGCATGTTCGCGCCAGCTTCCGGCGGGGCGTCCGCCCATGACCTGTTCGACGAGGGACGTGGGCCCGTGGGTGGGCACCTCGGTGATGACGTGGCGCGTGCGCACCAGCTCCTCCGCGTCCCTCAGCGTCTTGATCATCCGTGTGCCCCTCTCCTGGGCGCGACGGGTGCCGCACCCGTGGGAAAAACATTCCGCGCGCGGGACGGATTCCAGGGGGACCTACGCGGATCCGTCCCTGGCGCCCCGCGCCTGCTGCCAGTGGCCCGGCGTCGTCCCGCTCCAGCGGCGGAACGCGCGGGTGAAGGCGCTGGGGTCGCTGAAGCCCAGGAGGAAGGCGATTTCAAAGTGGGGCAGCACCCCGTCGCGCAGGAACTGGAAGGCGCGGTCGCGGCGCACGGCGTCCTCCAGGCCCGCGAACGTGACGCCCTCCTCCCGCAGGCGGCGCTGGAGCGTGCGCTCACTCACCGCGAGCCGCGTCGCGACATCCGCGGGCACCAGGTCCCCCGTGCGGGGCTGCGCCGCGAGCACCTCCTCCACCTGTTCGCGCCAGGAGCGGGTCTCGTGGATCCGCAGCTGCGCGAGCTCCGCTTCGGCGCGCGCGTGGAGCAGGTTGCCCAGCTCGATGTCGGCGTGACGGATGGGGAGCCGTGCGGCGGCCGCGTCTCCTTCCACGAGGTAGGCGCTCGCGTCGTATTCGGCGGCGACGCCCAGGAAGTCCTCCACGGCGGAGGAGGCCGCGTGGCGCGGGTGCGCGAAGCAGATGCGCGTGGGGCTCCAGTCCTCGCCGCTGAGCAGGCGGGCGCTGGACACCAGCGTCACCAGCAACCCTTCCGGTGGGTGCTGGAGGCGCGGGGCCCAGGCATCCAGCGGATCCAGGTGCAGCTCCACGCGCAGCGCGCGGTCCGTGTGGAGGACGCGCCACCGCGTGCGCGGGTCGAGCAGCGCGTTGATGCGGCAGTAGCGCTGCAGGGACGTGCCCAGGTCCGGACTGTTGACGAGCACATAGCCGACGAGCCCCACGTGCGTGGGCTCCACCGCCTGCGCGAGCCGCACGGCCAGGGGTTCCTTGCCGCCCTCCCGCACGAGCAGGGCCCACAGGCGTTCCAGCGCTGTGTAGGGTACCCGCACGTCCGGCCGCGCCAGCCGGGCCTCCTCCTCGCCCACGGCTTCCAGCAGGAGCGCGCGCGGGATTCCCAGTGACTCACCGACGTGGAACAGCGGACGGAAGAGGGAGGACAGGAGCGCCTGGGGACGCATCACCCGTCAGCATGGCCCAGCCGCCCCTCGCGTCGCAACGCGCGGTGGCGCCCGGGGACAATGCGTTGGCGTCCGGGGACCATGCGCGCGGGCTCGCGGAGCGCGATACCTCCCGGCAGGAGGAGTCACCCGATGACCACCGCCACTGCTGCCCGCATTCCCACCGGCCCCCGGGGCCACCTGCTGATGGGCGTGCTGCCCCAGGTGCGCCGCGACATCCTGGGCTTCCTGTCGGACATCCATCGCGAGTACGGGGACGTGGTGCGCTACCGCCTGGGCCCCTTGAAGTCGCACCTCATCGCCCACCCGGACGGGGTGCGTCACGTGTTGCAGGACCACGTGAAGAACTACACGAAGGACCACCTCTCGTACCGCATGGGGGCGTGGATCACCGGCAACGGACTCCTGACCAGCCAGGGGGACTTCTGGCTCCGGCAGCGGCGGCTGGCGCAACCCGCGTTCCACCGGCAGCGCATCGCCGGCATGGCGACGCAGATGATCCACTCCACGGAAGCGATGCTCCAGCGCTGGGAGGCCTCCGCCGCGCAGGGCACACCCGTGGGCGTCACGGAGGAGATGATGCGGCTGTCGCTGGGCATCGTCGGAGAGGCGCTCTTCGGGACGTCCGTGGAGGACCAGACCGCGCGGGTGGGCGCGGCCTTCAACGAGCTGAGCCGGCAGATCGCTGAACGCTTCCGGTCCTTCAACATGCTGCCGCCCGTGCTGCCCACGCGGAACGACCGGGCCTTCCGCGCCGCGCGCACCACGCTGCGGGAGACGGTGCAGGGCATCATCGCCACGCGCAGGCAGCGCCCGGAGGACACCGGCGACCTGCTCTCCATGTTGATGGCCGCGCGTGACGAGGACACGGGAACGGGCATGACGGACGCGCAGTTGGGGGACGAAGTGTTGACGATGCTCCTCGCGGGCCACGAGACGACGGCCACGACGCTGAGCTGGGTCTTTGGACTGCTGGCGACCCACCCGGAGGTCGAGGCGCGTCTGCACGCGGAGGTGGATGCCGTCCTGGCGGGCCGGGTGCCCACGGTGGAGGATGTGCCGAAGCTCGGCTACACGCGGCAGGTGGTGGAGGAGGCGATGCGGCTGTACCCGGCGGCGGTCATCTTCAGCCGCACCGTGGTGGAGGACGACGTCATCGGCGGCTTCAAGATTCCGAAGGGCAGCGCGGTGGACGTGAGCCCCTACGTCACGCACCGCCATCCGGACTTCTGGGAGGAGCCCAACGCCTTCCGCCCGGAGCGCTTCGCTCCGGAGGCCGCTGCCAGGCGACACCGCTTCGCGTGGTTCCCGTTCAGCGGCGGGCCGCGCCAGTGCATCGGCAACAGCTTCGCGATGATGGAGTCACAGCTCGTGCTGGCCACCGTCGCGCAGCGCTACCGGCTGCGTGAGGCGCCCGGCTTCTCGTTGCAGCCCGAGTCACACCTGTCGCTGCGGCCCTACGGCGGACTGCCCATGCACCTGGAGCGCCGGAGTCCCGTGGCCCGCTCCTGAGGATTCAGGGAGGTACGACGGCCGCGCGCTGCACCTGGGACACCCCGGGCAGCGTGGGCGCGGGGTTGAGCGCTTGAATCAGCATCGCGCGCAGGGCCTGCGTGAGGTCCTCGCCCGGAGCGATCGCTCCAGCGGGCGCGCCCAGCAGCGGCGAGGGCACCTCCGTGCCCACCACCACGATGGGAATGCGGACCTCCCACGCCAGGTAGTGCGCCAGCTTCACCGCTGGCTCCGAGGAGTCCATCAACAACGCACCGATGGCGCCCGCGCTGAACGGACGCCACAAGGGACGCGCGGCCTCCGCGGGCGGCAGCACGCAGAAGTCCACGTTCAACACATCGCTGAGCTCCAGCCGCCCCAGCGTCCCGAAGCCGCTCTTCACCGCCGTCGGATCCGCTGACAGCGCCTCCAGCCCCGGCACCCTCGCCAGGATGCGCCGCGCCGCGGAAGAGCCGCTGCCGCACACGAACACCTTCGCCGTGGCCACCCGCGCGGGGGCCCGCGTGCGCAACAGGCGGCCTCGCAACGCGTGCACCTCCGCCGCGCCAATGAGGTCGCCCGCGCCCAGGTTCTGGCCTTCGCTCTCCGTCGGCCGCGCCACGCCCTTCTGGAGCAGCGTGGACAGCACGCCCAGCACCTCCATGTCCGTGGCGGGCGCCAGGTCCAGCACCTCGCCCAGGGCACGCGGCTGGCGCAGCAGCTCCATCACCTGCGCCGTCACCGGGTGCTGCGCTTCGGAAAGGTCCACCTCCGGCGCGAGCATCAGCCGCGTGTGACGCGGCGGCAGGTTCGGCAACAGCCGGTTCACCTCGTCCGACTGCCGCATGCCTTCAAGCAGCGCGTCGTCCATCGCGCGGTTGATGCGCGGCCGGGCCGCGTTCATGCCGGGCGTGAACGTGAAGTTGCCCTCCGTCCACGACAACAGCCGGAACAGCGCCTTCTCCCCTTCCACCCTCCCCAGCCGCGCGTTCACCGTGCGGCCATCAGAGACGGTGATCTCCCCGCGCTCCGAACCGCGCTCCAGCGACAGCCGGCCGTTGCGCTTGTTCATGCCCAATATCTGCATGAGGTCCGGGATGCTGAGCTGGCTGAGCGACCCTTCGATTTCCTGCTGCTCGCTCTTGAGGTCCTTGGCCGCTTCATTGCGCCGGAAGATGTGCTCGATGCGGCTGAGCACCTCGTCCAGGTTGAAGGGCTTGCGCAGCATGCCGTCGCGCGGGCCCCGCGCCCGGTCCGTGTCCATGCTGGACGTGGTGAGCACCACCGGGATGTCTTCGGTGCGCGGGTTGGTGCGAAGAATCTGCACGAACGTGCGCGCGTCCAGCAGCCGGCATGCCTCGTCGAAGAGCGTCAGGTCCGGATGCCGGAGCACCGCGACCTCCAGCGCCCGCGAGCCGTCCGGCGCGTAGTGCACCTGGTAGCCCTTGGTCCTGAGCGCCCGCGACAGCGCGCGCACGGAGTCGAGGTCGGGGTCTGCGATGAGGATCTTCCGCACCTGGGCCACGCTCTGGGCTCCGCTTCGTCAGTAGGGCTGCAGGTCGTATTCGGCCTGCAGCTTGGAGATGAGCCCGTCCACCACCGCGGTGTCCGAGGTGTGGAACCCCCACGTCGCGCCACGCCCGCGCCGCTGGATGAGCGCGTACGACGCACTCTCCGACAGCCAGAGGATGAACTCGTGGCGCGACACCCGCTCGTCGCCCTCCAGGAACACCGGCGTGAGCGCGGGATGTGACTCCAAATCCACGCGCCGGCCCAACAGGTAGATGCGCGACGACAGGTCCGGCGGCGCCTGCTCCAGGCCCACAGCCAACGGCAGGTCCGCGCGGATCTCCGGACCGCCCACGTAGAGCAGTCCGCGCGAGCCCGGGTCGCGCACCAGCTCGCGGGCAATCTCCACCTGGAGCTCGTCGAAGAGCACGTCCGCCACCTTGCCCCGACGGCTGGGTTCGGCCCGGTCGTCCGTGGGCAGGCGCGGGCTGTTGGGCGTGCCCAGCAGCAGGTCCACCTCGTCCCAGAACGGCAGCCCGTCCAGCATCAGCCGGCGCTGGAGCGACGCGCGGCGCTCGTCCATCCGGCGGCGGCAGCGGTGCACCAGCTCGTCGAAGTCCTCGCCGTCCTTGGGGAAGGTGCTCGCTCCGCCCACCAGCGCCAGGGGCAGGCGCTGCTCCACGTCCTGCACCTCCGGCTCGTCGCGCACCGCCGCCACGGCGCGGCGCACGAACATCATCGCGCCGAAGAAGTCCGTCTCCGGCAGGAGCAGGTAGAACTCCTGGTCGCTCGCCTTCGCGATGACGTCCGAGTCGCGGATGATCTTGCTGAGCGCCTTGATGATGCCGCGCACCGCCTTCTTCGCCTCCGACGCCCCCAGCCGCACGCGCACCAGCGGCAGGTTGTCGATGCTGAAGGTGAGCAGCGAGAACGTGCGCCCGTACCGCCGCGCCTTGTAGATCTCCTTGGACGCGTAGTCGGTGAAGTAGCTCAGGTTGTACGCGGCGGTGTCGCGGTCGCGCAGGCCCAGGCGCTGGAGCGCGAGCAGCTTGCGGCCGTTCTTCACCCCCACCGCGGCGAAGTCCGCCAGCACCTTCGCGTCGCGCGTGTGCTCCGCGCGGAAGTCCCCGGTGAGCGGATCCGACAACTGCGCCAGGCCCATCACCTCGCCCGCGGCCACCAGCGGCACGTAGAGCACCGTGGAGCGCTCGTCGCGCGCGAGCCACGGCAGGGCTTCTCGCAGTCGCAGGGACAGCGGCCCCTCCGGGCTCATCTTCTCCGGCAGGAACTGCTTGTCGAGCAGCCCCCGGTACGAGCGCAGCCCCAGGTCCCCCCGGTCGTCCACCACCCACAGCGCGGCGCTCTGCGCGTCGCACACCGAACCCAGGTCCGCGATGACGCGCTCCTGGAGCCATTCCAAATCCGGATGGGACAACAGCTCCAGGCACCGCTGCTGGAGGTTGTGGAAGCGGGCGAACTCCAGGTTTTCATCCTGGAGCCGCGAGCGTTCGTGCCGCAGTTGGGCGCGCTCCATGGCGCGGTCCACCGCGAGCAGCAGGTCCGCCTCTTCGATGGGCTTGGTGAGGCAGTCCGCCACGCCCAGGCGCAGCGCGACCTCCGAGCCCTGCACGTCGGTGCGGTGGCTGACGAGGATGACCTCCTGCTCCGGATCGCGTTCCCGCAGGCGGGACGTGAGCGCGAAGCCGTCCACGCCGGGCATCACCACGTCGGTGAGGACCAGGTCGAACGTGGCCCGGGCCACCTCCTCCAGCGCGAGGGTGGCGTTCTCCACGGCGACCACGCGGTGCCCGCGCTGCGACAGCAGGTCCGTGGCGAGTTGTCGGAAGAACAGGTCGTCGTCGACGACGAGGATGGGACCAGCCACGGCGCTCGGGGGAGAAGGGAGGAAACGCGAAGGTTATCGGGCCCTTGGAAGGGCTACAACGCCTTCGAAGACGAAGGCGACCGGACCGCGCAGTCGGATGTCGGACAGGTCGTCCGGAACACGGATGCGCAGATCGCCGCCCGGCAGGGTGACGCGCAGCCAGGCATTGCCCGGCAGGCGCTTCGCCAGCACCGCCGCCACCGCGGAGGCGCACGCGCCCGTGCCGCAGGCCTGGGTGAGGCCACAGCCCCGCTCCCAGACGACGACGGTGAGACCGTCCTCGTCCACGCGCACGAACTCCACGTTGGTGCGGTCCGGGAAGGCCGGGTGCCGCTCCAGGCCCGGCCCCAGGCGCTCGGCGTCCTCCAGGGGCTGATCCAGGAGCACCAGGTGCGGGTTGCCCATGTTCACGGCGGTGCCACGCAGCTCCGGGTGTCCGGGCACGGGCGCGGCCACGAAGGGCTGCCCCGTCGTCCCCGAGGGCAGGTTCGCGGCCACCAGCCGCGCCGGGCCCATGGAGATGTCCACGCCCACCACGCCGCCGTCGCCGTAGCCGGGCTCGCAGGTGAGCACGCCCGCCCCCGTCTCCACGTCGAGCAGCGCGGGGTGTTCTCCGGATTGATCCACCAGATACTTCACCGCACAGCGCAGGCCGTTGCCGCACATCTCCGCGATGCTGCCGTCGGCGTTGTGGACGACCATGCGCGCCATCCCCCGGGTGGAGGGGAGGAGGGCCAGCACGCCGTCCGCGCCGATGCCCCGGCGCCGGTCGCACAGCCAGCGCGACTGTTCAGCGGTGATGTCCACGCCCGTGCGACGGCGGTCCAGGACGACGAAGTCGTTGCCCAGGCCGTGGTACTTGAAGATGCGTTCGCGTGCGTCCACGGGACCAAGTGTAGACGGCCGGCGTTATTCGCGCTCGCCGACCTTCTTGGGCGGGGTCGGAAGGTCCAGCGCGGGCATGGACCTGCGCGAGGGCGTGGGGGCGGCGGGCCCGCTGGCGCGGCGCAGCTCGGCCAGCTCCGCCTCCCGGGCGGCCAGCTGGTCCTGCATGGTCTCCACGTGGGCCTGGAGGACCTCCATCTCGGCGGCCATCTCCAGCACGGCCTCGGGGGGCTGTCCGGACGAGGAAGCCTTCGACTCCTCCAGCGCCTGGACCAGCGTCTCGCGCTCCGTCTCCAGGGCTTCCAGCCGGGCCTGCTGTTCGCGGATCCGGGCGGTGAGCTGGTCGCGTTCGGCGCGCTCGGCGTCCAGGATGCGCGCGGCGTCCAGGGCCGCTGTCTCCAGCGAGGTGGCGCGGCCCTCCAGGCGGACGCGGGCGGCCCGGGCGACCGTCAGGTCAGACTGGATGCGTTCGCGTTCGGAGGCCATGGCGGTGCGCTCGGTGTCGGCGCGGCGGGCCTGGGCCTCGGCGTCGGCGGCGGCCTGGGACAGGGCGGCCACGCGCGACTCCAGCGCGGCCTGTTCGGAGCGAGCGTCCGCGAGCGCCGTGGAGAGACGGGCCTCCAGGGCGGAGAGGGCTTCGCGCGTCTGGTCGCCGGCCTGCGCGAGGCGGGCTTCCAGTTCGGCTTGATGCGTCTGGGCGCGGGCCAGCGCTTCCGCGAGCCGGGCCTCGTGTTCCGCCCTTCCCGCCTCCGCCTGCGTGGTGAGGTCCGCGAGCCGGGCTTCCAGCTCCGCCCTCTCCGTGCCGGCCTGCGAGGTGACTTCGGAGAGACGCACCTCCAGCTCCGCCTTGTCGGAGCCGGCGCTGGCGAGGCGCGCTTCCAGGTCGGTCTTCTCCTGCTCCGCGCGGGCGGAAATATCCGCGAGCCGGGCCTCGAACACGGCCTGTTCTTCCTGGGTGCGCGCGGCGACGGCGGCGAGCTCTGCCTCCAGTCGGACCTGCTCGGTGCTCGCGAGCGAGAGCGCGTCCTGGGCCCCGCGAGCCTGGGCCGCGACCTCGGCTTCGCGTTCCTCCAGGGCCCGGGCGAGCTGCTGCTCCAGGGTGGAGGCGCGCGCGTTCTCGTTCCGCGCGGTCTCCGTGAGCCGGGCCGCGTCGGCGCGGGCGGTCTCCAGTTCGGCGCGCAGGGCTTCGAGGGCGGTCCGCTCCGCTTCGAGCGAGGACTCCAGGTTCGTGGCCTTGCCCGCGAAGCGCCGCGCGGTTTCCAGCTGCACCACGAGCAGCTCCGCGTGTTCGCGCGTGGCGGCGAGCCGGTCACTGGCGTCCGTCAACTCCGCTTCCAGCCGGCCGACCTGCTGTCCTCGTTCGTGCAGCGCGCCGTGGGCGCGTTGCAGCTCGGAGCCCAGGCGCATGAGTTCCTTTTGCGCGGCGCCCAGCTGCGCGGTGTCCCCGCGCACGGTCGCCAGTTCCTGTTCCCTCAGTGCGAGCTGTTCGCGCACCTCGTCCAGGTCCTGCTGCTGACGCTCGGCCCGGGAGAGCGCGCCTTCCATCTGCGCTTCCATGGACACGCGCAGGGCACCGGCCTCGCGCAACTCCTGCTCGCGCGTGGACAGCGTTTCCATGAGGCGCGTTGCCCTGGCTTCGGCCTCGCGCGCTGCTTCCTGCGACTGAGCGCCTTCCTCGAACCGGGCCTCGGCGCTGCGACGGGCGGCCTCCGCCTGCGCGAGCGAATCCTCCAACGCCCCCAGGTTGGCGGTTTCGGCGGCGAGCCGGAACTCCACTTCCGTCAGCGAAGCTTCCAGTTCGGCGCGGCGCGCGGTCTCGGAGGCGGACCGCTTCTCCGCTGCCGCCAGCGCCTGCTCCAACGTGGAGAGTCGAGCGACCTCCGAGGCATACCGCGTCTCCGCATCCGCCAGCGCCTGCTCCAACGTGGAGAGTCGCGCGGTCTCGGAGCCCTGGCGGGCTTCAGCGTCCGTCAACGACGCTTCAAGCTCGGCGCGGCGCGCGGCCTCTTCGGCATGGCGGGCTTCGGCGTCCGTCAACGACGCTTCAAGCTCGGCACGACGCGCGGCCTCCTCGGCGTGGCGCGCTTCGGCTTCCGTCAACGACGCTTCAAGCTCGGCACGACGCGCGGCCTCCTGCGCCTGTCGTGATTCTGCTTCCGCGAGCGACTGCTCCAACGAAGCGAGCCGCGTGGTTTCGGAGGCAAGCCGGGCCTCCGCGTCCGCGAGGGCCTGCTGCATCTCGGACAGGCGCGCGGCTTCGGCGGCGTATCGCGACCCGGTGTCCGACAGCGACGCTTCCAGTTCGGCACGGAGCGCGGTCTCGGTGGCCTGACGGGCCTCGGCTTCCGCCAGGCGCGCGCGCAGGGCTTGAGCCTCGACGCGCTCCTGTGTGAGCGACTGCTCCGCTTCGGACAAGCGCTCACGCTGCGCCGTGGACTCCCCGCGCAGGGTCTCCAGCTCCGCGCGAAGTGCGGCCACGGCCTCGCGTGCCTCCACGAGCGCGGCCTCGTCCTTCGTACGCGCCTCGCGTTCGCGGGCCTCCTGCGTGCGGGCGTCGTCCAGCGAGGACAGCGCCTCCACTTCGGACCGTCGCGCCTCGGTGAGTTCCGCGCGCAGCTCCCGCAGCGCCATGTCCTGGGCCGCCTGCGCCTGCTTCGCCTCCGCCAGCGCGGCGCGGGCCTCCACCAGGGCCTGCGCGCTCGCCTGGGCTTCTTCCGAAGCGGTCGCCAGGGCCTTCTCGTGCGACTGACGCAGGTCCAGCAGCGCGGCTTCGTTCGCACGCTGCGACTCGGTGAACGCGGCCTGGACCTCCGTCAGCGTCTGACGCGTGTGCTCGAACGCGGCCTCGGTGGACAGCCGCGCGGCGCGGGTCGTCGCCAGGTCCGCTTCCAGCTCACTCCGAGCTTCGAGGGTCGAGGCCAGCGACACCTCGACACGGGCCAGCACGGCACGCTCCTCATCGAGCGAGGCCTGAACCGAGGCGAGGGTCGCCCCGGCCTTCGTGCGCAGGGACCGCTCTTCCTCGATCGCCGTCGCGGACTCTTCCTTGAAGCGGGCGAGCGACTCCTCCAGGCGGACACGCTGCGCGCGCTCCTCCTCCAGGACCGTGCGAGCGACGCCCAGCGCGGCATCCAGCCGGAGCCGGTCCGCTTCCAGCGCGCTCTGCGCCTCGGACCACGAGGACTCCGACCCTTCCAGGCGCGTGCGGAGGGCGCGCTCGGCGTCCAGCGACTCCTGCACGCTCGCGAGGGCCACCTGCGCGCGGGCCTGCTGCTCGCGCTCCGACAGCAACTGGGCCTGGGTGTCGGCGAGCGCCGCTTCCCAACGGGCGCCCCGCTCCTGTTCGGCGGTCAGCGACTCCCGCACCTGCGCCAGGGCCTGCCGCGCCGAACGCAGTTCATCCTGGGCGGAGCCCAGCGCCGTCTCCACCTCTTGCCGCTGGGCGCGCTCCGTCGCGAGCGACTGTTCCACCGCGTCCAGCTTCGCCTGCGTGGCGTCGAGCGAGGCCTGCATCGAGGCCCGGGCCTGCTGCTCCCGCGCGAGGTCGTCCTGGATCAGCTTCGACAGGGCCTCCGCGTCGGACAGCTCCTGACGCACGGTCCGGAGGGCAGCCTCCAGCTCCGCGTTGCGACCCACGGCGTCTTCACGGGCCTGATTCGATTCCGCGAGCCGGGCACCGTGTTCCCACACCTCGCGGGCCAGGGCATCACGGGCCTCGGAGAGGGCCAGTCGCAGGGTCTCGCCTTCGGAGCGAGCCGCCTGGAGTTCCTGCGTGGCACGCGCCTCCGCTTCGGCGAGCGTGCGTTCCGCTTCGGCACGCGCATCCTGGAGTCCCTGCGCGAGCCGGGCGGCGGCCTCGGCGCGAACATCCGAGAGCACCTGCTCCGTCTGGCCGCTCGACTCGGCGCGGGCCTCCGCGAGCACCTGGGCCACCCGAGCATCCGCATCAGCACGGACCGCGGCCAGGGCCTGGGCCGCGCGGGCCTCCGCCTCCTCAAGGGAACGGGCCTGCTGGGCCTCCGTCTCCGCACGTACTTCCGCAACCGCACGGGCCTGCTCGGCCTCCGCCTCCGCACGCACTTCCGCGAGCGCACGTGATTGCTGCGCCTCCGCGTCCGCGAGCACCTGGGCCACGCGGGCCTCAAGTGCACGAACCTGGGCCTCCGCCTCCGCACGCACTTGCGCGAGAGCACGGACCGCACGGGCCTCTGCCTCCTCAAGAGCCTGGGCCTGCTGGACCTCCGCCTCCGCGAGCGCTTCCGCGAGGGCACGGGCCGCGCGGGCCTCGACCTCCTCGATCTTCAGCCCTTCGAGAATCTCCGCGTCCGCAAGCGCCCGGGCTGACTCCGCCTGGGCCTCGGCCAGGGCCTGCGTCCACCGGGCCTCCGCGTCGGCGAGCGCCGCATCCCGCCCAGCCTGCGTCTCGGTCAGGGCGCTCGCACGTTGGGCCTCCGCTTCCGCCAGCGCACGCGAAAGCCGGGCCTCCGCGTCGGCCTGGGCCTCGGTGAGCACGCGCTGGCGCTCCGCCTCCGCTTCCTCCAACGCCCGCTCGACCGCCGCGGCCTCCTCCGCCCGGGCCCGCGCGAGGGCCTCCGTCAGCTCGGACTCCGCCGCCGCCAACGCCCGCGCGAGCCGCGCCTCCTCCTGCTCGCGGGCCTCCGCCAGCGCGCGTTCCTGCCGCCCATCCGCATCCGAGTGCGCGGCGGCCAGGGCGTTCGTCACCCGTTCGTTGGCCTCGGCGCGAGCCTCCGCCAGCGCATCCTCCAACCGCGCCTGCGCCTGGGCCCGCTCCGCGTCGATGGCCTGCACGAGCGCGGCCTCCACCCGGACGCGCTCCGTCTCCGCCGCCGCCAGCCGCTGCCCCGCCACATGCTGCGCGGACTCGACGCGCTTCTGCTCCGCCTCCAGCGTCTCCAGCCGCTGCTGCGCCGCGTGGAGCGCCTCTTCCAGGCGGGCCGCCAGCGCGCGCGCCGCCGCCTCGGACTGGGCCTGTCCTTCCAGGTCGCGCCGCAGCCGGCCTTCCGACTCGCGCGCGGAGATCAGCTCCGTCTCCAGCCCCCGCAGCGCGGCCTCGCGCTCCAACAGCCGCGCCTCCGCGTCCTTGCGAGCCCCGTCCGCCGAGTGCATCCGCTGCTGGGCATCCGCGAGCTCCCGCCGCGCCCGCGCCAGCTCCGCTTCCCTCACCGGCACCGAGTCGCCCGCCGCCCGCGCCTGGTCCTGCGCGCGCGCCAGCTCCGACTTCAGGTGCTCCACCGCCGCCAGCGCCGTGGAGTACTGCTCCGCGATGCGCAGCTCCCGCTCGCGCGCCGCCTCCGCCTGCCTGCGCCGGTCGTCGGCCCCGTCCTGCGCGCGCTCCGCCGCCAGCCGGTCGCGCTCCCGGTCGATGCGCAGCGCCCCCAGCTCGTCCTGGAGCGTGCGCAGCTCCGTGTACGCCTGCGTCAGCCGCTCGCGAGCCTCATCCAGCGAGGCCGCCGTCTCCTCGCGCCGCGCGCGCTCCAGCCGCAGCGTCTCCTGCGCCGCCAGCGCCTGCACGCCCGCGTCCGCCTGCGCGCGCTGCGCGGCCTCCACCTCCAGCCGCTGCGCCGTCAGCCGCCGGTCCGCGTCCGCGATGCGCTCCGTCGCGACCTGCAACTCCAGCTCGCGCCGCCGCAGCCGGCTGCTCAGGTCGTCCCGCTCGCGCGCGGACTCCACCGTGCCCCGAGCGGTCTCCAGTTGCGCCGTCAGCCGCGCCATGTCCTGACGCGCGCCCTCCAGCGCCGGCTTGAGCGCGACGACCTCCGCCTCCCGGTCGCCCACCTCCGCGCGCAGCTTGGACACCGCGTCCTTCAACCTTCCGGCGCGCTCCTCCCACGTCTTCGCCCGGACGGCGATCTCATCCAGCTTGCCGCGCGTGAAGGCCAGCGGCTCCGGGGGCAGCTGCACCCACGTGGGGTCCACCACCCGCGCCGGCTCCAGGCCCGCCATCACCACGAAGTACGCCGCCTCGCTGTGCCGCACGAGCGAGCCGTCCACCTGCAACCCGTCCCCGCGCTCGAACGCGAGCTGGTAGCCCAGCACCGGCGACTGCGTGGCCACCTCCACATGCGGGAAGTGCGCCTTGAGCGCATCCAGGAGCTGCCCGTACATGGGCGGCACGTCCTCTTCCGGCTCCATCAACTGCGGCAGCGCAAGTCCCGCGATGTTGCGCAGGCCCCCCACCAGGAACCCCTGCCGCGCCACCAGCCGCGCCAGCTCCGCCAGCAACTGGGGCGCGCGCACGTAGGGCGCCAGGTCCGTCACCAGCACCAGGTCGAAGCTCGCCGGCTCCAGGTCGTCGTAGAGGTTCGCGCGGAACCTCAGCTGCGGGTGCGCATGGGCCTTCTGCGCCGCCTCCACCGCCGCCACGTCCGCGTCGCACGCGACCACCGTGCGAGCCCCCCGCTCCACCAGGAAACGCGCGCTCTCGCCCCCGGTGGAGGCCACGGCATCGACCTCCAGCACGCGACGGCGCGCGAACAGGCTCTCCGCGAAGATGTAGCGGGGCAGCAGCTCGCTGGGCCCCATCCGACGAAAGGTAGATTGCAAATGATGTTCCCGGGGGGCGGGAACTGTAGCCTCTGAGGCAGGGCCGTCCCAATTTCAGGGCGCTTACAAGCACGGGCGAAGTGCCCGTCCGACCGGAGGGCAGGCGACATGACCACGAATTCACCCCAGGGTTTCGGTTACCGGGCACGCCGCACCTTCACCCGCCTGCTCGTCTTCCTCGTCATCCTGGGCCTGGGCGGCGGCGTCGTCTTCCTCCTGGGCCAGCTCAACTCGCGCACCTTCACCCTGGTCCAGGAGAACGGCGAGCTGGTCGTCATGAAGGGCCGCGCCCTGCCCACCGGAGCCGCCGCCTACCGCCCCGGCGACCCGCGCCTCGCGGACGCCTATGCCCCGCTCCCGCTGGAAGGCCAGGACGTCACCCTGCTGTCACAGCAGAAGTTCACCGACCGCGACGACCTGGACCGCGCCCTGTTCCCCCTCCTGGAGACCCTGGCCCGCCCGCGCATCGCGTCCGGAGAGCCCCCGAAGGTGGAGCGCGGCCTCTACTACCTGCGCCGCGCGGAGAAGCTCTCCGGCATCACGGAGGAGCAGCGCCGCAGCCTCCAGTCCATGCTCACCGACGTCGCCTTCTACCAGGCCCGCCAGAAGCTGGAGGACGCCCGCCGGCTCGTCTCCGAGGGCCTCGCCCAGCTCAAGCTCGCCTCCGAAACGGAGAACCGCCACGCCCGCAGCGCCAACCAGATGCTGTCCACCGTGGGCCCCGCCGCCCGCGACCTGGAGGAGGCCCTGCGCCGCGCCGTCCATACCCAGAGCGGCCCGGACAACAGCCCTGTAGCACCGCCCCCCTG
>NZ_RAWI01000530.1 GCF_003612125.1 Corallococcus praedator
GGGGGGATGGGGGCAGGCGCGGAGGCGCAGCCCACCGCGAGCAGCAGGCCCGCCAGTCGCAGCCAACTCCAGGGGCCCTTCCTCATCCCAAGCGCTCCTTGTCCATCCTCGCTGCTGGCTCCAGGCGCATCCCCCGCGCCCGGAACGACGCATAGAGCCTCTCGAGGAGATCGAAGAGGACGAACTCGTGCGCACGCGGAGCGTCCCTCAGCATCCGGTTGACGTGCAGGTGCAGGTAGCTTGCGGCCAACGCATCAAGCCCCTGCGACAGGCCTCCGCTCCGCTCGAGCTCCCGCAGCCGCGAGACAACAGGCACCAGGCGCTCCGACCGACGGAGCAAGGCGGCGAAACCCGGGGACGACGCGCCTCCGGGGGGGCCTTGGCCCGTCAGGAGTGGCTCCAGGATGGGGCGACGCTGACGGGCGAGGCGACTGAGCTGGGCCTCGAGTCTCTTGCCCGCCCCGTGCTCCTGGGCGTAGGCGGTGCGCAGCCGGCTGGCGATGCGGTGCCTTCCATCCAGGTCGAACCCGAAGTCGGAGAGCAGCAGGTCCATCCCCGCGAGGGCGCACTGCCACCGCGCATCACCATCCCGCCCCTCCAACGCCTCCAGCGTCGCGAGGACCGCCTCGCTGTCCACGTGGAAGAACTCCTCGGCCAGGAGCACTCCCTCGCTGCCTCCGTATCGCTCCACCTCACGGACATACGTGTCCAGTTGGAACCGCTTGAGACGGCCTTCTTGGAGGAGGGGGTCCAGGGCGTCGTGCAGGCGCGGCAGGGCCTCCCGTAGCAGTGCGTCCGGTGGGCCGCGCAGCCTCAGTCGGAGGTGGTGCTCGGGGTCCGAGTAGCGCAGGAAGTGCCATTGGTCGGCGCTGCCCGACGACATGAGCGCTCTCACAACGGGGGCGACGTTCTCGAGCAGGAGCCGATCGGTGAGGCCGGAGCCGACGTGGAGCCGGGCATACAGCCACTCGGAGCCCGGCGGGAAGCTCCGTCTCCCAGCGGGGAGGGAAGAGGGAGGGCGAGGGGGAGCTTCCTTCCGCTCGGATTCCCGGCCCACGAAGGGGATGATCAGCTCGTGGAGGTACGAGCCTTCGGGGCCCCTGGCGCACAGCTCCCCTGGCGCCGGCCACATCTCCGTGAGGCTCACCACCCGCCGCCGTGCCGCGAGAGCCAGGAAGGACTCCACGCAGAGCGCATTCTCCAGGTCCACTGGCAGCTCGTTGTCGCCATCCGTGAGCAGGACGAACCTGGGCAGGCCCAGGCGCTCTCGGAGCTCCAGCATCCGGCGGACCTGCTCGTGGGCGGGGCCTTGCGCCAGCTCCTCCAGCACATTCGCGCGGAGCAGCCAGCGCGCCCTGGCGAGGACGACACGCCCGGCGACGACCCTTGGCAGGAAGGGCGCGCCATCCAACGCGCCCCATCTCCAGGTCAGGCTGCATGCGTGCCCTTCGGTCTGGAGCGCTCCGAGGAACCGGTAGATCGCCAGGTTATGGGGGTACCTGTGCGCGTGGGCCGTCGTCATGCGGGGGATGATCTCGCGGCCCAGCTTTCGGGAACGCAGGACGAGCCGCCCCTCGCGAACGGAGATCAGGAGATCTCCCAACGGAATCTGGGCTTCAGGCGGCACCGCGGAGCGCCCAAGGTAGGGAATCTCGTAGGCCCGGAGGGCGGGACGCGTGAGGACGTTGCTCACCCGGCCCGCGGGGACGTGGACGACCTCGGCGAAGAGGGCGTCGGGCCGCAGCGCCTCCTCGAGGCGCAGGTGGTGGCGTACGGCGGAGCCGAGCGCCTCATCCCCATGACAGAAGCGCCCGAGGAGCCTCACTCCCGAAGGCCCGTCCACCAGCCGCACCAGCAGCGAGAAGTCTCCTTGCCGGAGGCCCTCCTCCGAAGCGGCCCCCAGCGTCGCCACCACGACGAAGGCATCCGGCAGCGGCAGCCTCTCTGGGACTGAGAGCGCCTCGATGTCCTTGTCCGTCAGCTCGAGCACCCGGCCGCCGGCCCGGACCACCTGCTGGACCCGCTCCAGGAGCAGATCCCCGGCGCGTGACCACTCCACCGTGTCCACGGGAGCGCCAGGGAAGGCCAGGCCCTTGAGCAGGGGAGAGCAACTGGCCGCCGGCCCGCTCGCGGCCTCGAAGCCAATGCCTACGTCCTCGTCGAGCGCCTCGGCCAGCGGCACCTCCTGCTGCTCGTAGCGTCGCAGGAAGTCCTCCTTGAACTTCTGGAGGGGATTGCGCCGCATGGGGCTGATGCGATGGAGGAGCGCCACGGCCGAGCGCAGCTCGTCCATCACCTCCCGCCCGAGCGTTGCTTCAACCACGGGCTTGAAAAGGTCGACCTGGACCAGCTTGGAAAGCTCCGGCGGTGGCAGCAGCTCTTCCACACACGCGGCGACGGCTCGGTAGCGCGCCTCCGGCTGTCCAAGCCCCGCGGCGTCGAGCTCGGCAAGCAGTCCATGAACCCGCTCCAACTGCCCGGCCTGCCAGGCCGTGGACGGGCTCCTCCCGAGCTGCGCGATGACTTCCCGGAGAGGATCCGGCAGCGTCACGGCCGGGACGAGCTCCGAGACCAGCACCTGGAGGGTGACGAGCTCGTCTACGTACTCGCCCGCCTCCGTGACGCTGACATCCCCCTCTCTCTCGGCCAGGGCCTGGGCCAGCTCCTCGCGACGGGCTCCTTGCCGGGCACGCTCCAGGACGAACTCCAGATACGGGGTCGCCTCCACCGCGGCGAGCTCGTAGGCCCGCTCAGTGCCTTGCTGTGAGGACTCGACGTACCGAAACCGTCCCGCCGTGCGGTAGAGGCTGGAATTGGGGAAATAGCGGGGGTGGTGCCTGACCGCGCCTTGCCGTTGCAAGGCGTCGAGGAGGGAGGCCAGGTAGTCCATGTCCAGGCGCGTCTGTCTTTGGTAGGCCTCCCGGCCTTGGAGTGACAGCTGGGTCTCCCGGCCCAACTGGCCGACGGAGCACCCGGCGAAGAGCCCGAAGGGGGTTGCGCGCCCCGTCATTCGCGCAAGGTAGCGGACGAGGGCGCGCTCCACCTTGCTCCCGCTGGGTCCGTCTGGGGTCCGCACCCAGCTCTCCAGACTGGAAACAAGGTTGGGCGAGGAGACGAGCAGCGCCTCGTGGACCTCGGGCAGCTTGAGCAGCTCACGAAGCCGGGAGCGCAGGCCTCTCCTGGCGGCCTCGATGCGCTCTGCCCATGGCAACGAGGCGTCCAACTGGCTCAGCTCGACTCCAGAAGCCCACTCAGAGAACAGGTGGAGGGGGAGCAGCGGAGTTCGGAGCACGAAGAAGTCCGTGCTCGCACGATGCGGAGGCTCACGCCCGAAGTTGGCCGTCATCTGCAACGAGCCTGGCGCACGATGTGCGGTACGCGCGTCATGCGCCAGCCCCCAGTCAAGAGCTTTCGAGTGGGATTAGAGGAGACAGGTGTCCGACGGCTCAAAGCAGCAATGTCCGCTGGTCGTATTCGAGGTATCGGTCTCCGGCGGCATCATGTTCGCCTCCGTCGAAAGCTGCTTCTGCGCGAGCATGCGGATGGACTCCTTGCTCACGATCAGCTTCTTCTGGCTCGGCTGGGATCGCGACTCCATATGACTACGCTCCTAGGTGAGGGATGCCCTGGGTTGCTCGGCCTGCCCGCACTGACGCCAGGGACACCATGACAGACGTCTGGACAGACGTCTGGACAGCAGCGCTGTCCTAGCAGTGCCCTGCAATCCATGGCAAGGGAAAGCTAGAATTCGGACATTGGAGCCCCGCGGGGTTCTGCTAGTCTTCCACTGCAATGCATCAAGAAGAATGGCAGCCCATCCTGGGCGGTGAGCAGGCCGCGCGCGCGTGGCAGGTGATCGAGTTCATCGCGCGGGACCTTCGGGCGCGGTCAGGCACATATGAGCGTGACTTCTCCCTGTCCCAGGGGATGTCTGGCATCGCCGTGCTGTTTGCCTATCTCTCCCGGGCGGGAGCGGGGGGAGACGCTGGGGAGTTCTCGCTTCAAAGTCTCGAGCGCGCCATGGATGGCGCGGCCAGTACGCCAATGCCCCTGGGCCTCTATTCAGGCCTCACCGGGGTGGCCTGGGCAGCAGAGCACGTGCATCGGTGCCTCTTCGGGCAGGCGCCGGAGGATCTCACGGCGCAGGTGATGGAGCTCGTGTGCGCCCAGCTCGCTGCCCCTGAATGGGAGGGGGGCCATGATCTCGTCAGTGGGCTGGTGGGCCTGGGCGTCTACGGGCTGGAATACCCGGAGCGCTCTTCCGCGAAAGAGTGCCTGGGGCACGTCGTGCGGCTGCTGGAGAAGCTGAGCGAGCGCGACGGCCTGGGCGCGCGGTGGTGGACGGTGCCCGGAAAGCAGGCTCCCCACCTGCGCACGCGCTACAACGTGCCCCACCTCAACCTGGGAGTGGCTCACGGGGCACCCGGGGTGATCGCCCTGCTGGCACGGGCTTGCAGTGCCTGGGAACCGCCGCCTGCGCGGGAGCTCGTCCGGGACGCGGTCCGGGACCTGCTGCGCGAGAGGCTGCCCGAGGGGGGCTCCTCACGATTTCCCGCGTGGGTTGCCCGGAGCATTCCCCCGAAGGAGGCACGGGCCGCATGGTGTTATGGCGATCCGGGCGTCGCCGCCGCGTTGCTGTTGGCCGCGCGCGAGCTGGGGGTGCCTGAATGGGAGCAGGAGGCCCTGCTCACGGCCCGTCTGGCCGCGCATCGCCCCGTGGAGGAGTGCCGGGTCAAGGACGCCATGGTGTGTCACGGCATGGCGGGGCTCGGGCACGTGTTCAACCGCCTCTACCAGGCGACGGGCGAGCCGCGGCTCCTCGAGGCCGCCCGAGGCTGGTTCTCCCGCACCCTGGAGGTGTTCCAGCCGGGGTGCGGCATTGGGGGCTACCAGAGCCTGGAGCTCGAAGGTGCGGCGAGCGAGGCCTGGCAGGATGCTCCGGGAGTGCTGGCGGGCAGTGCGGGGGTGGCGCTCACGCTCCTCGCGGCGACCACTCACATTGAGCCCCATTGGGATCGTATGTTCCTGCTGGACCTGCCTCCCGGGCCTCCCGCTGTTCGAGCGCCCTCCCGCGAGCCCTGAGAGAAACGCCGCATGTCTTCTTTTCCAAACGAACAACGCGGAGCAGGGGAGCGCCCACGAAGGTCCGCGCCCTGGCGGCTCGTCCTGGGCGTGTGTCTGCCCTTCGCCGTCCTGTCGGTGGCCGGCTATCTGCTGACCGGGTCATCCGGATCTTCGCAGGCAACCGAGGTCGAGCCCTCCACGTCCGCCGGGGAGGTGAAGGTGGCTGCGGCCTCCCTCCCGTCGAGTGCCCGCGAGCCGCAGGCGGCTCCCTCTCTTGAGAGGCCGCCGCCGCCGCCCCCCTCCTC
>NZ_RAWI01000531.1 GCF_003612125.1 Corallococcus praedator
CTCCACCACCGCGCGCGCCTCCCCGTCGCCCTGCCCCAGCCGGCGCACCGCCTGCGACAGCACCGACACCGGCCGCAGCGCCCGCTGCACCAGCGACGTGGTGAAGAACAGGCCGAAGCCCAGCGCGGCCATCACCGACAGCGCCATCAGCGTGTTCACCTGCTCGCTCTGGTGTCGCAGCCGGTCGCTCTTGCGCACCATCGCGTCCTGGTTCAACGCGAGGATGGCGGACGCGGCCGCCTTCGCCTCCTGGAAGGCCGGGGACAGGGACGCGAAGTAGCGCGCACGCGAGGCCTCCGGGTCGCGCTCCTGGAGGAATGCGTCGAACGCGGTCTGGTACTTCCCCCATGCGGCGTGCAGTCGCCGCGTCGCGTCCGCCTCACCGGGCTCGGTGATGTTGCCCTGCTGGATGGCCAGCTCGGACTCCAACGTGGGCCGCTGCGAGGCCTGCTGGGCCACGCCCCGCTCGCGCTCGCCCGCGACGATGAACAGCGCCGCGCTGTCCATGCGCTCCAGTTGCTCCGTGATGCGCTGGGTGGCGAGCACGCTGCGGTAGTTGTCCTCCAGCACCTGCTGACCGGAGCGCCCCACGCGCGCCAGGGTGATGACGGCCAGCGCCCCCAGCAGCAGGAGCGCGAGCACCAGCGGCGCCTGGGCCAGGAGCAGTCGGGAGCGCAGCGTCATGAGCGCTTCTCCTCGGAGAGGGGTTCGAAGGACACGACGTGGATGTCGAAGCCGTCCCCTTCGCGCAAGAGGCGCGCGTCCGCGGTGAGCCCCAGCCGCTGCCGCCACTTCGCCTGGTTCGAGCGGCCGATGATGATGTGCCCCACGCCGTGCGAGCGCCCGAAGTCCAGCAGCGCCGCCACCGGGTCCTTCGCGCGCAGGCGCACCACCTCCGCGCCCAGCTCCTTCGCCTTCTCGATGTTCGTCAGCAGGTGGCGCTGGGCCTCCGCGTCGATGAGGTGCGGCGCTTCGCCCGGCGTCTCCACGTACACCACGAACCAGTCCGTGTTGAGGCGGCCCGCCATGCGCGAGCCCCGGCGCAGGAGCGTCGCCGCGCGCGGAGGATGGCTGGAGAGGGCCACCAGCACGCGGCCCCAGGCGCCCCCTTTCTGGGAGGGGTCCTCGCCCGCGCGGGCCTGCTTGCCGGTGGTGGCGCGGTCCAGGCTCTCCGCCACCTCGCGCAGCGCCAGCTCGCGCAGGGTGGAGAGGTTGTCGCCGGTGAAGAAGCGCTCCAGCGCATGGGGCACCTTGTCGGGTGCGTAGATCTTGCCCGCCTTGAGGCGCTCGTGCAGGTCCTCCACCGCGAGGTCCAGGTTCACCACCTGGTCAGCGCTCTTGAGGAAGCTGTCGGGCAGCGTCTCTCGCACGGTGACGCCGGTGTTGCGCTCCACCAGGTCGTTGAGGCTCTCCAGGTGCTGCACGTTGAAGGCGCCAATGACATTGATGCCCGCGGCCAACAACTCCTGCACATCCTGGTAGCGCTTGCGGTTGCGGCACACGGGCAGGTTCGTGTGGGCCAGCTCGTCCACGATGGCCACCTGCGGCCGGCGCGCGAGGATGGCGTCCACGTCCAGCTCCTCCACGGAGACGTCGCGGTAGGTGTGGCGCTGGCGGGGCACGACTTCCAGTCCCGCCACCAGCGCCTCCGTCTCCGGGCGGCCGTGCGTCTCGATGAAGCCCAGCACCACGTCCACGCCGCGCGCCTTGAGCGCGTGCGCCTCCTCCAGCATCCGGAACGTCTTGCCCACACCGGCCGCGAAGCCGATGTAGAGCTTCAGCCGGCCCCGCCGACCGCGCTCCACCAGCTCCAGGAAGTCTTCCGCGCGAGGTCGCCGCGTCGTCATGCCAGGGTCTTCCTCAAGGGCTCGCGGGGGCCGGGGCGGGCCCACCGAACTGCCGGTCCATCGCGAGGTTCAACGTGAGCACGTTCACCCGGGGCTCGCCCAGCACGCCAAACGTCCTGCCTTCCACCTGCGACGCCACCAGCGTGCGCACGCGCGCCGGGTCCACCCCGCGCGCCCGGGCCACCCGGGGAACCTGCCACAGCGCGGACTCCGGCGACACGTGCGGATCCAACCCGGACCCGGACGCTGTCACCAGCTCACCAGGGACGGGCCCCGGGGCCTCGGGGTTCTCGCGGCGCAGCCGGTCCGCGTCCGCCACCGCGCGGTCGCGGAGCTTCTGGGAGGTGGGGCCCAGGTTGCTGCCGCCGGACGCCGTCGCGTCGTAGCCCGAGCCGGCGGCGGAGGGACGCGGCTGGAAGTAGCCGGGCCGCGTGAAGCCCTGGCCGATGAGCGTGCTGCCCACCTCGCGGCCCTGCTCGTCCTTCGCGAGCGACCCGTTGGCCTCATGGGGGAACAGCACCTGAGCCACGCCGGTGACGACCAGCGGGTACATCACGCCCGTGAGGACCAGCGTGACGACGCTGGCGCGCAGGGCGACGAGGAGAGCGGAGACCATGGTGTTCCCAATTCCTTTCAACTCAGGCCAGGCCCACGGTGGTGAGCAGCACGTCGATGACCTTGATGCCCACGAACGGGACGATGACGCCGCCCACCCCGTAGAGGAGCAGGCTGCGACGCAGGAGGGCCGCCGCGCCCAGCGGGCGGTAGCGCACGCCCTTCAGCGCCAGCGGGATGAGCGCCACGATGATGAGCGCGTTGAAGATGACGGCGGACAGGATGGCGCTGAAAGGCGACGTCAGGCCCATCACGTTGAGCGGGGCCATCTGCGGGAAAACGCCCATGAACAGCGCCGGCAGGATGGCGAAGTACTTGGCCACGTCGTTCGCGATGGAGAACGTGGTCAGCGTGCCGCGCGTCATCAGGAGCTGCTTGCCCACCTCCACCACCTCCAGGAGCTTGGTGGGGTTGGAGTCCAGGTCCACCATGTTGCCGGCCTCCTTGGCGGCCTGGGTGCCGGTGTTCATCGCCACACCCACGTCCGCCTGGGCCAGCGCGGGCGCGTCGTTGGTGCCGTCGCCCGTCATCGCCACGAGCTTGCCCTTGCCCTGCTCGGTGCGGATCAGCGCGAGCTTCGCCTCCGGGGTCGCCTCCGCCAGGAAGTCGTCCACGCCGGCCTCCCGCGCGATGGCGGCGGCGGTGCGCGGGTTGTCACCGGTGATCATCACCGTGCGGATGCCCATGGCGCGGAAGCGGTCGAAGCGCTCCTTGATGCCGCCCTTCACCACGTCCTTCAGGTGGATGATGCCCAGCACCCGGGCCCCGTCCGACACCGCCAGCGGCGTGCCGCCCGCGTCACCGATGCGCCCGGCCACCTGGGCCAGCTCCTCCGGCACGGTGCCACCCTGCTCCTTCGAGTGGCGCACGATGGCATCCACCGCGCCCTTGCGGATGCTGCGCGGGTGCGGATCCACCAGGTCGCAGCCGCTCATGCGCGTCTGCGCGGTGAAGGGCACGAAGGTGGTCTGATGCGCGCGCAGCTCGCGCGGACGCATCTTGTAGGTGTCCTTCACCAGGGTGACGACGGAGCGTCCCTCGGGGGTTTCATCCGCGAGGCTCGCGAGCTGCGCGGCCTCCGCCAGCTCCTCCACGCGCACGCCCGGCATCGGGAGCAGCTCCGTGGCCATGCGGTTGCCCAGGGTGATGGTGCCCGTCTTGTCGAGCAGCAGCGTGTCCACGTCCCCCGCCGCCTCCACCGCGCGGCCACTGAGCGCGAGCACGTTCTTGCGCAACAGCCGGTCCATGCCCGCGATGCCGATGGCGCTCAGCAACCCACCGATGGTCGTGGGGATGAGGCACACCAGCAGCGCCACCACCGCGGTGCCAGACAGGGGCACGCCTGAGTAGAGCGCCAGCGGCACCAGCGTCACGCACGCGAGCAGGAACACCAGCGTGAGGCCCACCAGGAGGATGTGCAGGGCAATCTCATTGGGCGTCTTCTGCCGGGCCGCGCCCTCCACGAGTCCAATCATCCGGTCGAGGAACGACTCACCGGGGTCCACGCTGATGCGGATGACGATGCGGTCGGACAGCACCTTGGTGCCGCCCGTCACGGCGGAGCGGTCGCCGCCGGACTCGCGGATGACGGGGGCGGATTCGCCGGTGACGGCGGACTCGTCCACGCTGGCGATGCCCTCCACCACTTCGCCATCGCCGGGGATGACGTCGCCCGCTTCGCACACCACGCGGTCGCCCTTGCGCAGGGAGGGGGCGGTGACGCGCTCTTCCTGGTTGTTGTCATTGAGCCGGCGGGCCTGGGTGTCCTGGCGCATGCGGCGCAGGGCGCTCGCCTGGGCCTTACCGCGCCCCTCCGCCACGGCTTCGGCGAAGTTGGCGAAGAGGACGGTGAACCACAGCCACAGCATCACCGACACGGTGAACCACAGCGGGGCACCGTCGTCGCGAGGGGACACCAGGTCCTTGAAGACGAACACGGTGGTGAGGAGGCTGCCGGCCCAGACCACGAACATCACCGGGTTGCGGGCGACGGCGCGCGGGTGGAGCTTCTTGAAGCTCTCCCACACGGCGGGCTTGAGCAGCGTCGGATCCAACAGCGACGCCTGCCGGGAAGCGGGGGCCATGGTCAGTACACCTTTCCGGCCGCGCCAAGGAAGTGCTCGACGATGGGACCGAGTGACAGCGCGGGGAAGAACGTCAGCGCGCCCACGATGAGGACGACGCTCACGAGAAGGCCCGTGAAGAGGACGCCTTCGGTGGGGAAGGTGCCGGGCCCGGGGGCCACGACCTTCTTGCCCACGAGCGAGCCCGCCAGCGCCATCACCGGCACCATCATCAGGAAGCGGCCCGCGAGCATCGACACGCCCAGGCTGATGTTCCAGAAGGGCGTGTTGGCGTTGAGGCCCGCGAAGGCACTGCCGTTGTTGGCGACGCCGCTGGTGAACGCGTAGAGGATTTCGGACAGGCCGTGCGGCCCGGCGTTGTTGAGCGAGGACGTGCCCTGCGGCAGCACCACGCCCACCGCGGACAGGCCCAGGATGACCAGGGGGAAGACGAGCACGTAGAGCATCGCGAGCTTCATCTCGCGCGCTTCGATCTTCTTGCCGAGGAACTCCGGCGTGCGGCCCACCATCAGGCCCGCGATGAAGACCGCGAGGATGGCCATGACGAGGATGCCGTAGAGGCCCGCGCCCACGCCTCCGAAGATGACCTCACCCAGTTGCATGTTGACCAGCGGCACCAGCCCGCCGAGCGCGGTGAAGCTGTCGTGCATGGCATTGACCGCGCCGCACGACGCATCGGTGGTGACGGTGGCGAACAGCGTGGAGGCCGCGACGCCGAAGCGTGCTTCTTTGCCCTCCAGGTTCCCGTGCTGGAGCACCTGGGCGGAGGCGAGGGCGGGGT
>NZ_RAWI01000532.1 GCF_003612125.1 Corallococcus praedator
CCTCCAACGCTCAGGATTCCTCTGGCGTGTGCGCCACCAGCCACAACGGCGAGTCCCCGCACTGCACCAGGCACTCGTCCCCCTGCCGCGCCAGGAGCGTGCCCGGCGCCGCCTGGGGGTCCTCGCCCCGCCACGCGCGCGTGCGCCGCACCCGCAGCCACCGGCCCTGCAACAGCGCGCGCGCATCCCCGTTGCCCTCGCGCCACGCGGCGAAGCGGCACGCCCGCACCTTCAGGTGCACGGAGCGCGCGGTGTCCCGCCAGTCGATGTCCCGGTACGCCAGGTCGAAGAAGGGCGCGGGCGTCGCCGCCGCGTCCACCTGCGCCTCCCCCACCTCCCTCCGGGCCACGCGCTCCAGCATCCCGGGCAGCAGCCGGCGCGCCGCGCGCATCATCTTCTCGAAGAGGACCTCCTCCGTGTCCTCGTCGATGACGGGGAACGTGCCCTGCACCAGCACCGGCCCGGTGTCGAACGTCGCGTCCATCCGGTGGAACGTGAGCCCCAACTCCCGCGCGTCGTCGCGCAGCGCCCAGCCCACCGGACACGGGCCCCGGTAGCGCGGCAGGAGCGACGGGTGCACGTTGATGGCCCCCAGCGGCGCCAGCGCCAACGCCTCCGGCGTCAGCTTCCACGGAAAGAAGAAGGACAGGATGAGGTCCGGCTTCAGCGCCGAAAGCCGCGGCGCCAGGTGCGCCCGCTCGCTCACCCACAGGACGTCCACCGACGGGGGCGCGGATTCGAACAACTGTCCCAGCTCCGCCCACCCCTCCATGTCCAGCGGCCGCAGGCCCCGCACGCCCGCGGGCACCACCAACGCCACCACCTCATGCCCCTGCGCTCGCAGCGACAACGTGAAGTCGTGCGCCACGGACGGGGCCACGGTCAGCAACACGATGCGCCAGCCAGTCGTGGCACCGGGAGTCGGCATGGCCGTCTCCTAACAGCTCATACCCGGTGTGCGCCCGGCCTGTGTGCGTCACCTTCCCTGAAAATGAAAACGCGCTCGCCCCGGGAGGGAGCGAGCGCGTGGATTCAGGCGGCTTCTGCCTGGACTCCGAAGCTCAGACGGCCTTCAGGCGGGGCGTGCGCGTCTTGGGGGCGGCGGAGGCCGCGGCCTCGCGCAGCGCGTCCTTCTTGTCGGTGCGCTCCCAGGTGAAGTCCTTGTCGGAGCGGCCGAAGTGACCGTACGCGGCGGTCTTCTGGTAGATGGGCCGCAGCAGGTCCAGGTGCTCCGTGATTTCACGCGGACGCAGACCGAAGGTCTGGCGCACGGCGCGGGCAATCTGCTCCTCGGGCACGGTGGCCGTGCCGAAGGTCTCCACCATCACGCTGACGGGCTCCGCCACGCCGATGGCGTAGGAGACCTGCACCTCGCAGCGGCTGGCCAGCCCGGCGGCGACGACGTTCTTCGCGATGTAGCGGCCCATGTACGCGGCCGAGCGGTCCACCTTGGACGGGTCCTTGCCGCTGAAGGCGCCGCCACCGTGACGGCCCATGCCGCCGTAGGTGTCGACGATGATCTTCCGGCCGGTGACGCCCGAGTCGCCCATGGGGCCGCCGATGACGAAGCGGCCCGTGGGGTTGATGAAGAACTTGGTCTTGTTGTCGATGAGCTTCTTCGGCAGGACCTTCAGGATGACATCCTCGCGGATGGCCTCCGTGATCTTCTTGTTGGAGATCTCATCCGCGTGCTGCGTGGACACCACCACCGCGTCGATGCGGACCGGGCGGCCGTCCTTGTACTCCACCGTGACCTGGCTCTTGCCGTCCGGGCGGATCCACGGGTGGTTCTTGCGGCGCACCTCCGCCAGCCGGCGGGTCAGCGCGTGCGCGTAGTGGATGGGCGCGGGCATCAGCTCCGGCGTCTCGTCGCACGCGAAGCCGAACATCATGCCCTGGTCGCCGGCGCCCTGGTCCTTCTTGTTGTCCACGCCCCGGGCGATGTCCTGGCTCTGGCCTTCGATGGCCACCATGACGCCGCACGTGTTGCCGTCGTAGCCCATGGAGCTATCGGTGTAGCCGATGCGCGTGATGGTGGACCGGACGATCTTCGGGATGTCCACGTAACAGTTCGTCGTCACCTCGCCCGCGACGATGGCGAGGCCCGTCTTCACGAGCGTCTCCACGGCGACGCGCGCCTGCGGATCCTTGGCGATGATGGCATCGAGCACACCGTCGGAGATCTGATCGGCGATCTTGTCCGGGTGGCCCTCGGTGACGGATTCAGACGTGAACAGGAAGTCGGTAGGCATGTCTTCTCGGGCTTCGCGCTAATCCAGTGACGCAGCGCAGGGGGCGGACAGTAAACGTCCAGTCCCAACAGAGTCAAACCTGACGACAGGGCATCTTATTCGGGGTTGAGTCCATACGGGCGGGCGGCCCCAACGTGGGAGGTGAGGCCAGCGACCGGTTGAATTTTGTCCGTCGCGGCGCGTTCCCCTGGGCTACAGGACTCGCGCCGTTCTTCAGGAGGTCACCACCCATATGAACCTGAACGCCCACTTCCGCTCCCTCTCCGTGCTGGTCGCCGTCGCCCTCGCCGTGCCCGCGTTCGCCGCGCCCAACAAGGCGAACGACGCCATCACCAAGCCGGTGAAGACCGTGGTGCAGTCCGTGCGCTACGAGAAGGACCTCAAGGCCCTGGAGAACCTGGGCGGCGACCAGCAGGGCGCCTTCCTCCTCGGCGACGACTGGGCCAAGGCCAGCGACGCGCAGAAGAAGGAATTCCTCCAGCTCTTCCACAGCCTCTTCGCGAAGCTCGCCTTCCCCAAGGTGCGCGAGAACTTCAAGAACCTGGACTCCATCACCTACGACGAGCCGCAGGTGACGGGCGACAAGGCGCTGGTGGGCTCCACCATCTTCATCAACCACCCGCTGAAGAAGCAGGAGATGAAGCTCAAGTATTCCGTGGAGAAGGTGGGCGCCGCGTGGAAGGTCGTGGACGTGTCCGTGCTGGGTGACTCCATGCTCACCGGCATCCGCGACGACCAGGTGCGCCCGCTCTTCAAGGAAGGCGGCTGGGACGGCCTGCTGGGCGCCATGCGTGCGAAGAACAACGAACTCGCTTCGGTGAAGCTGAAGTAATCCAGTCCCGGGCCGCGTCGAGCAGCCAGGCAACCAGGCCACCGTCCTCCCCCCGGGTTCCGGGGGAGGCGCGGGCCGGGTAGGCTCCGCGTCCCCCTCCCCCCGAGCGCCTGGCGAATGACTGTCTCCTCCCCCGCCCCGCGGCTTCTGGTCCGCAGTTTGCCGTCCGCCCGCGAGGTGGATGCCTTCTGCGTCCAGTACGCGCCCCGGGCACCCGGCCATCCCGCCGTGAGGGACCTGCTCCGGCTCCTGTCGGAGGTCCCTGACGACGGGCTGGACGCGCGCCTCGCGTGGGTGGAGCGGTGGATGCACTGGATGCGCGAGCGCATCCCCGCCCAGGGCCTGATGGACGGGGAGGACGCCACGCTGTCCGCGGCGAACTCCCGGCTGTCGCTGCTGGTGCGCGTGCTGGAAGGGGAAGCGCCGCTGCGCCTGGCCGTCACGAAGCTGGTGTCGGGGGTGTGCGCGGGCAGCCGGGGCCTGAAGCTCTTCGCCCAGGTGGGCCTGAGCGGCGGCAACGGCTTCTTCTCCGAGCTGACGGACCGCTTCGTGCGCGGCGTGCTGCCCCCGCCGCCGGAGCCCGGCAAGCTGTCGGAGCTGCTGTTGCGCCTGTTCCCGGTGCCGGAGGACGCGGAGTGGCTGGCCGCGCTGTCCCCGGCGCTGCTCGCGCGGCTGACGGTGCTCGTGGGCGACCCGCCGCCGCCGGACCCGTCCCCCACCGCCCGCGTGCGCGGCGACCTGCTGGACGCGCTGCTGCTCCTGGGCGTGCAGGTGACGGGCCTGGGGCTGGCGGAGGACGTGCGCGACCGCACCCCGGAGCTCGCCTTTCGCGCCTCGCCCTTCCTGCGGCTGCGGATGGTGTGTGACGCGGTGCTGGCGCGCGACGGGGCGCCGGACTCGCTGCGCGACCTGGAGCAGACGGAGGCGGACTGCCGGCGGGTGGTGGCCTCCGTCACGCGGCACCTGGAGCACTCGGGCGTCAGCGTGGACCTGGTGTACCGGCTGGAGCGCATCCGGCGCGGCCTGGACCGGATGGAGGCCATCGCGCGCGTGCTGGGCGCGGCCCGGGGTGAGCCGCGCTGGAGGGAGGCGCTGGAGCTCTTGTCGGACCTCCTGCGGCACGCACACGCGGACCGCTCCGTGCGCGCGCTGGTCCAGCGCAACGCGCGGCTGCTGGCGCGGAAGATCATCGAGCGCACCGGCAACACCGGCGAGCACTACATCACCTCGACGCCGGGCGAGTTCCACCGCATGGTGCACTCGGCGGCGGGAGGCGGGCTGCTCACCGCGTTCACCGCCGCGCTGAAGTTCTTCCTGGTCGGGCTGTCGCTGGCGCCCTTCTTCGCGGGCCTCTTCGCCGCGCTCAACTACGCCGGCAGCTTCGTGGTGATGCAGCTCCTGGGCTTCACGCTGGCCACCAAGCAGCCGTCGATGACGGCCTCCACGCTGGCGGCGGCCATCGAAGAGGACGCCGTCGAAAACGACGACCCCGACGACGCCACCGACGGGCGCATGGAGCGGCTGGCGGCGCTGGTGCCGCGCATCACCCGCTCGCAGCTGGCGGCGGCCCTGGGCAACCTGGGCTGCGTGCTGCCCGTGGCGGTGGCGTTGGCGCTGGGCTTCCAGCTCATCCGGGGCCACGCGCTCCTGTCGGTGGCGCAGGCCGAGCACGTGGTGGAGTCACTGCACCCCTGGCACAGCGCCACGCTGCTGTGGGCCGCCTTCACCGGCGTGCTGCTGTGGATGTCCAGCGTGGCCGCGGGCTGGTTCGAGAACTTCGTCGTCTACCGGCGCCTGCCGGAGGCGCTGGCCCACCACGGCGTCCTGCGCACCCTGCTGGGCGAGCGCAACGCGCGCCGCGTGGCGGACGCGCTGATGCGCCACGCGGCGGGCGTGGGCGGCAGCGTCACCCTGGGCGTGCTGCTGGTGGTGGCGCCCGGCATCGGGGGCTTCTTCGGCCTGCCGCTGGACGTGCGGCACGTCACGCTGTCGTTCGGCTCCCTGGCCTTCGCGGGCTGCACGCTGGGCCCGGCCGCGGTGATGGAGCCCGGCTTCCTGGCCGCCCTCCTGGGGGTGGGCGTCATCGGCGTGCTCAACTTCGGCGTGTCCTTCGCGCTGGCCCTGGGGCTGGCCCTGCGCGCCCGGGACGTCCCCTTGCGCGAGGGCCTGCGCTTCGTGGGCGCGATGGGGCTGCGCTTCCTGCGCCACCCGGCGCCCTTCCTCATCCCTCC
>NZ_RAWI01000533.1 GCF_003612125.1 Corallococcus praedator
GGGTGGGTGCTTGCAGGATGAGGCGGCGGCGGGTGCGCGTGGGGCGCAAGGGCGAGGGGAGCACCTCGAGGGGCGTGGCGCCCGAGACTTTCGGCCTGCCATTTCTGGCAAGGCGAGCGGAGCGAACCAGTTCATGGAACGGCACGGCCGCGGCAGTGAGCGGGCGCTTCTCCTCATCATCGAAGACGACACCGGTGTGCGCGAAGGTCTGATGGACCTGCTCGCCCCCCGCTTCGACATCCTGGCCGCGGCGGACGCGGGCGCGGGTGTGGAGCTGGCGCGAGAGCACCGCCCGGACCTCGTCCTCCTGGACCGGTTCCTGCCTTCCGGGGATGGGCTGGCGGTCCTGGAGACGCTCCAGGGCGACGTGCGCACGGAGACGGTGCCCGTCATCTTCCTCACAGGGGACGCGGACGAGGCGACCCTGGAGAAGTGTCTGGAGATGGGCGCCGTGGACTTCATCCACAAGCCGGCGAGCTCGCGCGAGCTGCTCGCCCGCATCGACCGGGCGGTGCGCCAGAGCGAGCAGCAGCGCAAGCTCCAGGTGCTGGCGCAGACGGACGCGCTCACGGGCCTGGCGAACTTCCGGGCGCTGTCGGTGCGGCTGGACGACGAGTTCAAGCGCGCCCAGCGCTACGGCTACGCGCTGAGCGTGGTGGTCATCGACCTGGATCACCTGAAGGCCATCAACGACGGCATGGGGCACGACGTGGGCAACCGCGCCATCCTGTCCCTGGCCACGCTGATGCAGGGCAACCTGCGCGAGTCCGACTTCGCGGCGCGCTTCGGCGGCGACGAGTTCGTGGTGCTGCTGCCCCACCAGACGTCCATGGAAGCGGCCGTGTTCGCGGAGCGGCTGCGCACGGAATTGCGCGGCGTGAACGTGCAGCGCAGTGACGGTCGCCCGGCGCCGTTCGGTCTGAGCATCAGCGTGGGCGTGGCGGACCACACGGTCGAAGGCCCGCGCGAGAGCACGGAAGCATTGCTGAAGGCGGCGGACGCCGCGCTGTACGAGGCCAAGCGGGAAGGACGCGACCGGGTGGTGGTGTACGGCCAGTCGCTCCATGGCTCGCCGGCGCAGCGGCACTGATGGCGGGAAGGATCGAGGGCGCGCGATGAGCGGGATCAGCAAGCTGGCGAGTGGTTCAAGGGTGGCGATCGTCGGCGGCGGCATCGCCGGCGCGGGGCTCGCGGCCTCCCTGCTCTTCAATGGTCGCGCGCGGGGCGTGGCCCTGGACGTGCGCATCTACGCGGGGGGCACCGAGGAGCGCACCGCCCCCCCTGCCCTGCTGACCCCGGAGTGCCGCTCGCGGCTGGCGGCGCTCGGCTGCCGCATCCCGCCCGAGTGGCGCACGCACGAACTGCGCGGCGTGGAGATCATCTCGCAGGGCGAGCGTGAGCTCTTGCCGTGCGCGCCCGGAGGCCTGTGGGTGGTGGATGGCTGGCCGCAGGGCGAAGGCGGCCTGGATCAGGTGCGGCAGGTGCTGTCCACGGCGGCCAGTTCCCAGGGCGCTCGCTTCGTGAACCGCAACGTGGAGCGCGTGGAGCGGCAGGCGCCCGCGCCGGATGCGCCCACGGCGGTGCGCAACGCGGGGCCGCTGGTCGTCCGCGCGCAGGGCAGTGGCGAGCGCTTCCACGCGGTGGCGCTGGCCGCTGGCGCGGGGCCGCTGCTGGGGGATGCCTTCTTCAAGGGTTTCCGTCCGGCGCCGTCCATGCCCGCGGTGCAGGCACGGCTCAAGGGCGCGATGGTGGGCCGGGAGCTGATGCCGGTGGCGCGCCTCTGGGTGTCGCCGCTGCCCGCGGTGGATGCGCTGTTCCTCATCCCGGGCGCGGGCTCCGTGTACGCGCTGGCCTTCGGCGCGGCGGTGACGCCCGCGGACCTGTGCCAGGTGCTGATGATGGCCGCGCGCGACGGCCTGCTGGAGGAAGGCTTCGAGGTCGCCGCGCTGGAGACGACGCGCCTGCCCTACGGCCCCGGCCGCACGCTGGTGGCGCCGGGGCAACTGGTGGTGGGGCCGGCCGCCTTCGGTCACCCGCTGCAGGTGGGCCTGTCGGAGACGCTGGCGTCGTGCAGCCGCGCCGCCGTGGCGCTGCTGGACGGGGGCCTGGATGCGGCGTCGCTGGAGCGCCGGTATGTGCGCGACGGGCTGGGCGAGCTGATGGAGGACGCGGCGGCCGGAGCGCGCGCCGTCACGTGGCTGCGGCGCGCGGGCAAGCGGGCCCCGGCGGCCTTCGTCGCGGCGCGCTCGAAGCACACCCTGGGCAGCGTGTATGGCGGCGGCGTGCTGGGACTCAATGCCCCCACCCCGCTGTCCCTGCTGGCCGCGGCGCGCTGGGCGGGCGTGCGGGAAGTGGTGGGTTCGTGGCTGCGCACGCCGATGGAGCCCGTGCCCACGATGGTGCCGGAGGTGGAGCCGGACCTGTACTACGTGGTGGACGACGACGCGGACACGCGTGAGGCACTGACGCTGCTGTTGGAGAGCACCGGCGCGCGCGTGGTGTCCTTCGCGGATGAGCTGGCGCTGTTCTGCGCGGTGGCGCGGCGTCCGCCCACCGCCATCCTCCTGGACGTGGTGCTGCACTGGGTGGACGGCCTGCGCCTGTGCGAGGGCCTCAAGCAACACCCGCTCACCCGGGACACCCGCGTGCTGGTGATGAGCGGCCTCAACCGTCCGCACGTACGGCAGCGCGCGCTCGACGCGGGCGCGGAGGCCTTCCTGCCCAAGCCGGTGAACCCGGACCGCCTGCTCTGCCAGCTCACCGGACGCGTGCCGGAGCCGCTCGGCACGCCGGCCATCGTGCGCCCTGCCTCCGTGGAGCCGTTTGGCGAGGACCGCTACGCCTCCTGACTGTCGCGTGGGGGGTCGGACACCGGGCCTGGACCGACGGATGGCTTGTGCGTCGGGGTGGCCGTGCGCACGGAGGCCGCCCCATGACCACGACCTCCCGTCTCTTCGCAGGTGTCCTGCTCTGCCTCTCGCTTGCGTGCACGCAGTTGGTGGTGGCGAGCGGGCTGGGCCGGAAGAACGCAGTTCGCGCGTCTGGTGGGCACGGCGGTCGCGGCCGACGGCATGCTGCTCGTCGCGGACGATGCGAACGGCGTCATCTACCGCATCCGCTACGCGGGCTGGACTTCACCCGCAGCTATCTTTGAATTCACCAAAAGTGCGACCCGGGCCGGACGGCTTCCTGTGAGGATTCCGCCCGGCCCGGGTCCGGCTTTCGTCAGGCCGTGACCTGGCGGATGCCCCGACGCAGCGCCAGTGAACCGGACATCATCGCGATGCCTCGGAAGAACACGCCGACCCCGACGAGCGTCCCCACCAGCCAGACGGAGGACGTGGGCCACTGCGCCATGACGCTGATGCCCAGGAAGACGGAGATGAGGCCGAAGGCCGCATCCCAACCCCACTGGGGATAGCGGTCCATGACGGACGTGATGACGTGGAAGAGGCCGTTGGCGAAGAAGAAGCCGGCGAGCAGCAGCGTGAGGGAGGCAAGCCCTGCCCCCGGGAACACGACGGCGAGGATGCCGACCACGGAGGTGAGGAGGCCGCCCAGGATGAAGGACCAGAACGGGCCGCCGCCCTGGGCGCGCAGCCGGACGCCAGCGACGATCTCCGCGATGCCGCCAATCACCAGCATCATTCCGATGAAGAAGATGGTGACCATGCTGGTGAAGAAGGTGGCTCCCAGCAGCACGATGCCGGCGGCCGCTGTCAGCATGCCCAGGAGGAAGGGGGCGCCCCAGACGGCCGAGGCGCCCTTGGAAGGACGCTCCGGTCGGGTCTCCGGCGCGCGTTCAAATCTCGTTTCCATCGCGATCTCCGCTGTGGTGGCTCCCGGCATCGAGCACCCTCGGCCGCCTGCCGGTCCGGGAGCGGACTCACTGGAAGCGTTTCCCGTGCAACATGGGAGCGCCCGCGGGTGGCAACAATCCGCCTTCACTTCAGGCAGGACGGACCAGCGAGCGCGTGCCCTGGCGCCACCCCTGATCAGGGTTCGGGGCGAGCGTAGGGAGGCTCGAGGAACACCGCGCCGGGCTCCCGGCGGAACCAGGTGAGCTGACGCTTGGCGTACCGCCGCGTCTCCTGCGCGGTGTCGAGGATGGCCTCCTCGCGTGTCATCCGCCCTTCCACCACGGCGCGCGCCTGCACGTAGCCGACGCTGCGCATGGGCGCCGCGTCCGCGTAACCGCGCTCCAGGAGGGACCGCGTCTCCTCCACGAGCCCCCGGGCGAACAGCGCCTCCGTGCGCGCGTTGATGGCGGCGTACAGCGCTTCGCGCGGAGGGTTGAGCACGAACAGGCGGAAGGCGTAGCGGTCCGGCGCGAAGGCATGGGCGCGGCGGAACTCCGAGGCCGGAACGCCCGTCTGGGCGTGGATCTCCAGCGCCCGGACGACGCGCACCAGGTCCTGGGGCGGCAGCTTCGTCGCGGTCTCCGGATCCACCTCGGCCAGCCGGCGGTGCACGGCCTCCCTCCCCTGCTCCGCCGCCACCGCCTCCAGCTCCGCGCGCAGCGACGGCAGGGCGCCGGGAGCGTCCACCACCCCATGCAGGAGGACGCGGAGGTAGAGGCCGGTGCCTCCAACGACGAACACCGCGCGTCCGCGTGAAGCGATGTCCGCGATGGCCGCGTCCGCGCGGCGCTGGTACTCGGCGGCGGAGAAGGTCTCCAGCGGATCCACGGCCGACACGAGGTGGTGCGGCACGGCGGACAGCTCGTCGGGGGAGGGCTTCGCGGTGCCGATGTCGAAGGCGCGGTACACCTGCTGCGAGTCCGCGCTGACAATCTCTCCGCCCGCCTCACGCGCCCAGGCGATGGCCAGCGCCGTCTTCCCCGACGCCGTGGGCCCTGCGATCACCGTCAACGGCACCCGCGTCTCAACCACCGTCATCCGCCTCCGACGCCCCCTGTAACGCAGTCACGCGCCAGGAGCGAGCCCTGGCCTACGTCCGCCCGTCCGCGTCCAACCGCGCCCGGACCACCGCCGCCGCGGAGGCATCGCGTGCGAACACGAGCCGCGCCGTCTCCACCGACGACAACACCCGCCCGGCTGCACCCACCAGCGCGGCCCGGCCCGCGACGGTCGGCTCGGGCAACAGGGCATTGAGCAGCAGCACCCGGGCCACGTCCCCGGCCCCCTGCGCTTCCCACCGCGAATCCACGTCCCACGCCAGCGTGCCCACCGCGACGAGCGCGGCCTCGGTGGCTCGGCTCAGCACGTTCCACGGGGTCCCGGCGGCCCGCCATCCCCCACCGCCCTCCGGCCACACCGCCACCAGCTCATCCGCGAGC
>NZ_RAWI01000534.1 GCF_003612125.1 Corallococcus praedator
GGCGAATCCGCCCTGGTGGGAGGCTTGGGAACCGTGATGGGCCTGGAGGGCGCCGGGGCGGGCGTCGCCACGGGGGCGTCGCCGTCATCCAGCAAATCCTTGAGGTCCGCGAACGGATCCGCCTCATCCGGAGGGGACGGCATGTGCGCTTCCCAGGTTACCGGCGGCGGGGGGTTTCCACCAGTTACGCGACGTCCCCGCCGTCGCTTCGCCTGCCTGGCGGGAGGAAGGCGGCACGGTCCGCTCGACGCGAGGGGCGCCGGGCGTTAGCCAATGGGGCAAACATCACACCTCACACACCTCGCCTTGCCTCCCCGGGGGGGCGGTGACAGCTTCGGACGCTCCCTATGGCCATCCGCTACGCCCTGCCCAACGGTCTCACCGTCGTTTTCGAAGAGCAGCACGCCGCCAAGGTCGCGGCCTTCCAGGTCTGGGTCAAGGCCGGCAGCGCGGACGAGCGGCCCGACCAGGCGGGGCTCGCCCACCTGCACGAGCACATGCTCTTCAAGGGCACGGAGCGGCGCGGCCCCGGTGAAATCGCCCGCGACATCGAGGCGCACGGCGGGGAGATCAACGCCTGGACGTCCTTCGACCAGACCGTCTACCACATCGTCATCGCCAGCCAGTTCGCCCGCACGGGCCTGGACATCCTGGGGGACGCGGTGCGCCGCTCCGCGTTCGACAAGGACGAGCTGGCGCGCGAAATCGAGGTGGTGTGCGAGGAGATCAAGCGCAGCTCCGATTCTCCGTCGCGCCGGGCCTCGCGCGCGCTGTTCGCCACCGCCTTCCAGACGCACCCGTACCGGCTGCCCGTCATCGGCACCGAGGAGAGCGTGCGCAGCTTCACGCGCGAGAAGGTGCTGGAGTTCTACCACCGGCACTACACGCCCAGGAACCTGGTCCTGTCCGTCGCGGGCGACCTGCGCGAGTCGGAGCTGCGCGAGTGGGTGGAGGAGATTTTCGGCGGTGACTGGGGCCGGCCCTACGCGGGCCCGGTGGAGCGTCCCCGCGACGCGGCGCCCACCGGCCGGCGCATCCACGTGCAGACCGAGGACGTGAAGGAAGCCTACCTGCACCTGTCCTTCGCCATCCCGGAGCTGGAGCACCCGGACGTGCCCGCGCTGGACATGCTGGCGATGGTCATGGGCCAGGGCGAGTCGTCGTGGCTGGTGCGCGAGGTGAAGCACCGCCAGCACCTGGTCAATGACATCCATGCCTCCGCGTACACGCCCAAGGACCCGGGCATCTTCTCCGTGGGCCTGACGCTGCCGCCGGCCCAGGCGACGAAGGCGCTCACGCAGACGGCGCGCGTGCTGGAGGCGCTGCGCACCACGCTGGTGCCGGAGGAGGAGCTGCGCACGCTCAAGTCGGCGGTGGAGGCGGAGTCCGTCTACCGCAAGGAGACCGTGCAGGGCACCGCGCGCAACCTGGGCTCGTACCAGACGAGCCCCGGCGGCCTGGAGTCCGAGGCCCGCTACATGGAGCACATCCGCGGGCTGACGCTTGAAGACCTGCGCCGCGTGGCCCAGAAGTACCTGCGGCTGGAGCACGCCGTCGTCACCGCGCTCGTGCCGCCCTCCGCGGAGCTGACGGAGGCCTCGGTGAACGCCGCGCTGGACGAAGCGGCCAAGAGCCCCGGCATCACGCCCCCGGAGCGCGCCTCCCGGCCCGTTCCCCCGGATGCCCCGGCGCGTCCGGCCCGGAGCACGGCGGCGTCCGCGCGCTCGGAGGTGTACCAGGAGAAGCTGCCCTCCGGCGCGACGCTGGTGGTGCGCGTGGAACCCCACGTGCCGCTGTTCTCCATGCGCGCGGCCTTCACCGGCGGCCTGCGCTACGAGACGAGCGAGGACAACGGCATCACCACGCTGGTGAGCCGCACCCTCACGCGCGGCACCACCACGCTCAGCGCGGATGAAATCTCCCAGCTGAGCGACATCTACGCGGGCAACGTCAGCGCCCAGGGCGGCCGCAACTCCGTCAGCCTGAAGGCGGACTTCCTGTCGCGCTACTTCGAGCCCGGCTTCCGGCTGTTCGCCGACTGCCTGCTCAACCCCGCCTTCCGCGAGGAGGAGGTGGCCCGGGAGCGCTCGCTGCTGCTGCAGGACATCCTCACCCGCGAGGACAAGCCGTCCAGCCTGGCCTTCGAGCTGTTCGCGCGCACGCTGTACCGCGAGCACCCGTACCGGCTGCCGCTCACGGGCGAGAAGGCGTCGGTGGAGAAGCTGGGGCCGGATCAGCTCCGGGCGTACCACCGGCAGCACATGGACCCTTCGCAGATGACGCTCAGCGTGGTGGGCGACGTGCGCGTGGAGGAGGTGCGGGCGCTGGCGCTCGAGTCCTTCGGAAAGGCGCGAGGCGGCGCGGTGGCGCCGAAGCAGGTGCTGCCGGAAGCGCCGCCTTCGGCTCCGCGCACGGAGAAGAAGGAACTGGCGCGCGCGCAGACTCACCTGGTGATGGGCTTCCAGGCGGCCCGGTTGACGGACCGGTGGCGCATCACGCTGGACGTGCTGTCCACGGTGCTGTCGGGCCAGGGCGGCCGGCTCTTCGTCGAGCTGCGCGACAAGCGCTCCATGGCCTACAGCGTGAGCAGCTTCTCCATGGACGGGTTGGATCCGGGCTACTTCGCCGTCTACATGGGCACGAGCCCGGAGAAGGTGGACGCGGCCGTGGCGGGCATGCGCAAGGAATTGGAGCGCATCCGCGACGAGCCGATTCCGGACGCGGAGCTGGAGCGCGCGAAGCAGCACATCATCGGCTCGTACGAAATCGACCTTCAGCGCAACAGCGCCCGCGCGACGCTGCTCGCGCTGGACACCTGCTACGGCGTGGGGCTGGACAACTTCCTGCACTACTCCGAGCACGTGGCGAAGGTGACCGCCGCGGACGTGCAGGAGGTGGCCCGCCGGGTCATCGACTTCGACCGCGTGGCCATGGCCGTCGTGGGGCCGTAGCGACACGGCCGGGGTCGGGGCTGACGTGCGTGGGAGCGCCCAACGGCGCTTCCACGCCGCACCGGCTGGGGTAGAAGGGGCGCATGTCCCAGACCTACCTTTCACTCACCGTGGATATCGCGGAGGAAGCGTCCGAGATTCTCCAGGACCTGCTCCACGAGTCCGGCGCCCTGGGCCTGGAGGTCCGCGACCACGAGATGCCCATCATGCCGGGCGTGCGCGCGCCCTCCACGGGCGAGGCCATCGTCGTCGCCTACTTCGAGGACCGCGACAGCGCGGAGGCCGCTCGCGACGCGGTCGCTGAATCCCACCCCAACGCGCGCATCACCCTGGACGAGCAGCCCCAGCAGGACTGGAGCAATGAGTGGAAGTCGCTCATCAAGTCCGTGCAGGTGGGCCGCCTCTGGGTGGGGCCGCCCTGGGAGGCGGAGAACGCGCCCAAGGACAAGCTGCGCATCGTCATTGAACCGAAGATGGCCTTCGGCACGGGGGACCACCCCACCACCGCGCTGTGTCTGGCCGCGGTGGACGACTTCATGGCCACGCACCCGGGCGCGAGCGTGCTGGACGTGGGCACCGGCACGGGAGTCCTCGCCATCGCCGCGAAGAAGCTGGGCGCGGGCACCGTGGTGGGCACCGACAACGACCCGGTCTGCGTGGAGCTGGCCCGGGAGAACTGCACCGACAACGCGACGCCGGACCTGGACGTCTCCGAGCGCGAGCTGACGCAGGTGCCGGGCACCTTCGATCTGGTGCTCGCCAACATCCTGGCCAACACGCTGATTGAGCTGGCGCCCCTCATCGTCGCCAAGGCGAAGGATCGGCTGGTGCTGGCCGGCGTGCTCGCGCACCAGCGCGTGGACGTGGAGGCCGCGTTCCGGAAGCTCGGGTGCACGGTGCTCGCGGGCGCGCAGCAGGGCGAGTGGGTGCGCATCGATTTGCAGCGCTGAAAACAAAGGGGGGTCGGGTCGCGAACGGTGTCCGCCAACCCGACCCCTGCCTTGGACTCGCGAGGCTTTCCCCCTTGACCTCAGGACCTCGCGACTCCCGCCGTGTGCCGGGAGTCATTGCAGTCCGCGTGCCCGCATCGCCCCCAGATGGAGCGCAGGGCCTGGGACGCGGGGTTGTAGCGGGACGGGTTACGGGGTGTGCGGCGCGTGTGACCTTCCACGCTACAGCCGGGCTCCAGGCCTGGGTTTGGACCTCACGCGAAGCCGAGTGAACCGGCCGCGCGCAGGAAGCCCACCACTTCGCCCCGGGTGTTGAAGAGGCGCGGCTCCGCGTGGTGCTCCAGGCCCGCCATGGGCAGCGGGATGCCCTGCTGTTCGGCCACGAACCGGAGCACCGTGAGGAGCGCGGGCGCGGCGCAGCGGGCATCGCCGTCCTCCACCTTGAGGGCCACGCCCAGCCGGGCCCGGGGCAGCGCGGCGCAGTAGACGCCCTCCGCGCCAATCTTCACCACGGCCTCGCCCTGGAAGGCGGTCATCAGCTCCGTGCACGCGCGGCCCCTGCCCGCGACCAGCTCCGGGTGCGCCAGCATCGCCTCGCGCAGGCGGCGCGCGGACGGGTCCTCGGAGATGCCGAAGCGGGCCCACGCGGTGGCCATGGCGCGCAGGGGCAGGCCGAAGCACACCGCGAGGCACCCATCCACGCCCTTCACCAGCGCGTCGCGCGGCAGGCCCGTCCACTTCGCGATTTCATCCTGGATGCGCTCCTGCACCGGGTGTCCGGCGCTGGCGTAGCCCTTGGGGTCCCACCCATGGTGCCGGGCCAGCGCAAGCATGCCGGCGTGCTTGCCGGAGCAGTTGTTCCACCGGGGCGTGAGCGCCACGCCCGCGCGCAGCGCTTCCTCCGCCACGGTCTGGGACAGCGACGGATGCGGGCCACATGCGAGCTGGTTCTCTTCACAGCCGGAGGCGCGCAGCATCTGCATGGCGAGCGCGCGGTGCACGGGTTCGCTGGAGTGGGACGCGCACGCCAACGCCAGCTCGCGCGGGCCGAAGCCGTAGCGGTCCGCCGCGCCGTCCTGCACCAGCGGCAGCGACTGGAAGGGCTTGGCCGCCGAGCGCCAGAAGGTGACGCGGTCCGGGTCTCCCGCCGCCGCGACGAGCGTGCTCTCCGCGCTCACCACCGCGACGGAGACGACGTGGAAGGATTCGACGAAGCCGGAGCGGGTGGACTCGATGACGAAGGTGGACATGGGCGTGGCGGCCCATAGCAGGACGGGCATCCGCGTGTCCTGCCGCACCGGGACCCGCACCCGGGGGACGTGTCCGAAAAAGGGGACTGTCTCTTATGCACATCTGACGCTGCCGACGAACTC
>NZ_RAWI01000535.1 GCF_003612125.1 Corallococcus praedator
GTCTCGGGGTTGTCGGAATTCTCGCTCATGGGGCTCCACGCCGTGACGGCCCTGGAGGGCGGCGGCCACAGGGGGTCGCCGGGGACGTCAGGAGGCAGGTTTTGGGACAGGAAGCCGGACGCGGGGCCTGCGAGAAGGCCGAAACCGCCGGTTCCTGAAACCCCCCGACGGCCCTAGCGCCGGCCGGGAGGCACTCACCACCCTAACAGAGCGCCTGGATTCGGCGCCCCAAATTTCGCCGCCCGTACGCGTAGCGTGTTCTCCGGGCGACCTCCCAGGCTCCCCTCCGGTGGCTTCAGCGGATGCGCACCGTGAAGGGGAGCATGGCCTTCAGGCCGGGGCGCAACAGCTCGGGCGACCCCAGGCCCACCTCCCGGGCGAGCGTCGACAGCGCCTCCGGGGGACGCTCCGGCAGCCCGGGCAGCAGCAGCCCCGCGAGCGCGTGCACCCCGGGCTCGCCGCCCAGGCCGGAGAGGAAGCCTCGCGCGCCGCCCATCACGTCCAGGTCCAGCTCCTCCGACGGCGAAACCTTCGCGCGCTTCCGGGCCGCGGCCACCGCCTCGTGCAGGCCGCCCAGGCCGTCCACCAGCCCGCGCGCGAGCGCATCCTGTCCGCTCCACACGCGGCCCCGGGCGACGGCGTCCACCTTGGCCTTGTCCATCTTCCGGTTGAGCGCGACCTCGGTGATGAACGTGTCGTAGGAGTCATCCACCCAGGCCTGCACCGCGGCCTGCTGCTCCGGCGTCCACGGCCGCCACCACTCCAGCAGGTCCGCCATGTCGCCGCGCTTCACCGTCTCCTGGTTCACGCCCAGCTTCGCGCCCAGGCCCTCCAGCGCGGGCTTCACGTAGTAGACGCCGATGCTGCCGGTGAGCGTGGTGGGCTCCGCCAGCACTTCATCCGCGCCCACCGCCGCGTAGTAGCCGCCGGAGGCCGCCGCGTCGCCCATGGACGCGATGACGGGCTTGTGCCGCTTCGCCTCCAGCACCGCGCGGTACATCAGGTCCGACGCCAGCACGTCGCCGCCGCCCGAGTCCACGCGCAGCACGATGGCCACCACGGACGGGTCCTCCTG
The DNA here is from genome assembly GCF_003612125.1 of Corallococcus praedator. GTDB lineage: Bacteria > Myxococcota > Myxococcia > Myxococcales > Myxococcaceae > Corallococcus > Corallococcus praedator. Next base: position 1,076 of record NZ_RAWI01000535.1, read on the forward strand.
CGCCTGGGCGAGCGCGCGCACCACCGTCTCCGCGCCAGCGATGCGCGCGAAGCCCAGCGGATCCTCGCGGCTGCGGCCCCCGGTGATGTCGCCAAGAATCGGCACCACCGCGATGCGGCGGCGCAGCCCCCAGCGGTCCTCGCGCTCGTCGCGCGGGGCGTACGTCGGATGGAAGCGCAGGCCGGGAAACCACTCCGCCACGCGCGCGTCCAGCTCCGTCGCGGACACCACGCCGTCCAGCAGGCCCGCCTGCTGCGCCCGGCGCGAGGACAGGATGCCGCCCGTCCACGCCGCGCGCAGCTTCTGCGGCGACAGCTTGCGGCCCGCCTCCACGGCCTTCTCGTAGTGCGCCAACTGGCCGTCCAGGTACGCGTCCAGCGTCTCCTTCTCCGCGGGGCTCATGTCCGGGCGGGTGAGCTGATCCGTCGCCGTCTTGTATTCGCCCACGCGCGCCACGTCCCAGTGCACGCCCAGCTTGTCCATGGTGCCGCCCAGCGACGTCACCGTCAGCGACAGGCCGTTGATGGGCAGCGACGCCTCCGTCAGCGCGTACACGCCGTCCGCCGCGGACGCCACCAGGTACGCGCGGTCATCCCCGGACAGCATCACCACCACGACCTTCTTGCCCGCCTGCCGCAGCCGCAGGAAGGCCTGGCGCAGCTCCTCCGCGCCGCCCCAGCCCACGCCGGGCAGGCCCTCCATCTTCACCACCACGCCCTGGAGGCGCTCGTCGCGCGTGGCCAGGTCCAGGAACTTGAGCAGGCGCAGGTATGGATCCGACTCGCTCACGCCCAGCACCGACAGCACCGGGCTCACGCCGCCCGACAGCATGTCGTCCAGGTCCAACAGCGTCACGACGCCGTGGGAGCCCTGCACGGAGCGGTAGCGCTCCGACGACAGGCGCAGCGCCAGCACGTGGTCCAGGCCGTTGCCCGCGCCGCCCGCCGCGTACGTCAGGCCCGCGTGCCCCAGGTCCACCGTGGCGGAGAACTGGAGCGAAAGCGGGATGCCGCTGACGAAGCCGTGCGACAGCCCTCCGCCCAGTCGCAGGCCGCGCAGCACCTCCGCCTGCACCGTGTACGTGGCCAGGCCTTCGCGAAAGCCCCCTTCGGAGAAGAGCCAGTCCACGCCCAGCGTGTAGCGCTCGTCCAGCGGGCGCAGGCCCACGCCGAAGTTGTAGCGGCGCGGCAGCTTGAGGCCGTCGCTTTCGGGGGCGTTCAAATCCCTCGCCACCGCGGCCAGCGACAGGAACCGGGCCGGGCGCGCGGTGAGGCCCACGTCCCAGCTGGTGAGTCCGCCAATGGCGCGGTCATCGGAGCTGAAGTCGTGGAGTGCCGCGCCCAATTGCAGCGTGCGGGGCCCCAGCGACAAGCCGAAGGATGTCTTGCGGTAGTCCGGAGCGTTCTCGCCGCGGATCCACTCCAGGGAGAAGCCCGCGCCCAGCCCCAGGAAGTGCGTGCCCAGGAACACGGCGTCGCCCACGGAGTCCGACTCCAGGTTGCGCTCGTGCAGGTAGAAGAGCTGGCCCGCGTCCAGGAAGCCCAGGCCGGCGGGGTTGAGCGACAGCGCGGGCGCTTCGTCTATCAGCGCCGCGTTGGTGGGCGGCAGCGTGACGCCCCGGGGCGGGGCGGCCGTGCTGCTGACGGCGCCCGTCTGGGCGAGCGCGAACGTCGGGAGGAGGGTCAACAGCGGCAGGAGGCGCATACGGCCCGGGACTCTAGGGACAGTCCGCCCCGGGACAAGCGCCGGCTGCTACCAGTCCTCGGTTCCCGACATCGAATCCAACGGATCATCCCCGGATTGCCGCTTCTCGGACTGTTTGCGCTGTCCACCGCGGTCCTCCGCGCTCCAGTCTTCCGCGCCGCTCTTGCCGTCCAGCGGGTCGCGGACCTTCAGGACCTTCTCGCCCTCGGTGTTGATGAGCTGGTTGACCACCCGCTCCATCTCCAGCTTGAGCTGCCCGTATTCGTCGCCCTGGAGCACCAGCCGCTTGGAGCCCAGGCGCTTGCCGCTCTTCACGTCGAAGAGCCCCACCGCCAGCTCCGTGCCCCGCTCCGGGATGACGCGCACGGTGCCCACGAGCGTGCGGTCCAACCCCAGCGACTTGCCCAGCGCCACCACCGCGTTGGCCGGCTTGTCACTGGGACGCGACATGTCGCCCAGCACCTTGTCCAGCTGGCCGTCGTAGGCCTTGTAGGTGGCCGTCGGGACGAGCCCCGCGCTGACCTCCATGTCGTCCGGGGTGACTTCCGCGATCTGCCCGAACTGGCGGAAGCCGGGACGCTCCATGCGCACCAGGTGCTTGCCCACGGGAAGGGCGGGCACCGTCATGGGCGTGTAGCCCACCGCCTCGCCGTCCACGAAGACGCGCGCCCCCGCGGGACGCGACTTGAAGGTGGCCGTGCCGCGAAGCTGCGAGGTGCGGCTGGTGGCCACCTGCGCGCGCAGGCCGATGAAGTCCCGGCTGAAGCGCTTGGGGCTCAGCTCGAAGGTGGGGTTGAGCGCCATCAGGTCCATCAGCAGCAGCTTCGCCTCCTCCACGTCGCCCCGCAGCTGGAGGATGGCGCCGTGCATGGCCAGCGCGTCGCACAGCGGGAAGCACGAGCGCATCGCCGCGACCGAACCCTCCAGTTCCTTGAGCGTCGCGCGCACCTTGCGCTCCGCGTCCTCGTACTCGCGCGCCTCGAAGGCCTTGAGGCTCTCCTCGTAGCCCTTCTTCGCGCGCTGGAAGGACGCCTGGGCCGCCGCGTCGTCCGGCAGGCCGAACAGGTCGCGGGGCTTCTTCACCGAGTAGTTGGCGAAGTTGCCCAGCGCGTCGTTCATGTAGCTCTCCATCTGCACCCCCGAGGACTCGGACGACGGGTCCATGGGGATGAGCAGCGCGGAGATGCGGCCCGGTGGGGGCGATGACGCCAGCGCCAGGGCGGGCAGCAGCAAGAACGCGAGCGGGAGGGCTTTCATGGGGAGTCCTGGACGCTGGACGCGGTGGCTAGAAGGAAATTCCACCGGGCAGCCCGTTCACGGGATTGAAGCCGCTGCCGCGGTCCGTCGTGGCCACGTACACCACGCCCGCGGTCACCGCCGCGACGCCCGCCGCCGCGGCCCAGAACCAGGGCTTGCGCAGCACCGAGTCCCCGGACGACACCGACTCCTTGTCGTCGGAGGTGCGGCCCTTCGGCAGGGCGGCGCCGGTGAGGAAGGTGTGCACCTGATCCGCCGCGGCGTCCGCGCTGTACTTGCCGTCGCGCTTGGCGAAGTCCACCTCCACGTCGCGCAGCCGGTTCTTCGTGCGCAGGTCCCACGCCTGCACTTCGCCGTGCAGCCGGCCCTTCTTGTCCTGGTACGCCGCCGCCAGCACCACGTAGCGCGCGTTGAGCCGCTCGCCGATGGCGCCCACTTCCGGCGGAACGCCATCCGCGGAGAAGGCCTGCTCCGTGCCGGCCTTGGCCGCCGCGTCACGCAGCGCGGACAGGCCGGGCGCGGACGCGAGCTTCGTCTTCACCTCGGCGGACGCGGAGGACTTCACCTCCGTGTACGTCGCGGACGGCGCGTAGCCCGGCAGCACCACCTGCACGGGGTAGCGGCCCGGCGCCAGCTTGAGGCCGGTGAGCGGCGTCGCGCCCACGTCGCGCCCGCGCACCAGCACGCGAGCGCCCTCGGGCTGGGACGTCACCACCAGGGTGCCCTGGGGCTGCGCCTCCAACTCCTTCTGGGCCTCCGTGAACACCCGCTGCACGTCCTGGCCGAACTGGCCCGCGTCCGGGCGCAGCGAAGGCTCCGCCACCAGCGCGTTGGTGAAGGACACCTTGGCGCCCGCCACATCGCCGTTGAGCAGCTGGGACGCGCCCTGGAAGAGGAACGCCTCACCCAGCTTCTCCGGACGCAGGTCGCCCGGCCGCTGCACGTAGGCGTCCGTGGCCGCCTTGAACTTCACCGCCGCGGTGTCCGGATCCAGGTTGTCGTACGCGGAGCGGCCCTCGTCGAAGAGCGCGTCGCCCTTGGGGATGCCCTGCGGTTCGGGCGCCGGGAAGGCCGCCGCCAGGTCCACGAACCGCACGTCGCCCGCGGCGTTCAGCTTCCGGGTCAGCGCGTCCTCCAGCTTCGCCGCCTGGTCGGAGGCCGCCGCCTGGCGGGCCACGCCGAACAGCGCCACGTCGCTGGACACGGCCTTGCGCGCGGAGCTCAGGGGGGCCGCCGGGGTGACGATGGGGGCCGGAG
>NZ_RAWI01000536.1 GCF_003612125.1 Corallococcus praedator
CCCCAGCACCGCCCCCATCGCGACCAGCACCAGGGCCAGCATCGCCCAGGAACGTGCGGGCCGGCCCATCCGCGGCGACACCCGAACCGTGGTCCCTTGAAGAGGTGCTTCGGCCACCTCGGCCAGGGCCGCATTCTCGGCCGGCGCTGGCCATTTCCGCGGAGAAGCCCGCTTGCCCCGGCGCGGCCGGTGCCGAGGCTGATTCCGCCATTTCTCGAAGCTGTCTCCACCGCCCTCAGTCGTCGCGGAGTCCTCGTCGTAGGCATCGCAGAGTGGCACCTCCCACGTCGCATCCGCGTCGCGCAGCGCCTCCTCCAGCGATTGACAGACGGTCTGGGCGCTCGACGTGCGCGCCTCGGGTGTCTTCTCCAACAGCCGCAGGCACACGTCACCCAGGGCCCGGGGCACGCGGGCGTTCGCTTCGTGGGGCGGCGTGGGCGTAAGGGTGAGGATGGCCTCCGTCAACGCGTGGGCATCCGGACCGTCGAAGGGAAAGCGTGCCGTCAACAACCGGTAGAGGACCAGGCCCAGCGCCCACAAGTCGTCCGAAGGGCCCGCCGTGAAGCGGGCCCCCGGTACATCCCGGTGGCTTCGCAGGAACCTCCAAGCCTCCGGCGAGCGGTAGTCCGGCGTCCCTGGCGGGAGGATGTCCTGCGTCAGGGAGCGCGCCCCCTCGTAGTCGCCGATGCCGAAGTCCACCAACTTGGCCAGGCCATCCGAGGTGCGCACCATGACGTTGGCTTCCTTCACGTCCCGGTGCACGACCCCATCCGCGTGGGTGGCGGTGAGCGCCCGCGCCACGCCCAGCACCACGTCCGCCACCTGTCGTGCGGTGGGGTTCTCCTCCTCCGCCCACGCGTCCAGCCGGCGTCCGTCCACGTACTCCATGGCGATGACGGCGAAGTGCGGCTCCGCCACCGGCCAGTAGCCATGTCCCAGAATCCTCACCACGTTGGGGTGGTGCAGGCGGGTGAGGATGGAGACCTCGCGCTCCGCCCGCTCGCCCACGCGTGGCAGGTGCAGCAGCTTCACCGCGCAAGGCTGTCCTTCACACCGCGCGAGGTACACCGTGCCGAAGCCGCCCTGCCCCAGCTGCCGCTCCAGCGTGTAGCCCAGCACCTGGGCCCCAGGCGCCCAGATGGCGGGCGGTGGTCTCATGGCATCCTTCCTTCGGGCTCGCTGACGGCCCGGGTTCGGACTTCTCGGTTACGCTGCACACCCTCCATGAATGAAGAACTGGCCATTACCATTGGCACTGCGGCACGCGCCGCCCGCGAGCACCTGGGACTGACGCAGGCTGAAGTCGCCGAACGCATCGGGCTGGTGCACCCCGTCTACAGCCGACTGGAGCGCGGCAAGATGCTGCCCAGCGTCCCCTCCCTCTACCGGCTCTGCCGGGAGCTGCGGGTGTCACCCGAGACGTTGATGGGCCTGACGCCGAAAGCCAGTGGGCGAAAGGCCCAGCGGCCCCAGGAAGAAGAGGGGCCGAAGCTGCGACGCCTCCTCCACCTTGCCCAGAAGCTGGAGGAGGAGGACCTGGACGCCCTCCTCCATGTCGCCTCCGCGCTGGCGCGCTGACCGCGCTACTTCCTTCCCAGCGCGTCCAGTTCGTGCGCCTCCAGGCCCTCCTGAAAGAGGCCGCCCTCGCCGAACTCCACCGCGTCGCGAAGCACGCTGCCTTCGGCCAGCACCCGGGCCCATTCCGCGGCGGCCTCCTGACGCCCGTAGCCCGGGTGTCGCCTCGCCAGGGCCACCCGCATGACATCGCGCAGGGCCTCCGCCGTGGCGAAGCGCTCGTCAGGGTTGGCCCGGAGCGCCGCGTGCAGGAGTTCCTTCACGTCTGGAGAAAGCATCTCCACGGCGGCTTCCACCTCCTCGGGCCCGAAGCTCGCGAGCAACACCCGCATCTGCGTCAGCGGCAGCGAGGGAGTGATCTCCGTATGCAGGGGGGCCAGTCCCGGGGGCCTGCGCGGCACGTCCTCCACATCGAAAGGGTGCTTGCCGGTGAAGAGCTCCACCAGCAGCACGCCCAGACTGAAGACATCGGAGCGAGGCGTGAGCGGCTGCCGCTCCAGGTATTCGGGTGAGGCATAGGCCACGTCGCCCCGGACGAGGCTCGCGGGCGACTCCTCCCGCTCGATCACCAGGGAGTAGGCCGCGCCGAAGTTCATCAACTTCACCTCGCCATGCGCCCCCACGTAGACATGCCGGGGATTGACGTCGCGGTGGATGATGCCCAGCGGCTGACCGTCCTCTCGGGTCAGGGTGTGCGCGTGGTGCAGTGCCTCTGCGAGTTCCGCGCCGACATAGAGGGCAAAGGCCTCCGAAACAGGCCGGCCGCGCGCCACGCCCGCGCTCACCAGCGTCTCCAGAGAAGGCCCCTCCACGCACTCCATGACGACGTGCAGGGCATCGAGGTGCACCTTGCGGTGGAACACCTGCGCGATGACGGGATGGCGGAGGCGGAAGGCCAGTTGAATCTCCTCCCCGAGCCGAGTGCGGCGCATGAAGGTGGAGGGGTTGGCGAGCCTGCGGACGAAGCAGAGACCGGGGAGCGCATCGCCCTTCTCCGAGTAGCGCCGGGCAAGCAGGAGCTGCTCCCCCGTTTGCATCAGCATCAACTCGCGGATGGCCTCATAGCGGATGCCATCCACGGTGAAGAGGGGCCTCGGCTTGTCGGGCGTGGGCGGGAAGGCGTTCCGGCGCGGTGCCGGCCGGGTACTCACCGGCGCGTCGGTGGTGGAGGTGGGCATGACTCCTCAAGGGGCAAGAGCGACAGGGCCCCTGTGAGTCTGAGCGTAATGAACCTTAAAAGTCCATCACCTCAGAACCTTTGAGGTTTCCACCGCGACATCGGGGGTGTCCACGGAAGCGGCTCCCCCGCGCATTGTGTGGATTCACCCCAAGGAGGTCTTGGTGAATGAGGCCCCCTAGGGGTGGCGCATCGCGCGAACCTGTCCAACTGTCGGACAGGTTTGGGCGAGCAGCAGGCGGCGAGGCAGCCCCCTGGGCTCCGTTTCTGGCGTGCCCACTCCAAGCCTCGACTTGCCTCATGGGCGCGTCCTAGTGTCCCGCGCCCGTGGCGCTCGCGATCTTCCTTTTCACGTACATCTTCATCGCCGGGGCACGGCTGCCCTTCGTCAAACTGGACCGTCCCGGAGGCGCGCTGCTGGGCGCCACGCTGATGGTCGTCGTCGGGGTCGTCACGCCCGCGGAGGTGTTCGGCCACAGCGCGGACCGGGGCCAGCAGGCCATCGACATGGACACCCTCGTCCTGCTGTTGGGGATGATGCTGCTGGCCGCGTACCTGGCGCAGGCGAACTTCTTCCGCGCCGCCGGAGCAAAGGCCCTGCGGGTCGCCCACACGCCCCGACTGCTGCTGGTGGCCGTCACGTTCGTCAGCGCCGTGCTGTCCGCGTTCCTCGTCAACGACACCGTGTGCCTGTTCCTCACGCCGCTGGTGCTCGTGGTGGTGGAGGACGCGCGCCTGCCCCCCGTGCCGTACCTGCTCGCGGTGTGCATGGGCAGCAACAGCGGCTCCGTGGCCACCTTCACCGGCAACCCGCAGAACATGCTGATTCAAGGCGCGTCCGGTCTGGGCTACGCGCGGTTCGCCGGGTACATGGCCCTGCCCGCGCTGATCTCCACCGTCATCGTCGCGGTCGCGCTCCTCTACCTGTTCCGCAAGCAACTGCCGACCGCGCGCTTCGACACGCACCCGCCCCCGCTCGACGTGGACCGCAGGCTGCTCGCACTGGCGCTCGGGAGCCTGTTGGGAGTGGTGGTGGCGTTCTTCGTGGGCCTGCCCATGAGCTGGAGCGCGCTCGCGGGCGGCGTGCTGGTGATGTCCCTGTCCGGACACGAATCGCGCGAGGCGCTGGAGCGCGTGGACTGGGTGCTGCTGCTCTTCTTCGCCAGCCTCTTCGTCGTCGTGCACGGGGTGAACAAGGAGGGCTGGGCGGAGGAGATCCGTCAGGTGTTCTCCCCGCTGATGGCCGGGCCTCCGTGGCGCGAAACGCTGGGCTTCGCGTTCCTCACGCTCGTGGCCTCCAACCTCTTCAGCAACGTGCCCTTCGTGATGCTCGCCCGCGCGTGGGTGCCCGCCATGCAGCAACCGGAGCTGGCGTGGCACGTGCTCGCTCTGGGCTCCACGCTCGCGGGCAACCTCACCCTCGTCGGCAGCGTGGCGAACCTCATCGTCTTCGAGGCCGCGCGCGGCAAGGTGCGCATGGGCTTCGTCGACTACCTGCGCGTCGGGGTGCCCGTCACCCTCATCAGCTTCGTCGTCGGGCTGGGCGTGCTCCTGGCCGAGCACGCCCTCTTTCCCTGAGCGTCAGGCGTCCGGATCCGGCAGCTCGCCCGGGGGAAGCTGGCGCTCGGGCGGGGCAGGAATCGGCGGAGGCGCGGCCGACGGGGTGACGGCGGAGGGCACGGTGTCCGGCGTCGCGTCACCGGTGGGGGCGGCGCCCTTGCGGTTGGTCGGCGTCAGGTCCTTCACGAACATGTCCGCCACCTTGTCCAGGAGCGCGGTCATCGCCAGGCGGAACAGCTCCGGCTCCTTGCCGACCTTGAACGGGTCCAGGTGCGGCGCGCCCTGGTCCACCGCGTCCATGTCGAACGGCCGGCGCCACAGCTCCGAGCGGCCATCCAGCCGGAACATCCGCCCGTAACCCTTGAGGTAGGCCCCGGCGTGCCCGTCCTCGCTGCGCATGCCGAAGTCCTGGATGACGAACTCCACGATGGTGTCCGCGCCCAGCGGGGCCATCAAGTCATAGTCCGGGGCGTTGGCGGGCACCTCCTCCACGAGGAAGCTCTCCAGCGAGGTGGCGACCCGGGCGGGATCCACCGCGTCCGTCCACGGGGCCTCCTCCGGGAGACGGGACAGGGTGGTGACGCGCAGGCGCTCCGACAGCTCGAAGCGCGTCACCGCCTGCTGCAGCTTCACGGTGAGCCGCCGGTCCGCCTCCTTGTCCTCCAGCTTCTTGAGCTTGCTGGAGTAGGCGCCGTCCTCGCGGAACACGAGGCTCTTGGGCCCCGCGCCATCCTCGATGCGGGAGATGAAGGCTGGCCGTTGGACCCGATCCAGATCCGCGCCGGAGAGGCGCTGCGAGGCACAGCCGACGGTGAAGGCCAGGAGGATTGCCGCGAAAAGAGGGCTACGCACCATGGTGGGAAGGCTACCCCATCCCGAAGCCCCTGGCCTGTTTGCGCCCCACCGGAGCCCCGGGAGCGGAGGCTGGCTGCTATGC
>NZ_RAWI01000537.1 GCF_003612125.1 Corallococcus praedator
GGCGGGCTCCGGGCTGACGCTGGAGAAGCTCAAGGGCGCCAAGGCGGCGTGGGTGGACCGCGATTCGGTGGCGGGCTACCTGCTGCCCAGCGCGTACCTGAAGACGCAGGGGCTGGAGCCGTCGCGGGCCTTCGTGTCGCAGCAGTTCACGGGCTCGTACCAGGGCGCGCTGGAGGCGGTGCTGGAGGGCAGGGCGGAGGTGACGAGCGTGTTCTGTCCGCCGGCCTCCACCGGGCTGACGTTCGCCACGGGCGTGGAGGACGTGCTGGGCAAGGGGATGGGTTCGCGCTTCGAGCTGCTGGCCTACACGGACGAGGCGCCCAACGACGGCGTGCCGGTGGCCATGGGGTTGCCGGCGCCGCTGGTGGCCTCGCTGGAGTCGGCGTTGCTGGGGTTGCCGGCCACGCCGGACGGTCAGGCGCTCTTGCGCGACATCTTCAACGCGGAGCGCTTCGAGGTCGCCCCGCGCATGGGATACCGCGCGCTGTACCGCGTGGCGCTGGCGAGCCTGTAGGCGCGGCGTTTCCGCAGCCGGCGGGGCAGGGCGCTCATGATGCGCCCGGGCCTACTTGTCTGAATCGGGGCCGTTGCCGCGCGTGGGGCGCCGGGCATTGGAGACGGAGCCCTCGGAGGAACGGGCGCCCTTCGCGGGCGCCTTGCCTCCGACGGAGTCCTCCGCCGCACGCACCGGCTTCGAGGCGGAACGGCTGTCGGCGGCACCTTCCAGCGCGCGCACCGGCTTCGAAGCGGACCGGCTGCCAGGGGCGCTCTCCGGAGCACGCACGGGCTTCGCGGGCGGCCTGAACTCCACGGGCCCTTCCGACGCCGGCTTCTCTCCCGTCCGGCCTGCGTCCTCGTCACCCCGAACGGGGCGCGTGTCCGCGTGGCTCAGGCCGGTGTTCTCCCGGGTGCGCACCGGCCGCGCTTCGGGACGGCTCAGGCCGGAGTTCTCCTTCGTGCGCACCGGCCGCTCCGGCGGACGGGCCACCCCGGCGTCCTCCGGCGAGGCCGCGGCCTTCGTCGACGACTGACTCACGGCGGACGGCTCCGGCGGAGGCGGCGGCTTCGCGGGCGCCTTGCCCTGGGCCGGCGGCGTCCCCGTCACCTTCGGGGCCGGGGCGCCCGGCCGGGCCATCAGGCGCGGGTCGAAGTAGATCATCGTCGGCTCGGCCGCGAAGCGCTCCTCCTCCAGCTCCTCCGCGTACACGTCGCGCATGAACGCGGCCAGGTGCGCGCTGGTGCCGTGCAGCTTCTCCTGCTGGAGGAACTCCTCCAGCGCCAGCTGCAGCTCGCCCGCGGTGGAGAACCGGTCGTCGCGCTTGCGCGCCAGCGCCTTGAACACGATGGCGTCCAGCGACTTGGGAATGCCCGGCACCGCCTCCGACGGCGGGACGATTTTAAAGCCCACCACCGCCTTGAGCGTGGCCATCTCCGACTCACGCTTGAACAGGCGCCCGTTGGTCAAGAGCTCGTAGAACACCGTCCCCAGCCCGAACACGTCCGAGCGCGCATCCAGCGGCTCGCCCCGCGCCTGCTCCGGGGACATGTACGCGTGCTTGCCCTTGATGGTGCCCACCACCGTCTGGGACAGCTTGCCCTGCGCCTTCGCCACGCCGAAGTCGATGAGCTTCACGCCGCCGTTGAAGCCCACGAGCACGTTCTGCGGCGACACGTCCCGGTGGATCAGCGACAGCTTGCGGCCGGACGGGCTGCGCGCGTTGTGCGCCGCGTCCAGCCCCGCCGCCGCCTCCGCGATGATGCGACAGCGCAGGCCCAGCGGGAACCCTCCCGGGTGCGCCGACGCGCGCGGCACCAGCGACCCCAGCGGCTCGCCGTGCACGTACTCCATGGCGATGTAGTACTGCCCGTCCACATCCCCCATCTCGTAGATCTGCGCGATGTTCGGATGGTTCAAGAGCGCCGCGATGCGCGCCTCGTCCAGGAACATCTGGAGGAACTCGTCGTCCTCCGACAGGTGGGGCAACAGCCGCTTCACCACCAGCAGCTTCTGGAAGCCCACCGGCCCCTTCTGCCGGGCAAGGTAGACGGCCCCCATGCCGCCGGTGGCCAGCTTGCGCAGCAATTCATAGCGGCCGAACGTTTCCACTCCGACCGTGACGATAGCCGCGCCCGCGCGGATCTCAAAAGTCCGTCACCCCGGAAAACGCGAACCGGGCCGGTCCCCCTGGGAACCGGTCCGGCCGCGCTGCGTCACGAGTCTTCGCGAACCCCCTACGGCGTCGGGGCGCAGATGCTGCGGTAGCGGATCTCCACGGACTGGCCCGGGGTGGGCACCGAGCCCTCGTTGAAGATGACCGCGTTGCGGCCCGCGTCGTACAGCCACTGGTTGCTGGGGATGACGCGGCCGTTCACGCGCACGCTCAGCTCCGCGGTGCCGTCCGGCTGGGCGGTGAGGGTGAAGTCGGCCTGCGGCTCACCGGCCTGCTGGATGATGGGGTCCAGGAACCCCCGGTAGTCGCCCTCGCAGATGGAGCCCACCGAACCGCCCGTGCCCTTGGCGACGGCGGCGAAGCGGTCCGCGCTGGCGCCGGCGGTGGTGCACGCGGTGCTGGTGGGGATGAGCGCGTGCAGGTTGCTGCGCTGGGACATGCCCGTGCCCTTCAGCGTCTGGAGGAACTGGATGTAGCTGTCCGGCTCGAAGCCCGAGTGGTCATCCTCGTCCGCCAGCACCACCACGGCCATGCGGGCCGCGGCGCGGGTGAAGCCCAGGTTGCCGTCGTTGGGCTGCGCGGTGCGCACGTCGTCGGCCTGCTCGGACAGCGGAGCGGACAGGCCCTGGCGCATCGTCTCCAGGCCCTGCACCAGGTTGTGGCAGAGGCCCACGCCCAGGTTGGACTGGATGGTGGGGGCCGCGTTGGCGCTGGTGCCGGACACGACGCGGGCCCGGCTGCCGTCCACCGGGAAGAGGCGACCGGCCTCACCGCCGTTGGCGCCGCCGCCGCACACGCCCGTGCGCTGCACGAGGCCGGTGCTGGTGACGCCCACGCGCACGTCCACGTTCAGCTCCTTGGCGCGCTCCAGCCAGCCGGGAATCGCGGCCTTCAGGCGCTGCTGGTAGGTGTCCATGGTGGTGGTGTTGGAGACCACGAAGAGCACGTCCAACTGGCTGTCGGTGCCCTGCGTGAAGCGGTCCACCTGGATGCCCTCGTGGTTGGTCTCCGCGAGCAGCGGGACGAGGAAGCCGTTGGGCTCCGTGTCCGCCCGCAGGTACATGGGGCTGAAGTGCTGGCCCAGCACGTTGCGGGCGTAGTTGACCTCCATCTCGAAGCCCTGGCCCGGCGCCAGCGTGACGGGCGCGGTGACGGGCGTCATCAGGGAGAACTGGTTGCTCGTGCCGTTGCCGATGACGGCGTCCGCCACGGTGAGCGGCTCGCTGCAGCGGTTGGAGATGAACGTCTTGCGAGGCTTCGCGGCGCAGTCGTAGCGGATGGGCCCGAAGTCCACGAAGGACGGCGTGGCCACCAGGCAGGACGCCTGCGACACGGCGTGGATGGGCAGCGTCACCGTGGGGAACGCGGGGTTGTTCACCGTGAGCTGGAGCTCGCCGTTGAACTCACCGCCCGTGGTGGGCGCCCGGAAGGAGATCATCGAGCTGAAGGCCGTGTCGTAGAGCACCACGCCGCCGGTGATGGGACCGCCGGGCATGGTGAACACGCCGCCGCCGTCGTTGGACAGGTGCACGTTCTTGATGGCGCACTCGGCCCGGCCGGGGTTGCGGAAGTAGAAGCCCAGCACCGCGCCGCGGCCCGGCGCCACGTTGGCGAACTCCAGGGACGGCTGGGGCAGCAGCTCATACACGCAGGGGCCGCTCGCACGGGCGCGGCCCGTGAGGGTGATGGCGCGCTCGGGCGTGAACAGGTCGTTGGACTGCACGTAGAGCGTGGCGGTGAAGGGCCCTTCCGTCTTGGGCTCGAAGTAGACCTTCAGCTCCAGCGCGTCGTCGCCCGGGGCAATCTGGAGGCCGTTGGCCTCCAGCGCGGGCCACGTGCCGCCCTTCCACGGGTAGTTCTGCGTGCCGCGCGTGGGCGTGGCCACGGCGAACTGCACCGCGTCGCCGTCGGCGCGCACGCCGGTGAAGGTGAGCGGGCCGTTGGTGCCGGCGTTGGTGATGCGGATGACCTGCTCCACCTTGCCGCCCACCGGCAGCTCGCCGAAGTCGAGCGCCACCGGGGCCACGGCCAGCGTGGGCCGGCCACCCCGAGCGTCCAGCATCACGCGCGCCTCACGCGCCTTGTCGGACGCGTACGCCACGGTGAGGTTGCCCACGTTGGGGCCGGAGAAGCGCGCGGCGAACTCCATCCGCATCTCCACCACCTCGCCCGGCTGCACCGTGGAGCCCTCGGGCTTGGACAGGGGCGAGAAGGCGCGGTCGCTGGTGGCCAGCGTGGAGATGGTGACGGGGCGCCAGGTGATGTTGCGCGCCCGGGTGAAGGACTCGGTGCGCTCGTGCACCGGGATTTCGTCGAAGGGCACCGGCGCCGGGTCGAACGCGAAGGCGCTCGCCACGGAGTTGCCCTTCAGGTCCACCACGGACGGGGTGCACGTCTCGCACGAGACGACTTCCAGGCGGGCGCCCATCTGCCCCAGCGCGCGCGGCAGGTACTTCGTGCGGATGACCTGGGTGGTGTTGGGCGGCACCGTGATGGTGTCCGGCGTGAACGGATCCGCCTGGTCGCCCGCGACCTTCAGCGTCAGGGGCAGGTCCACCGGGTTGGTGACGGTGACCTCCAGCACGCGGTCGCTGTCCACTTCCAGCGTCTCGTAGTCCAGCACCGGCGGGTACACGCCAATGGGCGTGGGCGTGCCCAGGCCGCGCACGGGGAGCTGGTGGGTGGAGCCCACGTTGGCGTCCGTCGTCACGCGCAGCGTCTCTTCCACGGCGCCTTCGGCCAGCGGGTGGAAGCGCACCTTCACCACGTGCGACTCGCCCGGCGGCACGCGGCCGCCGCCTTCGGTCAGCTCCACTTGATAGGACGGATTGTCGCCCAGCCCCAGCGCCTCCAGCGCGGAGAACGGCACGTAGCCCACGTTGCGGATGCGCACTTCGCGCTCACGCCATTCGCCCACCGGCACCTCTCCGAAGTCGAGCGCCTCCATGTCCAGCACCGCGGTGGCCTGCACCCCGCGCGTCTGGTCTTCTTCGTGACACGCCAGCGTCCCCGCGACCAGCGACGCCAACAGGACGAACCGACCCCTCCACCCCATCACCATTGTCC
>NZ_RAWI01000538.1 GCF_003612125.1 Corallococcus praedator
CGTCAGCAGGGCCCCCAGCCGCAGGGCCCCCCCGACGCGCGAGCGCGACTCACGCCGCATGGGGCCGCTGCTCCAGGAGCGGGTCCGACGACGTGTCGTTGAACACGTAGTCGCGCTGCAGGGGCAGGTTCCAGGCGAAGTAGATGACGCCGCGCACCAGCCACCAGCCCAGCGTGTAGGCCAGCTGCGGGTGCAGCGTGAGCAGCGCCACGCCGCCCGCGTTGAGCAGCGCGCTCGAGCCGCTCACCAGCGTGTAGCGCGCCAGCTGCGGCGCCACCGCGCCGTGGCTGCGGAAGGTGATGACCCGGTTGATGGAGTAGTTCACCACGCCGCCCAGCACGCAGCCCACCACCGTCGCCAGCACCGGGGACAGCCCCGCCCACTCCACCATGCCCAGCACCGCGGCGAAGTCCACCGCCGTGGCGATGGCGCCCGCCGCCGCGTTGAAGCCGAACAGCGCCACGCCGGAGCGCGGCTGCACGGGACGCTTCGGCGCCAGCGCCTTCACCAGCGTGCGGAAGCGCGACACCGCCGTGACGTTGCTCAGGATGGCGACGAACACCAGCCCCACCACCGCCAGCCAGTGCATGGGGTGCTTCTCCGTGGGCCAGAACAGCGCCTCCAGGATGGGCGACAGCGCCGTGCCCACGCCCAGGAACAGCACCCGCTCCAGCCGCTGCATCGCGCCGTCGCGCACGCTCACGCCCAGGCCTTCACCCTTGGCGCGCACGTACGGCACCAGCGACGAACCCAGCAGGGCCCCCAGCGCGGGCAGCAGCACCCACGTGTCCCGGTAGTACCAGGCCAGGCCCATCAGCATCGCGGAGTCCACGTAGCGATCCAACACGGAGTCCAGCGCCGCGCCCGCGGGGTTGGCCTCCTTGCGGGTGCGCGCCACCCGGCCGTCCATCACGTCCAGCACGCCCGCCATCAGGAAGAGCCAGCCGCCCAGCGCGAAGCGGCCCGCCGCCACCGCCACGCCGGAGGACACGCCCAAGAGGCCCGACAGCATGGACAGCGCGTTGGCCGGCAGCCCCGAGCGCAGGAGCAGGCGCCAGAGCGGCTGGATGACCCAGAAGAAGTAGTGGCGCAGGAAGAAGCCCACCAGCATCGACTTGCCGCGCGTCAGCGTCTCCGCGTCCCTTGGGATGCCCTTGATGGCGCAGCGGATACAGAACAGCAGCAGTCCGCCGAGGAAATACGCGACCGCGAACAGCGCGGGCGCCAGCGCGGTCCAGATGCGCGCCGAGGGGGACAGGTCTCCACTCAGCAAGGCCAGGACGTTGTCATGCACGGGTGTTTCCTCCAGACGGCAGGGACACGGACGCCACCTGCGGCGACGCCTGGTCCCGACGAGCGAAGACGGCCCTCACGACGACGAACGCCACGACCGCGGCGATGCAGCCCGCCAGCACGTCGAGGATGTAGTGGTGCGTGAGGTAGACGGCGGAAAAGGCGACGAGCAGCGCGAACAGGATGGTCCCCACCCGCCACGCGGTGCCCTTGTACCAGAGGACCAGGACCATCATCAGCGGGTAGGCCGCGTGCAGCGAGGGCATGGCCCCGAACACGTTCGGATTGCGCGCGTAGAAGTTGGCGAAGTAGCTGATGCCGAAGAAGGCATCGAAGCGCGCCGTGCCCGCGGGGCTGGGCAGCGCCGCCAGGTTGGCGGGACCGGGCCCGTACTTGAGCACGTACCAGGGCGGGGCCGCCGGGTAGAGCACGTAGATGACGACGCCAATGGCGTTCACCACGAAGAACGCCCAGCACAGCGATTCGAAGCGGCGGTCCTGCTTGAAGAAGAAGTAGAGCAGCGCCGCGATGAAGACCTCGTAGAGGTAGGCCGCGTAGGCGAAGCCACACAAGAGGTCCAACGGGGTGTTGGGGTTGTGCCACCACCACTCGGGCCAGATCATCCCGCCCGGGGCCGGAAACAGCGCCTTCTCCAGGGCCCACAGGTCCCCGGTGTGGATGGTGCCGCGCAGGCCCAGCCACAGCGCCTGGCTGTCCAGGATCATCCCGGTGAGCCACAGCGGGAACGCGCCCCGGAGGAACCGCCGCGGGCCGGCGCCGGCCCAGGCCAGCACCACCAGCAGCAGATCCGCCGCGACGTGTTCCCACCGGACACGACCGGTGAGGACCACCAGTGCGAAGTGGCCCGCCGCCATGACGGTGACGAGCCACTTGAACACGGAGTCGTTCTTATCGGGCGAGCGGGAGGTCATCCCCGTAGTAGTCAAGCCCGAGGTGGGTGATGGGCTCTTCGCCCGCGACGACGCGCAACGTGTTCTTCAGCTTCGTCAGCTGGATGAACAGGTCGTGCTCCACCGGCAGACCCGGGTGGGCCATGGGGCTCTTGAAGTAGAAGGACATCCACTCCTGGATGCCCCGCCACTCCATCCGCTTGGCCAGGTCCAGGAACAGCGCGATGTCCAGCACCAGCGGCGCCGCCAGGATGGAGTCGCGGCAGAGGAAGTTGATCTTGATCTGCATCGGGTAGCCCAGCCACCCGACGATGTCGATGTTGTCCCAACCCTCCTTCGCGTCGCCGCGGGGCGGGTAGTAGTGGATCGACACCTTGTGCGAGTACTTGTTGTACAGCTCCGGGTACAGGTCCGGCTGCAGGATGGTGTCGAGCACGCTCGACTTGGTCACTTCCTTGGCCTTGAAGGCCTGGGGATCATCCAGCACCTCGCCGTCGCGGTTGCCCAGGATGTTGGTGGAGAACCACCCCTCCAGGCCCAGCATGCGCGCCTTGAGCGCCGGCGCGATGACGGTCTTCATCATCGTCTGGCCGCTCTTCAGGTCACGGCCCGCGATGGGCGCGTTCTCCTGCTTCGCCAGCTCCTGCAGCGCGGGCGTGTCCACGCTCGCGTTGGGGGTGGCGTTGGCGAACGGCACGCCTTCCTTGATGGCCGCGTAGGTGTACAGCGCCGTGGGGTTCACGTCCGGGCTGTTGGAATCCAGCGCCTTCTCGAAGTTGGCCAGCGACTGGAACGCCTCCGGCAGGGGGCGGAAGGTCTCCACGCTGCTGCACACCACCATCACGGCGCGCGTGGCGTTGAGCTCCTTCTTGAAGTCGCGGATGTCCTGGCGGATGGCCTCGATGCTCTCGCGGTGCGTCTTCGTGGCCTTGATGTGGTTGGCCGCGATACGGCGCACGAACTCCGGATCATGCACGCCCGGCTTGGGCTTGATGCCCTGGAGGAAGGGCTTCACCTGCTCCATGTGCTTGTCGCTGAGCACACCCGAGCGCTGCGCCACCTGGTAGGCGTCCTCGCTGATGATGTCCCAGGCGCCGAAGACGACGTCCTCCAGCGTGGCGAGCGGCACCAGGTCCTTCAGCTTGACCGTCCGGCCGTCGGTGCGCTTGCCCAGACGGGCCGTGCCCATCTGCGTGAGCGAGCCAATGGGGGCGCCCTTGCCCTGCCGCGCCAGCTCCACACCCGCCATCAAGGTGGTGGACACCGCGCCGAGGCCCGGGATGAGCACCGCCAGCTTGCCCTCCGGCTTCGCGACCTTGTTCTTGTTCTCCATCGTCCTGATTCCTTCAAAAGGCGGGAAATCGCTCCGCCCCAATGAGCGTCTCCGAGGTCAGTCCCTCCAGCCGGCGCCGGCACACCGCCGGACGGAAGGTGGAAAATCTCGAAAGCGGATGGTTGATACTCTAAACCGTTCGTCACTTCAACGTGATGTGACGGCTGATCGGGCTCGTATCACGGCGGCGGGCCGCTGCATGACCCGGGCCGGCCTGCCTCCACAAGCCAGGACGAACGGCGCTGTCAGAGAAACAGCAACTGCGGGGCAAATGCCTCGCCCACCACGACACGCTCCTACTGTACGGAGGTGCCGGGTGGGCGGATGTGCCAAGGGTCTGGAACTGTCCTGACTTCACTCACTCCCTGACACGAATGTCGGGATTTTGAGAAGTCGGGAACGGCAGGTAGGCGCTAGTTGCGGCGGCCAGGGGCGTTGCGGTCCAGCTTCTGGTTGTCACCCGGGTGGTATTTTTCACCGGTCAGGACGGCCTTCACGAAGCCGACGAGCTGGACCATGCGGCTGTTGGGGGTGTCCCAGTACTCGGCCTTCTCCACGCTGACGCGCAGCAGGGCGAGGTTCGGATCGTCCAGTCCCTGGGGGAACCAGGCCTTGAGGGCGGGGGTCCACAGCTCCTTCGCCTTGGCCTTGTCGCGGATCAGATGGCAGCGGCCGCTGACGGACACGTACCGGTCCTTGGCGGGGTCGGCATACGCGAGGCTGACGTGGTGGTCCTTCTCCACCTCGTCCACCTTGTGGGTGTGGTCATTGGTGAAGAACCACAGCTCGCCGTCGAAGTCCTTGTCGTAGGTCCACATCGGCCGGCTGCGAAGGCTGCCGTCGGTGTCCACGGTCGTCATCATGGCGACCTTGATGCCGTGGATGAGCTTGCCCAGGTGCGCCACCACGTCCTGCGGATCCTTCTGCGTCGTTGTCATGCTCGCCTCCCTGGGGGCTCAAGGTAGGCAGCGGGTAGAGGGTGGACACCGACAGCGAGGCTGGCCGGCGCCAGGGCAGGCGGGCGTGTGATAGGGGGCGTGCGACGTCACCTTCCCTTCAGGGTCGGTGTGACGGCCAGGAGCGACACGGATGCTGAAGACCGCGTGGAACGAGTGGAGCCTGAAGGCGCTGCAGTTGGAGACGGCGCTCCTGGCGTTGGAGGAGATTGAATTGCCGGACGCGATGCACTCGCTCCAGGACGCCGCCCAGCAGAAGCTGCTGGAGCTGGCGCGGGCGTGGCAGAAGACGCAGCCGGCGAAGGAGCCTCGCACGTGGAAGCGCGAGGAGACGGCCGGGGGCACGCCGCGCGACGAGGAGCTGGCGGACCTGGTGAAGGGCTTCCGCGAGGATGGCAAGACGTGGACGCTCTTGCGGATGACCAGCGACAAGAAGGAAGTGGTGGAGACGCTGGTGTCGGAGGGGCGCGCCTGCATGGTGGCGGGCGGTGAGTACTACCTGGGCCAGTGGGACGCGGAGGCGCAGGTGCTGGAGGTGGGGCGCGACGACGAGGCCGGCGAGCCCGGCACCGGGCTGGTGCTGGAGCCGGGCGGGGAGCTGCACTACACGCCCTCGCCCGACCTGTAGTCGCGCGCCTCAGGCGTCCAGCAGCTTCACCATCCTCGCGCGCGTCTTCTCGTCCGGCAGCCGTCCCAGGCCCGCCTTCACGTTGTCCTCCAGGTGGGCGGGGT
>NZ_RAWI01000539.1 GCF_003612125.1 Corallococcus praedator
GGCGTCTCCAGGGGGGTGACGCTGCGATTGGGGTCCTGCTCGGCGTCCTGGGAGGACGGACCCGCGCCAGGAGGGGGCCTGCGGAAGAAGTCGGTCATCACGGCTCCGGCAGAGGGGAGGCCACTCTACCCCACCGCCCGTGGCGGGGTGATAACTTCGGGGCATGAGCTTCTTCCAGGCACCCCCCGGACTTGGCAACCAGTACGACGACGACGCGTTCCTGCAGGGCTATCTCGCCCGGACCCTGCCGGAGGACCTTCGCCGCTCCATCACCGACGACTTCCGCGAACTGGGAGAGCTGGGCGGCAAGCACTTCTACGAGTTCCAGCTCCGCGACCGGCTGAACGAGCCCGTCCTGACGCAGTGGAACCCCTGGGGCCAGCGCATTGACCACATCGAGGTGACGCCGCTGTGGAAGGAGGCGGAGGCGCTGACGGCGCGCAAGGGCCTGGTCGCGGTGGCCTATGAGCAGAAGAGTGGCGCGCTCAGCCGCGTGCACCAGTTCGCGCTGAACTACCTGGTGCAGCCGTCGCTGGATGTCTATTCGTGTCCGCTGGCGATGACGGACGGCGCGGCGCGTTCGCTGTTGTCGCTGGGCAACCAGCAGCTCATCGACCACGCCCTGCCCCACCTGACCTCGCGCGACCCGGCGACGTTCTGGACGTCGGGCCAGTGGATGACGGAGCGCACGGGCGGCTCGGACGTGGGCCTGACGCTGACGGAGGCGCGCCAGTCCCCCGAGGGCTGGCGGCTGTATGGGACGAAGTGGTTCACGTCCGCGACCACGGCGCAGATGGCGCTGACGCTGGCGCGGCCCCAGGGCAACGGCCCCGGCGGCAAGGGGTTGGCGCTCTTCTTCGTGGAGACGCGGGACGCGGCGGGCCAGCTCAATCACATCCAGATCAACCGGCTGAAGGACAAGCTGGGGACGCGCAAGGTGCCCACGGCGGAGCTGACGCTGGACGGGACGCTCGCGACGCCGGTGGCGGGGCTGACGGACGGCATCCGCAACATGGCGATGATGCTGAACGTGACGCGCACCTGGAACGCGATGGGCGCGACGTGGAGCATGCGGCGCGCGCTGGCGCTGGCGCACGACTACGCGAAGCGCCGGGTGCAGTTCGGCGCGCCGCTGTCGGAGAAGCCGCTGCACGTGGACACGCTGGCGGGGCTGGAGGCGGAGTTCCAGGCGGGCTTCCTGCTGGCGTTCCGGGGCGTGGAGCTGCTGGGCAAGCTGGAGACGCGCACGGCGACGGAGCAGGAGCAGCTGTTGCAGCGGCTGGTGACGCCGCTGGCGAAGCTGACGACGGGCCGGCAGGTGGTGCACGTGACGTCGGAGGTGACGGAGTCCTTCGGAGGCGCGGGGTACGTGGAGGACACGGGCCTGCCGCGCATCCAGGCGGACGCGCAGGTGCTGTCCATCTGGGAGGGCACGACGAACGTGCTGTCGCTGGACGCGCTGCGCGCGCTGGCGAAGGAAGGCACGCTGGAGGCGTACTTCCACGAGGTGGAGGGCCGGCTGTCGAAGGTGACGGACGTGGGCCTGCGCCCGTGCGTGAAGACGGCGCACGACGCGCTGGAGCACGCGCGGGTCTGGGTCTCCAGCGCGATGGCGAACCCGACGACGATGGAGGCCGGGGCACGGCGGTTCTCACTGACGCTGGGGCGCACGCTGGAGCTGGCGCTCCTGAGCGAGCACGCGCAGTGGTGCCTGGACCATGGGCACGGGCCGCGCACGCGCGCGGCGGCGCGGCGGTTCCGGCAGAACGGCGTGGACCTCATCCAGGATGAAATCGACCTGGATGATTCGCGTCTGCTGGGGTGAGGCTGGGCTCGGGACAGGTGCACTCGGACGGCGCCCCCATTAAGAAGCGGGCGCCATGTCCGTCCTGAGTCCCGAGCAGTGCCAGCGCTTCGCCGCCGATGGGTATCTCGTCCTGCCGTCCTTCGTGGAGGGTGGGACCTGCGCCCGGATGCGGGCCTCCATCCTGGAGCAGCTCGCCTCCGGTGAAGGCCCGGTGGAGTACGAGGCCGACGTGGCCTATCCGGGCTCCCCGGCCAGCCGGACGGAGGAAGGCGGACGGACGGTGCGCCGACTGCTGCGCGCGCACGAACGTTCGCCCCTCTTCGCGGCCTGGTTCGACGACGCGCGGATGCTGGAGGCCCTGGGTCAGTTGCTGGAGGGGCCGGTGGTGCAGGCGCGGGCGCACCACAACTGCGTCATGACCAAGCAGCCGCGCTACTCGTCGGACACGGGGTGGCACCAGGACGTGCGCTACTGGTCCTTCGCGCGGCCGGAGTTGATCTCCACGTGGTTGGCATTGGGCCAGGAGACGCCGGAGAACGGCGGGCTGAAAGTCTTGCCTGGGACGCACCGGATGACCTTCGCGCCGGAGCGCTACGACGAACGTCTGTTCTTGCGGCCGGAGCTGCCGGAGAACGCGGCGCTGATCGCGGATGCCCAGTACGTGCGGCTGTCCCCGGGAGATGTGCTGCTCTTCCACGCGCGGCTGTTTCACGCGGCGAGCCGCAACCACACGGTGGACACGAAGTACTCGGTGGTGGCCACGTACCGGAAGACAGACAACCTGCCCATTCCCGGTTCACGTTCTGCAAAGGCAGACTGACGCCGCCTCAGCCATGAGCGTCATCCACGAAAGAAAGCGGGCCCGGCATCGGGAGCTTCTGCTTCCGGTCCTCCAGGACATCCTGAATGACTGCGCCGTGATGCCGAACGAGGACTGCGCGGACCTCATCGTCAGCATCGACGCGCTTGAGTTCGGGAAGACCGTGCGCCAGATCTACGTCGACTTCCGGGGCCACTGGCGCAATCCCGAAGCGGCCCAGGGTGCGCACGAGCGCTACCTACGGCAGGCGGCAGCACGCGGCGAAGAGACCTACGTAGACCTGACCGACGTGGCCCACCTTCCCTGGCTCCTGGAGAAGGTGGAGATCGAATTGCAGCACCGCCTGGGGCTCGCCTATCGCCCCCAGATCCGACGGCTCTCCGAACTGCTCCAAGAAGGTCCCTGAGAGTTGGCCGAGCCCGCGTTCCCAACAGGATGCATCGTCATTCAGGGTGAGTATTGATACCGCTCAATGATCTTGCCCTCGGGGGAGACGGTCGCGATGGGCTGCAGGTGTTCTGGCCACTCAATGCCGCTGGCGTCAGGGCTGCCTTCGACAAGGCCCGCCCGTCTCTCTGGGGCTGCACACGACGCCACCGCAGCCGTCGCTGCCCATGCACAAACGCGAAACAGATCGCGAGTGTATGGGCAGCGGAGCCGCGACATCCCGTGCGTCAGACTCAGCCCTGACCGAGGGCGTCTTCCACGTACCGGACGCCCTTGGCCGTGATGGCCTTGCCCTTCTTGGTGTCCTGCGCGTAGCCGGCGTGCAGGCGCAGCGCCTTGGCGGCGTTCGGCGCGGCGTACGTCACGCCCAACCCGCTCCAGAAGCGCGACGTGGTGCCCGACGTGATCTCCACGTCCAGCGACCGCGCCAGGTACAGCGGAATCAGCGAACGCAGGAGCTGGTCCTTCTCCTTGCCCGCGGAGACCAGGTCCTTCTGGCGTGCATGGCCTCGCAGCGCCGTCTCCAGCACCGACACCGCGTCCTCGCTCGCAGGCTGCGCCGCGGACTTCCTCGCGGGAGCCTTCTTGGCGGCGGCCTTCCTCGCGGGAGCCTTCTTGGCGGCGGCCTTCTTCGCGGGAGCCTTCTTGGCGGCGGTCTTCTTGCCCGCTGCCTTCTTCGCCTTGGGCGCCCGCTTGCGCAGGGCCGAGGGCACCAGCTCCATCCGGCCCTCGAACGGAATCTCCACCACCGTCCCGTCCACCTGCCGCTCGGGCATGGTGTTCCGCATGGACGCGATCACCTCGTGCACGGAGGCACGCGGCGGCTCGGAGTGCATGGGACGGGAAACACGGGTCGGCTGCGGCTCACTCGCGGGCGGCTTCCCCTGCGCGTAGTACCGCACCCAATCGCTCGCCTCTTCCACTGCTTCCTTGAGGCCCACGCGATCGAGCAGCGACCCCAACCACCGAAGACTGTTGCGCACTTGGAGAACCCTCCCGTTCTGATCCACGCTACTACAACCCGGACGGACGCAACCTATATCCCCAGCAATACGGGTTCTTCCATGCCCTCGTGGGTATCCCTGACGTTTCACACCGTCCCCAACACGCCATTCACGGGAACAGACGTGCAGATGTAGCGCCTTGATCCAGCGCTTCACGGCCTTCCCCCAAGGACGGAACCGCACCTTGCGCCAAGCCCCGGCTCCCCACCGAATCGCCAGCATCGGGCTTGCCCTGTTGCTGCTTCCGGCATGCGCGACCACGAGTCGACCCCGCACGCCCATGCGCCACACCCAGTGCCGAGCCACCCCCACGGTCGAGGACTGTCACGCCGCTGCGGAAGAGATCGATGACACCTGCCTCCGTGAATGCGTCCAGCTCCAATGCAGTGGAGTGCTCGTGAAGTGCAGTGACTACATTCAGCAAAAATGCCGGGATGACGGAAAGAAAAGCAGGGGCGCTATCGGCGGCTTCGTCTTCCAGGGCACTCAGACCTGTCGCAAACCCAAGTCGGAGATCTATTGGTGCGAACTTCCCTTGTCCGAGCAGTGCCGAGCCCAAGCCATGGTCCATGAGCTGGCGCATTCCTGCGGATGGCAACACGGCGATGGCCATGGCGTCCCCGGCAACCATGGAGAACTCAGATGCAGATGAGCCACTCGGCCTTTGTCTTCCTTGCGGCGTCGCTGCTCTTCGTTCCCGCCTGCCGTCGCGTCGTCCCACCGCCTCCCCCTCCAGCAGCGACATCCGCTGCGCGTCCGCTCTTCGAACTCCAATCCCCCCGATATGACGGTGCCACTCTCGCCGGACGCGTCCTGATTGGCTCCGAAGAAGGGACCATCACGCTGGATCGGCGACTCCTGGAGAACAACACGTTGGACATTGTCGCGGTCCTCGACTGCGCGACGACACAACCGCTGGAGTTCCTGGTGGCGGATCGATTCCCTCCGCCTCCCCGTGAAGAAGACCTCCTCAAGTTGGAACCCGGCTACTGGTTCGGGGCCGAGGTCGACTTCCCACTCTTCGACGAACTGCTCAACGGCAAGCGGGGACCGGACTGCGTCGACATCACGCTGACCTTCCACCCGGAGCCCCCCACCCCAGCCGTCACCACCAGGGTTCGCGCAGTCCGCC
>NZ_RAWI01000053.1 GCF_003612125.1 Corallococcus praedator
GCCCGGGGCTAAAGCTAGAGCATGTTCTTCACGTCCCCGAAGAAGTTGAAGCTCCCCACTCCCCAGGAGGCGCTGCCGGGCCGTCCGCAGGAGATGCAGGTTCCCCCGAAGCACACCGTGCTGGGCACCCCGTTGAAGGGGCCGGTGCCGGAGGGCTTTGAAGAGGCCGTCTTCGGCATGGGCTGTTTCTGGGGGGTGGAGCGCAAGTTCTGGCAGGTGCCGGGGGTGTACTCCACGGCGGTGGGCTACGCGGGCGGGCTGACGCCGAACCCCACGTACGAGGAGGTCTGCTCGGGGCTCACCGGCCACAACGAGGTGGTGCGCGTGGTGTACGACCCGAAGAAGGTCTCCTACGCGCAGCTCCTGAAGGTGTTCTGGGAGAACCACGACCCCACGCAGGGCATGCGCCAGGGCAACGACGCGGGCACCCAGTACCGCTCCGGCATCTACTACGCGAACGACGCCCAGAAGCGCGCCGCGGAGGAGACGCAGCGCACGTTCCAGGCGGCGCTGAACGCGAAGGGCCTGGGCGACATCACGACGGAAATCCTGCCGGCGCCGGCCTTCTATTACGCCGAGGACTACCACCAGCAGTACCTGCAGAAGAACCCGGGCGGCTACTGCGGCGTCGGGGGCACGGGCGTCAGCTGCCCGATTGGCGTCGGCGTCAGCGCCTGACGTGAAACACGCGGCTTGAGACAGGGACACGGCGCGGATCCACCGTCATCGGGTTCGCGCCCTCCCACGCTGCGGGCAGCAAGGGAACCCGGTAGGGTCGCGGTCCCTTGAACACACGCCTCGCCACCCTGTCGGCCGTGGCCCTCGTCGGGCTCACCGTCGCGTTCGCCCTGCACTTCGCCGCCGCGCCCACGGCCCTGCCGGCCACGGCGCCCGCGGAGGTGTTCTCCGCCGGGCGGGCCCGCGCGCACCTGGAGCACATCGCGGCGGTCCCGCACCCCGTCGGCTCGCGGGCGCACCGCGACGTGCGCGAGTACCTGCTGCGCACCCTCCGCGAATCGGGGGTGACGCCGGAGGTCCAGGTGACCTCCGCCATCAACCCGACGCTGGGCACGGGCCGCACCATCCCGGGCTCCACGGTCCACAACGTCCTGGCCCATCTGAAGGGCGTGGATGGAAGCAAGGTCGTCGCCATCGTGGCCCACTACGACTCCGTCCCCACCTCGCCCGGGGCCTCGGATGACGGGGCTGGCGTGGCGGCGATGCTCGAGACGCTGCGCGCGCTGCGCACCGGTCCCCCGCTTCGCAACGACGTCCTCTTCATCTTCATGGACGCGGAGGAGACGGGGCTCGTGGGCGCCAGGGCCTTCACGCTCCAGCACCCGCTGGCGAAGCGGGTCTCCGTCGTCCTCAACTTCGAGGCCCGCGGCTCGCGCGGCCCCTCGCTGATGTTCCAGCCGAGTCCCGACAGCCGCTGGCTCATCGAACGGCTGGCGCGCTCGGGGGCCCCCGTCCAGGCCAGCTCGCTCTTCGATGAGACCTACCGGCGGCTGCCCAACGAGACGGACTTCTCCATCTTCCTGAAGGCGGGCACGCCGGGCCTCAACTTCGGCTTCATCGACGGGTTCATGCGCTACCACACGCGCCTGGACGACCTCACCCGCCTGGATCCGGACAGCCTCCAGCATCACGGCGAGATGATGCTCGCGCTCGCGCGCCACCTGGGCCAGGACCCGCTGGAGCCCGCCCCCATGGGGAGCGCCGTCTACTTCAACGTCGGGCCCTTCCTCGTCCACCATGCGTCGTCCTGGGCGGTGCCCCTCGCGCTGCTGGCGCTCCTCGCCTGCGGTGCCGCCATCGCCGTGGGCCTGCGGCGGGGCGCGCTGCGAGCAACCGGCCTCTTGAAGGGCGTGGGCGCACTGCTCGCGACGACGGCGGGGAGCGCGGCGGTGATCCAAGCCGCGTGGTGGCTCGTGCGGCGCATCGATGGGGGCTTGAGTGCCCTGCCCCAGCGCGACGCCTACCAGGGCCGCCTCTTCATCGTGGGGCTGCTGGCGCTGACGCTCGCGACGGTGGCCGGTTTCCAGGCCCTCTTCCTGCGCAAGGTGCGGCGGGCGGAATTGGCGGCGGGCGCGCTCATCGCGTGGACGGTGCTGGGACTCGTCAGCGCGTTCGTGGCGAGCGGACTCAGCTACCTGTTCACCTGGCCGGTCGTCTTCGGCGCGCTCGGCCTGGGGTGGCGGTGGCGCGAACCGGGGGAGACGCTGACCTTGCGCACGCGCCTGGTGCTGGCCGCGAGCGCCATCCCCGGCCTGCTGTTGTGGGTGCCGCAGGTGCCCCACTTCTACGTCGCCCTGACGCTCTTCCTGGTGGCGGTGGTGACGGCGGTGGTCGCGCCCTGGCTGGCGCTGCTGCTGGCCCAGACGGTCGCGGAGCCCGTGCGCCTGGGCCGGACGGTGGCGCCGCTAGCCTTCGCGCTGGCCGTGGTGCTGCTGGGCGTGGGCGTGGTCCGGGAGCGCTTCGACGTGGAGACCCCGCGCCCCAGCAGCCTCGCGTACGTCGTCGATGCCACGAGCAACGAGGCGTACTGGCTCTCCGGCGACTACGAGCCGGACGCCTGGGTCTCCCAGGTCCTCGGCGGCGAGGCCACGACACGCCGCATGGGCGACTACCTGCCCTTGTTCCCCAAGGACGTCCGCGTGGCTCCCGCGCCCATGCGGGCCCTGCCGGCGCCAGAAGTGCGGGTGGAGCGCGACGAGACCCGGGACGGACTGCGCCAGCTTGCGCTTCGGGTGACGTCGCGCCGGCAGGCGACCCAGCTCCAGATCCAGCTTGGCCCGCACATGCCCCTGCGAGGCCTGTCCATCGCCGGCCACCGACTGGAGCCGGAGGCCATCGCTCGCACGCGCGATCGTGAGACGGGCACGGCCCTGGTGTACTGGGACGCGCCGCCCGAAGGCATCCTCCTGGAGTTCTCCGTCCCCGAGGGCACCCGCGTGCCGCTGCGCGTGACGGACCTCCGCTTCGACCTCTCCGAAGCCCCCGGCGCGCCCGGCGACCAGCGCCCGGCCGGCACCATCCCCGTGCCCTTCTACTTCGGCGTCACGGACGAGACCCTGGTGAGCATCGCGGTCGAATACTGAGGCAGGGACGCGTCAGCGCTTCCCCTTGCGCCGGGGATTCGCGAGCCCGAGGAGCGAGAGGAGCAGCAGGCTCATCACCGAGGCGCTCGTTCCTGAGCCACCGCAGCCCCAGCCCTCGCCGATGACTTCATCGGGAACCGGAGGAGCGTCCACGCAGACCCCCTCCTGGCACACCTCGCCGTCGCCACACTCGGAGGGCGCGCCGCAGAACGTGTCAGGCGTGTTCGGGTCCGTCTCGCTCGAATCGAGCCGGCCATCGTGGTTGGCGTCCTCTTCGCCGTCCTTGCGCCCGTCCCCGTCCGTGTCCGCGTTGAGCGGATCCGTGCGGGTGCTCGGATCCGCGTCCGCCACGAACTGTTCCTTCGAGACGTCGGTCCCCACATGCGGCGAGGAGACGGCCATCTCCGTCCCATCGAAGAGCCCATCATCGTCACTGTCCGGGTCCCGCACGTTCGGCAGGCCGTCACCGTCCGAGTCCTCCGTGGGAGCCAGCTCGTGACCATCGAGCACGCCATCATCATCCGTGTCGGCGTCGTGGGGGTCGGAGCCCGCCTCGAACTCGGCGACATTGGAGAGCGCGTCGTCGTCCGCGTCGAGCGAGGCGTCACCCGGTGAGTTCGGGTCGAACCCATGGGCAAGCTCCCACTCGTCGGCCATGCCATCGTCGTCGGAGTCGGTGGAGACGGTGACGGAGGTGCTGGCACTCTGACCGTCGGCCGTGACCCGGACGGTGTTGGAGAACGTTCCGCTGTGGAGGCCAGCGGTGAAGACCCCCGATGCGTCGAGGGTGCCGCCGCCGTTGACAGCCTCCCAGGTGGCAGTGAGCGGAAGCTCGTTGTCGAACGCGTCATAAGCCTTCGCGCTGAAGGTGATTCTCCCCTGGATGACCACCGTCGGGTTCTGGGGTGAGATGACCACGCGGTGAAGGGCGCCTGGCGCCACGACGACCGAGCCCGAGCCCGCGAGGCCGTGGGCCGTGGCGAGGACACTCGCCGGGTAGGTGCCAGGCACGGAGGTCGCGGTGAAGCGGCCCTCCGGGGTGATGCTACCGGCGCCGCGCAGGACCGACCAGACGGGCGCGATGGAGACCTCATTGCCCTCGGCGTCCTCTCCCTTCGCGCTGAACGGCTGCTCGTTGCGAGGTCCCAGTTGGGCGAGCGCGGGAGTCACCACGATTCGCGTCACGTCACCGGGGGCGAGCGTCACATCGGCGGAGCCGCTCATGGCGTCGAACCGCGCCGTCACCGCGCCAGGGTATGCGCCCGCCCTGCCGCTGGCCGTGAACAGGCCTTCGGCGTCGATGCTGCCCACGGCCGTCGAGCCGACCGACCAGGCCGTTGTTCCGGGCACGGTATTGCCCCAGGAATCGGTCGCGGTGGCGGTGAACCGCTGAGCCCCACGCACCCGCAGGGCCGTGGACGCAGGGGTCACCTGCACGGTCTGGGTCGGTCCTGGGTTCACCGTGACGCTCGCTGTCGCGGACAGCGCACCGCTCAGGGCCGTGATCGTCTGGGTGAAGGTTCCCGCGACGGTGCCCGCCGTGAACACGCCGTCCGGACCGATGTCCCCACCGCCGTCGGTCACGAGCCAGGAGACCGGCGCCAGGGGCAGCGGGTTGTCGCAGCCATCCCGGACATTGGCGGTGAACTGCTGTGTGTCGTTGACGGACAGGGTCGTCGTCGCCGGAGCGAGCATGACCATCGCCGCCGGGCCCGGGGTGAGCGTCACCGTCGCGGACGCGGACTGGCCATCCACCGTCGCGGTGACCGCACCCGGATGGGTGCCCGCCGTGCAGCTCGCCGTGAACAGGCCGCTCGCGTCGATGGTGCCCGCCGCGCCGTGAGCGGACCAGGTGATCGCCGCATCGGGCAGCGGGTGGTTGGAGGCGTCATAGGCCATCGCGGTGAAGGCTTGCGTGCCCTGGACGACCAGGGAGGGCGCCGAGGGCGTCACGACGACATACGCCGCCAGCGGCCGGACATACGGGAAGGCTCCCATGTCCGAGCCATCGGAGGCGGCGTTGCGGCACGGCGACGTGGCCTGAAGCGAGAAGTCGGTAGCTCCCACGAAAAGCGGGTCGGCGGAGAGGCTGCCGGGACCGGGCGTGACGTTGAGGTAATTGGCGGTGCCGTGGCCCCAGACGTTGTTGTGGATGACGGAGCGGTTGGGGCCGCTCGGATGCGAGAAGACAAGGCCATACTCGCCGTTGGAGGTGATGATGTTGTCGGAGAGGGTGACGTCTCCGTTGAAGGGATACACGTTGACGCCCATCCCGTTGCCCGTGATGGTGTTGTGGAGCAGGGAGGACTGGCCGCCCAGCGCGATGGCGTAGGTGGTCGGGGCGGGAAGACCGTTGGCTCGCACCAGACTGTGCTCGAGCCGGGTGATGGTGTTGAAGACAGACTGGAGGGCTTGAGCGCAGTTGCGCAGGGTGCCATGGCTGAAGGTCGTGGTCCCGCCATAGACGACCAGGCACTGCGCGGTGTCACCCTGGATGGTGGTGCGGTGGAAGGTCGACTCCCCCGTACTGTGGACGCCGACGATGCCCGCGTTGAGGGTGGCGAAGTCGAAGGTGGCGGAGCCCCGGACGTACACGCCGCGGGCGCCGGTGGCGGTGAGGGTGACGGGGGAGGCGGAAGTGCCCTGGGCTTCCAGGTGTCCGTCGATGAAGAGTTCGATCTTCTTCGTGTCCGTGCCGGCCCCGAGCGCGTCGGTGGCCGCGAAGGTGAGCGAGGCCCCTGGCGCCAGCGTGAGGGTGACACCCGGGCGGACGGTCAGATCGCCCGCGAGGGTGTTGGCGCCGGTGAGGGTCAGGTCCGAGACGAGGGCTCCCAGGAGGCCGGGGCTGGGGTGGCCCGCATAGGGGAAGGCGCCCATGTCGGTGCCATCCGACGCGGCCAGGCGGGCCGGCGAGTACGCGGTGAGGCGGAAGTCCGAAGCGCTCACGAAGAGCGGATTGGCGGAGATCCCCCCGAGCCCCAAGGGGGCACTGGGGGCCCAGACGACGCCGTTGCTCCACACGTCGTTGTGGTGGATGGCGCCGGGAGGGGTGATGGCGGAGTAGAAGGGCCGATGACCGCTGGAGGTGATGATGTTGTCGTAGATGCTGATGGAGCCGGCGTCGTCGCGGACGTTGAGGGCTTCGTAGAGGTTGTCGACGATCGTGTTGTGGACGACGTGGGCTGAACCTCCCCCTCTCACTTCCATGGCGTAGACGCCGTTCCCCGGTGCGCCGCTGCTGCGAACCAGGCTGTAGCGAAGCTCGATGGTGCCGCTCGTGGTCCAGATCGCCTGGCGGCAGTTCTGCAAGGTGCCCTGGATGAAGCGGGTGGTGCCGCCCGTGACCAACAGGCACTGGGTGGAGGCCCCTTGGAGGGTGGAGTTGCGGAAGGTGGTGGCACCGGTACTGGCAGCGCCGTAGAGGCCGGCGTGGAGGGTGGTGAAGTCGAGGGTGGCGGAGCCCTGGACACGCACGCCGTAGGCGCCCGTGGCGGTGAGGGTGACCGGCGCGTCCTGGGTCCCCTGGGCGGCGAAGGTGCCGTCGACGATGAGCTCGACCCTCGCGCGGTCCACGCCCGAGCGCAGGCCGTCGGTGGCGGCGAAGGTGAGCGAGGCCCCTGGCGCCAGGGTGAGCGTGACGCCCGGGCGGACGGTCAGATCGCCCGCGAGGGTGTTGGCGCCAGTCAGGAGCCTGTCGGAGAAGAGGACGCCCTGGAGCGACGGCGTGGGGGCCCCCGCGTAGGCGAAGGCGCCCATGTCGGTGCCATCCGAGGCGGCCAGACGGGCCGGAGAGTTCTCCGTGGGGTGGAAGTCCGAGGCACTGACGAGGAGCGGGTTGGCGGAGATACCGCCGGGCCCCAGGTCTGAGGAGCCGAAGTCACTGATGGAGTGACCCCAGGTGTTGTTGTGGTGGAAGACGCGCGTGGGCGTGTTGGTGTTCTCGAGGAAGACGCCGAAGCGACTGTTGAGTGCGACGATGTTGTCATGGAGGTCGACGGTGCCGGTGAAGCTCTTGATGGAGATGCCGCCGTAGGCGTTGCCGGTCACCGTGTTGTGAACCAGGGTGGCCGGAGCGCCCAGGACCATGGCGTACCGGGAGCCGGATTCGGCGCCGCTCGCGTGCACCAGGCTGGAGTGGAGCTCGGTGGTACCGCCGGTGGTGACGAGGGCCTGGAGGCAACTGCGCAGGGTGCCCTGGCTGAAGCGGGTGGTGCCGCCCGTGACGCGCAGACACTCGGTGGAGGCACCCTGGACGGTGGTGCGCTCGATGACGGAGGCGCCGGAGCTGACGACGCCGTAGAGACCGGCGTTGAGGGTCGCGGAGTCGAAGGTGGCGGAGCCCTGGACGCGCACGCCGTAGGCGCCCGTGGCGGTGAGGGTGACCGGAGCCTCTGGGGTGCCTTGGGCGGCGAAGGTGCCGTCGACGATGAGCTCGACCTTCGCGGTGTCCACACCGGAGCGCAGGCCGTCGGTGGCGGCGAAGGTGAGCGAGGCCCCTGGCGCCAGCGTGAGCGTGACGCCCGGGCGGACGGTCAAATCGCCCGCGAGGGTGTTGGCGCCAGTCAGGAGCCTGTCGGAGACGAGGACGCCCTGGAGTGAAGGCGTGGGGGCCCCCGCGTAGGCGAAGGCGCCCATGTCGGTGCCATCCGAGGCGGCCAGACGGGCCGGAGAGTTCTCCGTGGGATGGAAGTCCGAGGCGCTGACGAAGAGCGGGTTGGCGGAGATGCTGCCGGGGCCCGGGGTGATGGTGGAGGCGGTGGAGTAGTTGGTGGTGTGATCCCAGACGTCGTTGTGGTGGACGGAGCGCGTGGGGGTGGTGGTGTTGGCGAAGCTGATGCCTTGGCTGCCATTGGACACCACGAGGTTGTCGTAGACCTCGACGGTGCCCGCGAAGCTGGCGACCTGGACAGCGCCGAAGCTGTTGCCGGTGAGGGTGTTGTGAACCAGGGCGGCCGAGGCACTCAGGGCGATGGCGTGCTTGGACCCCGCACTGGAGCCGCTCGCGTGCACCAGGCTGTAGCCGAGCGTGGTGGTGCCGCCCGTGGCGGCGAGCGCCTGCGTGCAGTTCCTCAGGGTGCCATGGCTGAAGTGGGTGGCGCCGCCCGTGACGCGCAGACACTCGGTGGAGGCACCCTGGACGGTGGTGCGTTCGATGACGGAGGCGCCGGAGCTGACGACGCCGTAGAGACCGGCGTTGAGGGTCGCGGAGTCGAAGGTGGCGGAGCCCTGGACGCGCACGCCGTAGGCGCCCGTGGCGGTGAGGGTGACCGGAGCCTCTGGGGTGCCTTGGGCGGCGAAGGTGCCGTCGACGATGAGTTCGACCTTCGCGGTGTCCACACCGGAGCGCAGGCCGTCGGTGGCGGCGAAGGTGAGCGAGGCCCCTGGCGCCAGCGTGAGCGTGACGCCCGGGCGGACGGTCAAATCGCCCGCGAGGGTGTTGGCGCCAGTCAGGAGCCTGTCGGAGACGAGGACGCCCTGGAGTGAAGGCGTGGGGGCCCCCGCGTAGGCGAAGGCGCCCATGTCGGTACCATCCGAGGCGGCCAGACGGGCCGGAGAGTTCTCCGTGGGATGGAAGTCCGAGGCGCTGACGAAGAGCGGGTTGGCGGAGATGCCGCCGGGGCCCAGTGTGATGTTGGTGCTGACGTCACGGGTGCTGTGGCCCCAGACGTCGTTGTACTGGACGGTGCGAGTGGGGAACGTGGAGCCTACCGCGGTGATGCCGTAGAGGCCGTTGGAGGCAATGACGTTGTCGGAGAGTTCGGCGGTTCCCGCGAAGCTGGCGAGCTGGACGCCGCCGAACGGGTTGCCCGTGAGGGTGTTGTGGACGAGCCGGGCCGAGCCTTGCAGGTAGATGGCGTACTGGGACAAGGCGCTTGAGCCGCTGGTGCGAACCAGGCTGTAGCGAAGCTCCGTGGTGCCGCCGCTGGTGATGAGGGCTTGAGCGCAGTTCTGCAGGGTGCCGTGGCTGAAGGAGGTGGCGCCTCCCGTGACAATCAAGCAGGTGCTGGAAGCCCCTTGAAGGGTGGAGCGGGTGAAGGTGGAGGAGCCGTTGCTGACGACGCCGTAGAGGCCGGCCTGGAGGGTGGTGGAATCGAAGGTGGCGGAGCCGCTCAGCACGCGCACGCCATAGGCGCCGGTGGCGGTGAGGGTGACCGGAGCCTCTGGGGTGCCCTGGGCGACGAGGGTGCCGTCGACAATCAGCTCGGTCTTGCCCTTGTCGATCCCCGAGCCAAGGCCATCCGTGGTGGCGAAGGTGAGCGAAGCGCCGGGTGCCAGGGTGAGGGTGACACCGGGGCGAACGGTCAGGTCACCCGCCAGCGTGTTGGCACCGGAGAGCGTCTTGTTGGAGAAGAGGACGCCCTGAAGCGTGGGGCTGGGATGGCCCGCATGGGCGAAGGCCCCCAGGTCGCCACCATCCGAAGCGGCGAAACGTGCCGGAGAGTATTCGGTGAGGCGGAAGTCAGGCGCGCCGACGAAGAGCGGGTTGGCGGAGATGCTGCCAGGACCTGGAGTGACGGTCGCGGGGCTGTAGTCGTAGGTGCTGTGGCCCCAGACGTTGTTGTACTGGACCGTGCGCGTGGGGTTGAGGGCGTTGGCGAAGTAGACGCCATGGTAGGTGTTGGAGGTGATGATGTTGTCGGAGACGTTGACGGTCCCCGAGAAGATGTTGATGCGGAGGGCGCCGTGGAGGTTGCCCGTGAAGGTGTTGTGGACCAGTTGGGCCGAGGCGAACACGTCGAGGGCAAACTGGTTGGTGGCACCGCTGGCGTGCACCAGGCTGTCGCGCAGGGACGTGGTGCCGCCGTTGGCGACCAGCGCCTGAGCGCAGTTGCGCAGGGTGCCCGTCTCGAAGGACAGGGTGCCTGAACTCACGAGCAGACACTGGGTGGCGGCGCCCTGGATGGTGGAGGAGCGAAGGGTGGTCCAGCCGGCGCTGACCACGCCGAAGCGCCCGGCGTTGATCGTGGTGGAGTCGAAGAAGGCGGAGCCGGTGCCCAGGACGCGCACGCCGTAGGCGCCCGTGGCGGTGAGGGTGACGGGTGAGGTGCTGGAGCCCTGGACGCTCAGCGTGCCGTTGACGATCAGCTCGGTCCGGGACGCATCCGCGCCCGAGCCCGAGCTATCACTCGCGGCGAAGGTGACCTGGACCCCGGGCTGGATCGTCAGCGTCCGGCCGGAAATGATGGTCACGTCCCCCGTGATCACCCAGGGGTTGCCCGCGCTCGTCCACGTCGTGTCGACGGAGAGCGGCCCGGACACGTTGGTGGCGCGTGCAGCGGAGGGAAGAAGCACAGCGAAGAGGAAGAGGATCAGGAGACGAACTGGCGACAAGGCCGGTCCTTTTGCGCGCTCCCCCAGGCGGGAGAGTGACGAAGAGTCGATGCCGCAAGGTACCACGCCGCCTGTTCAATCGGAGCCAGTGCAGGGGCCACCCCAGCGGGCCGCGCGGGCAATTCCGAGTGGGCCAGGATGGCACGCCCCAAGCGGTACTGATGGCGGCCTGAGGACGGCCGCGACCTTGTCCTCTTGCTCCAGCAGGTTGTACGCCTCCATCCCGCCATCCCCCTCATGGGGTA
Source organism: Corallococcus praedator (assembly GCF_003612125.1). GTDB lineage: Bacteria > Myxococcota > Myxococcia > Myxococcales > Myxococcaceae > Corallococcus > Corallococcus praedator. The sequence continues at coordinate 10,679 of NZ_RAWI01000053.1, forward strand.
TGGCCTCCTCGGAGGCCATGGGTAACCTCTGGCATTGCAGAGAAGGTCACGGGCAGACGTCGTCCGCACGGCCAAGCACCTGGAGCCCTCGCAAGGGAGCTCAGGCTCTCCGCAATACCAAAGGGCAACTCCATGAGACTGGACCGGGTGGTCATCAAGAACTTCAAGTCCATCAAGATGATCGAACTGCGAATCCCCCAGAAGGATGAGCATCGACAGGGCTCTGCCGACTTCCTTTCCATTGTCGGGGAGAACAACGCAGGAAAATCATCCGTCCTCGAAGCCATCCGCTTCGCATGTACCGCCACGTCGAAATCAGCGCAGGTGCAGTTTCCGGGCAACGAACCAAGCAATGGTCCTATTGAGATTGAACTGGATTTCGACCAGTTCAATGAGAGCGACCGCGCTTCACCCGTTCTCCAGGAAAACATCTTCATGGAAGACGGGCGGGAAAAGTATCGACTCAAGCGGAGCTGGAGAACGGTTGGAACTGCCTCTGAGAACTCATCATACAACCCCAACCGCCCACCCACGGATCATCTCACGGGGTGGACTGGCAAGAAGACCCTCAAAACCCTTCTTGAAGCAGACGAGCGATGGAAGCCCATCGCCGAACTCGTCGCCCAGGAGAATTCTACCCCTAGACCGCCAATTGGCGTGCTCATCAAGGCGGCGAGGCAGCTCAACTCACCCCTGCTTGAGACCCATCCGCAAGAACCGTGGGCAGCCCACCCGGGAAGCAGCGCATCGCATCTCGAAGCCATCCTGCCCAGCATCATCTACGTTCCAGCGCTTCGTGAAACCAGCGAAGAAGCAGACGTGGGCATGAAACAATCCTCGATTCGCAAAATCGTGAACTCCCTCTTTGAGCAGCAACTCGCAAGCCACGAGAGGGTCATCCGGTTCAGAGCCGCAGCAATAGAACTCCAGGATCTTTTCGCTACGGAGGGAAAACACCGGATCGTGACCTCCATCGAGGAGCAGATCACAGCGAAGTTCAAGGAACTCATCAACATTGGCGCTGAGCTCAAGTTCAGCGCTCCCGATGTGATGTCGGATCTCGCGAGCAGCACCGAGTTCAGGGTCCTGGATGGGGGCCTGTCCACGACACCGGACAATCAAGGCCACGGAGCACAACGCTCCATCGTGCTGGCGCTTCTCCAGATGTACGCCGAACAGCTCAGGAAAAGCACTGCACGTGAGCAGCACCCCATGTTGTTCCTGATCGAAGAGCCGGAAATCTATTTGCACCCTGCCATGTGCCGAAGGATGCGCGACACGCTGCTGAAAATCTCCCGAAGCGGCATCGGTCAGGTCATCTGCACAACGCACTCCCCGGTCTTCCTGGACCTCGCCGACCGTCACGACGGCATTGTCATCTTGAGGAAGAAGGCGGCGGCTCCGGTCGCCAAACAACGAACCCGTGACGTGTTCGACCAGACCGCCACCGACAAGGAGCAGCGGGCGCGGCTCCGAATGCTTCTGAGCTTCGATCCCGCCGTCAACGAAGCATTTTTCTCGGAACAGGTCTGCCTTGTCGAAGGAGACTGTGAAATCGCCGCAGTCGAAGCGGTCGCCAGACGGCTCGAAAAGGAAGGGAATATCAGCTGGTCCAAATACCTCATGGCCAGACGCACGGTCACCCTCATCAACTGCCGTGGCAAATGGACCATCCCTGCCTTCCAGAAGGTGCTCAGCGCTTTCGACATCAACTATCGCGTCATCTACGACCTGGACGCGGGAGCCCAGGCCAACCAGGCCAACTCCCAGATCGAGAACCTCTTGTCGGAAAATGACAAGAGCCTGCCGCACGACCCGAACTTCGAGCAGTTCATCTTCGGCAAATCCTGGCGGAGCGACAAGCCCTGGCTCGCCACGAAGACCATCAATGAGGCTCCTCAACTCAATGCGCGACTCATCGAATTCTTCGAATTCGCACTCGGGAAATCTGTCTCGGACCTGAAGCCGGACGCCGTGCCTCCAACCACTGAGAACACGACCGCTCCGCAAGTCCAAAGGCCCAGCCGTCGAAATCTCCGGGGAAAACTCAAGGAGTTCAAGGTTCCGTCCCAGGTCATCCAGTCTGCACAGCGCGTGGAACAACTGTTCCGCATCGCCGCAGGGCCGAATTTCGCGATACGTCCAGACTCCGATTCACCCTTTCAGCAACTGGAAGGGACGAAAATCGATGCATTCGCCATCGTCACGGGCTCATCCATGGCGGACACCCTGCACGACAACGACATCGTCGCGCTCAAGTTCCTCAACAAAGTCTTCCTGGAGTCTGTGCACTCGACCGACATCCCCTTCAATGCCGCGCTTCCAAGCCTCCTTGAGAATGATGGCATCTACGTGTTGGCTGCGAACGATTACATCGATCAAAAATCGTACACCATGAAACGCGTCAGGATTTCCACCCGCCCCGACGGGGCATGGCGCGGAGATATCTCCGCGGACAACCCGGACACGAACTGGGGCGACCGCGGTCATTTCGAGATCCGCAAGACGGATCGCATCCACTTCGCAGCACAAGTCATCGGAGTCGTTCGAAGAGACGAATTGGAAGGATTCTCCCCGGAGGCGATTGGGTTGACCACCATCCCAATGGAGCAAGAGCCCACCTTCGAGGAAGACTGAGTTCGCATCATTCTTCCATTGGAGCGAAGGGCGCGAGGGCACGGCCCATCGAAGTCCGGGCAAAGCCCTCACCGGGGGCGCATGCCGGTTCGACACGCGAACCCCATTCCGCGCTGCGCGGGCGAAAATTGAAACGACGCTCCGGACTACCGGACCTCGGCCTGGGCCGAAGCCACCGGGACGGGAACCTGACGGCCCGCCCAGGCACGCTCCAGGTGCGGCGCGAGCTGGCCCACGGCCATCAACCCCGCCATGCGGAGGTCGGAGATGAACGACCAGAGCGGGTACTTGAAGCTCGCCGGACGGTTGTTCTCGATCTTGAAGTGGCTGAACCACGCGAAGCCGTAGGCGGCCACCAGCGCGGCGGGAATCAGCGCCCCCCGCCCGGTGACGGCGGCCGTCACGCCCAGGCACACGCCCAGGCTGGTCCCGGAGAAGTGCAGCCAGCGTGTCGACGGCAGCGAATGCTCGCGCAGGTAGAACGGCCAGAACTCGGCATAGGTCTGGATGCGGTCGGACATGAAGTGAAGTTGTGTCCAGACCCTGGCCTCCCGTCAACCCACACCGGCAATCAGGATGCCCGCACCGACACCGGTCGGCCCTCGGGTCCCGGCAACCCGAGCGGACCCGTTGGCTGGAAGGCAGCCGGGCAGGCCTCGACGCAGCCCGTCGTTTTCGGCCGGCTCCAGAACAATCCGGTGTCGACAGCCCAAGGGGCCGGCTCCGGCTCGGAGCAGCGCGGGGTGCGCGTGTCGTGAAAGACTCGGGGCCGCGCATGAACGACTGGACGCCCAAGCTGAACCCCACGGTGGACCTGCGGCGCCTTCCCCTGAACGCGGAGGAGGGCTTCGTGCTGTCGCGCCTGGACGGGCACACGCGGGCCCGGGACCTGCCCGCGCTCACGGGGCTGCCGCAGGAACGGCTCCAGGACATCCTCGCGCGGCTCGTGGCACAGGGCGCGCTGTTGCCGGGCGCGGACACCGTGGCGGCGCCCGTGAACACCGTGCGCCAGGAGCCTGCTCCCGAGCCTTCGCTGGACGTCCACGACACGGAGCCGCTTCCGGACGCGGAAGCCTCCGATGCCGGTGACGACGAAGCCGCGCCCGAGGAAGAAGTCCCCGAGGCCGTGCTGGGCAACTACCGCAAGCTCTTCGAGACGCGCCTGCACGCGCTGCCCGAGGACCAGCGGGTCGCGATGGCGCACGGTGCGGCGGACCCGGAGCTGTCCGCGCTGTGTTTCGACCCGGTGCCCGCCGTCATCAAGGCCGCCCTGGAGAACCCGCGCGTGGGCCTCGCGCACGCGCGCCTCATCGCCCGGCACCACCGCAACCCCGTGGGCCTGGAAGCGCTGGTGGCCCGAGCCGCCTTCGCGGCGGACACCGGCGTGCGCCGCTTCCTCGTGCGCAACCCGCAGCTTCCGGCGGCCCTCTTCCGCCGCATGTGGGCGCTGCGCCGGCTGATGGAACACCACAAGCTCACCGTGGACCGCGACGTGCCGGAGTCCACCCGCCGCACCGCGCGCGAACTCTTGCGCCAGCGCTTCGCCACCGGCCCCTCCGAGGAGAAGGTGGAGCTCATCCTCAACACGGAGGGCCGCGCGCTGGGGGCGCTCGTGGGGATGCCGGTGGACGGCAAGACGGCGTCGCTGCTGTGCGGCCGCACGTACCGCTCACCGCTGCTCGTGCAGAACCTGGCGCGCTGGAGCGCCGCGCCGCCCGTGCTCATCGCGCACCTGCTCAAGCAGGAGCTGGTGCGCCGTCAGCCACAGCTCCGCGCGATGCTCGCGCGCCATCCCAACGCCCCCGCGGACGTGAAGCGCGCCTGACCCCTCACCCCGGTGAAGGCGTCCGCAGCGCCGTGAAGGCCCTTCGCAGCTCGCTCCCCACGCCGAGGACGGCCACCAGGAGCATGGCCAGGGCGAGGGCCAGCCAGATCAATGAAAAGCCCCACAGGTCCATGAACCCGGACACGGGCCGCACGTCGTGCCGGTATCCCCTGTCGTGCACCCGCAGGGCCACCGGCGCCCCCACCTCGATGCGGTCGGGGGATTTCATGTCGTGCATCTTGCGCGTGAAGGTCTGTCCATGAAGGACGTAGCGCACCTCGGGCGTATAGCAGTCGTACTTCTGGATGCGGGTGACGCCCCCCGAACGACTCCGGATCTCCTGCACGCAGTAACTCGCCACCGACGCACTGCAGATCGCCTCCACCTTGACGGCGTGCTTGAGGAAGGAGTGCGTGTCCCGCAGCTGCCCCACGGAAATCGAAAGGAGGAGCGAACCCATCCCGCCGCAGAAGAGGATCACGATCCACAGGACGAGCCTGCTGCCTCCATCCAGGGGTTTCGCCATGGCGGCGAGTCTCTTCGAGTCGCCGCCCCGGCAGCAAGCCATGCACCCGTCCGCCGCTGGAGCCCCGCAGGCCGGGTGGACGCGGATCCGTCCTGCGTCCACAGCCCGTTCGCCCACGAAACGTCTCTTGCCCGGAGGAAGACGTCTGGACCCTTGCCCCGCGCAAGCCCCACCCATCGTCTTGACTACTACTGTAGTCATGGCATATCCCTTCGTGACTACAACTGTCGCCAAGAGGGTGCCGTGGACAGAACGCCGAGCGGATGGACAGAGCGTGACGGACAGCGGTGGCTCCCGGTGCTGCGGGACACACTGGGGTGGCTGGTGGCGCTCCAGCTCCTGGTGGCGCTGGTCTGGGTGGGACCGCTGCACCCGACGCGACTCCCCGTGTCGCTCGACACGCTGCGCACCCGGGCGCGACAGGCCCAGGTGCTGTTCAAGGCCGCCGCCACCGTGCGCCACCACGCCCTGCCCTTCGTGCGCCTGGAGCTGGAGTCCTGGTGGCTCAGGGTTTCCGAACGGTGATGAGCGGCTGGTAGAAGCCGCTCTCCTCCGGCGAGTACCAGCGCGGATCCACCAGCCCCGCCTGCGTGAGCGCGCGCTCCAATTCCAGACGCTCCAGCAGCCGGTAGATGCCGGTGTGCTCGGTGGTGTGCCAGATGCCGGACTCCTGGCGCAGGATGAACTGGCGCACCGTGTACTGCCGGTCGTCCACCGCCCAATCCCAGACCTGGAAGAGGACGCGGCGGCCCAGCGGCGTGTCCAGCACGCGCTCCGCCGTGAAGCGCGGCCGCTTCTCCAGCAGCGCGGCGTTGTCCCGCAGGCTCGCCACCAGCAGTCCACCGGGCACCAGGCGTGACGCCATCGCGTTCGCCGCGTCCTGCAGGTCCGAGTCCTCCAGCAGGTGCGCGAGCGCGTTGTCGCACGCCATCACCACGTCGAACGTGTCCGGCACCTGCCAGTCCAGCATCCGCATGTCCGCCACGCCCGTGGTGATGCTCACGTGCATGGCGCGCGCTTCCCGCTCCGCGCGGGCCACCGCGGACGGACTCAGGTCCGTGGCGTGCACCCCGAAGCCTCGCGCCGCAAGCCCCAGCGCCTGCGTGCCGATGCCGCACGCGCAGTCCAACACCCGGCGCGGAGGCGGCGCGCCTGAACGGCGCAGGAGTGCGTCCAGCACCGCGCCCTGCCGCTCCACCGACTGCTCCCAGTCCGCGAAGAGCAGGTGGTACTCCTCGGCCAGCCCTTCGTAGAAGTCCAGGACGCTGTCAGGCATGACGGCCTCCTCCTTAACACCCTCCCACCTGCCGTCACGCCCTCGGACGCGAGACGTTGGCTGGCGGGCGGGCCCATGCTCGCGGTGCGGGCGGGCGCACGGACTTCCACGGATTTTCCCTGCGGCGGGCTGTTACCGGGAAGACGGGACCTGGGGGACTCAACCGGCGGAGGTGGTATCCCGGGGCAGGATGCACCGTCGTCCCCCGCGGTCGCCAAGGAGCCCCGATGCTGACGTTGACACCCTCGCAGGTCCGACTGGGACGCTCCGCCGCCAACAAGGCGGAGGCCATCCGCATGGTCGGGCAGGTGATGGTGGAGTCGGGCTTCATCGCGCCCGGCTACATCGACAGCATGCTCAAGCGCGAACAGGTGTCCGCGACGTACCTGGGCCACGGCATCGCGATTCCCCACGGTCTGCCTGAAGCGCGGGACCACGTGCGCCAGACGGGCGTCGTCGTGGTGCAGTTTCCCGCCGGCGTCCCGTGGAGCCCGGAGGGTTCCGCGCGCATCGTGGTGGGCATCGCGGCGAAGTCCGACGAACACCTCCAGGTGCTCGCCAACCTCACCGGCGTGCTGGGTGATGAAACCCAATCCGAAGCGCTGGCCCACACGCGGGATCCGGCCGTCATCGTCCAGGCGCTCAACGGCGCCGCCGCCGCGCCAGAGCCCCAGGCCTCCGTCGTGACGTTCGACGGGCCGCATCTCCAGGTCACCTCCCCTTCCCCGCACGGCCTGCACGCGCGCCCGGCCACCGTGCTGGTGGAGGTGATCCGCCGCTTCCGCGCGGACGTCACCGTGCACCACGAAGGACGGCAGGCGAATGCGCGAAGCCTCCTGTCGCTCCTGCAACTGGGCGCTCGGGCCGGCACGGCGCTGACGCTCACCGCGACGGGGGATGACGCGAACGCGGTGCTCGACGCGCTCCGGGACGCGTTCCAGTCCGGTCTGGGCGAAGGGGAAGCCGTCGCGCCCACCGCGCACGCGGCCCCGATGGCCGCCACCGTGACGCTCGACTACGAGGGCACGCTGGTGGCGGGCCTGTCCGCGTCGCCGGGCATCGCCGCAGGGCCGGTGTGGGCCTTCCAGCGGGAGCGGCTGGAGGTGGAGGAGCACGCCCCCGACAGCGCGCAGGAACATCGCCGCCTGGAGGAATCCCTGGCGGGCGCGGCGGCGGAGCTGCGTCAGCTGCACGAGGGCTTCCTGCAGAAGGCCGGAGCGCAGCGGGCCGCCATCTTCAAGGCGCACCTGGAGCTGCTGGACGACCCGGAGATGTTGTCGGAGACGCACGGCCACATCGACACCGGGATGAGCGCGGGCGCGTCCTGGCGCCGCGTCTTCGAAAGCCGCGCTGACTCGCTGGCCAGGCTGGCGGAACCGACCCTGGCCGCGCGAGCCGCCGACCTGCGGGACGTGGGCCGGCGCGTGCTGCGGCCCCTGGCGAAGGTGGTGGAGGGCGAGGCCACCTTCCCGGACCACCCGGTGGTGCTGCTGGCGGAGGACCTGGCGCCGTCGGACACCGCGAAGCTGGACCCCGCGATGGTGCTGGGCCTGTGCACGGTGGGCGGCGGCACCACGTCGCACACGGCCATCATCGCGCGCTCGCTCGACCTGCCGGCGGTGGTGGCGGTGGGGCCGTCGCTGCTGGACCTGCGCAATGGACAGCACTGCATCCTGGACGGCGACGCGGGCGTGCTCGTGGTGGGCCCGTCGGAGCGGGACCGCGCGAAGGCCGCGAACCAGCGCGAGCGCACCCAGGCCCGGCGCGAGGAGGAGAAGCTGGAGCGCTACCGGCCCGCCATCACGCTGGACGGCAAGCGCGTGGAGGTGGCCGCGAACATCAGCGAGGCCGCGGAAGCGCAGAAGGCCGTCGACGCGGGCGGCGAGGGCGTGGGCCTGATGCGCACGGAGTTCCTCTTCCTCAAGCGCGACAACCCGCCCGACGAGGAGGAGCAGTTCCACGCGTACCGCACCATGGTGCGCGCGCTCAACGGCCTGCCCCTCATCCTGCGCACGCTGGACATCGGCGGCGACAAGCACGTGCCCTACCTGTCGCTGCCGGCGGAGGAGAACCCCTTCCTGGGCGTGCGCGGCATCCGGCTGTGTTTTGAACGCGAAGACCTGTTCCGCACGCAGTTGCGCGCCATCCTGCGAGCGTCGAAGGAGGGCCCGGTCCGCATCATGTATCCGATGGTCGCGATGCCCGAGGAGCTGGCGAAGGCCCGCGCCATCACGGAGTCCGTGCGGCTGGAGGTGGGCGCGGATCCGGTGGAGGTGGGCATCATGATTGAAGTGCCCTCGGCGGTGATGATGGCGGACCGGCTGGCGAAGGACGTGTCGTTCTTCTCCATCGGCACGAACGACCTGACGCAGTACGTGCTGGCGATGGACCGGGAGCACCCGGTGCTGGCACCCCTGGCGGATGGTCTGCATCCGGCGGTGCTGCGCATGGTGGACCTCACGGTGCGAGCGGCCCGGAAGGCGGGCATCTGGGTGGGCGCCTGCGGAGGCATCGCCGGAGACCCGTCGGGCGCGGTGGTGCTGTCCGGTCTGGGCGTCACCGAGCTGAGCGTCGCCATTCCCAGCATCCCGTCGGTGAAGGCGCTGCTGCGGGGCCTGTCCATGGCGGACGCGGAGGCGGTGGCGCGCGAGGCCCTGGACAGCGGCAACGCGGCGGAGGTGCGGGCGTTGGTGCGCGGCCTGCTGGCGAGGAAGGGAACAAAGGTATGAGGGCGACGAAGCCGGGGGTGGTGACCGTCACCTTGAACGCGGCCATTGATCAAACGCTGGAGTGCCCGGGCTTCACGGCGGGCGCCGTCAACCGCGTGGTGGCGGAGACGCGCACGCCGGGGGGCAAGGGCATCAACGTGGCGGCGTTCCTCGCGGGAGGCTCCCGGCCGGTGACGGCGGCGGGCTTCCTGGGCGCGGACAACGTGACGCTGTTCGAAGCGTTGTTCCACGACCGGGGCATCCAGGATCGCTGCCTGCGCCTGCTGGGCTCCAGCCGCGTGAACATCAAGGTCGTGGACCGCACGAGCGGCGCGGTGACGGACCTGAACCTGCCCGGGCTCCGTGTTCCGGAGGAGGCCCTGGACGCGCTGGGGGCCACGCTGGACGCGCTGACGGAGGACCACGGCTGCTTCGTGCTGTCGGGCAGCGTGCCGGCCGGAGTGCCCGCGACCATCTACGCCACGCTGACGGAGCGCCTGCGCGCGAGGGGCGCGGTGGTGGCGGTGGACACCAGTGGAGAGCCCCTGCGCCACGCGGTGGCCGCGCGGCCGGACTTCGTGAAGCCGAACGTGCACGAGCTGGGGGAACTGCTCGGGCGTCCATTGAAGACGCCGGGAGACGTGGGACGGGCCGCGCGCGAGCTGCATGCGAGCGGCATCGGGTTGGTGGTCGTGTCGCTGGGGGCGGAGGGGGCGCTGTTCGTGTCGCACGACGGGGCGTGGCGGGCACTGCCGCCGCCGGTGGAGGTGGCGAGCACGGTGGGCGCGGGCGACGCGCTCGTGGCGGGCGTGCTGGCGGCGCGGCTGGATGGGAGCGACCTGGAGACCTGCGCGCGCCGGGGCACGGCGTTCGCGGCGGGGAAGCTGGCGAGGGTGGGGCCGGTGCCGCCGACACCGGAGCGGGTGGCGGCATTGGTGGGCGCGGTGCGGATGCATCCGTTGGGCAACGCCTGAGACGACGGCACGACAAGGACACGACGACGATGGCGAAACTGGTGGCGGTCACCGCCTGTCCCACGGGCATCGCGCATACCTTCATGGCGGCGGAGGCGCTGCGCCGCGTGGCGGATCTCAAGGGGCACGACCTCGCGGTGGAGACGCGTGGCGCGGAGGGCGTGCGGACCCCGCTCGACGAGGTGGCGGTGGCGCAGGCGGACGCGGTCATTCTCGCCACGGACATCACCGTGGACGAGTCGCGCTTCGTGGGCAAACCGCTGGTCCGCACCTCCACGGCGGTGGCCATCCGGGACACCGAGCGCATCATCGACGAGGCCGTGGCCCGCGCCACGCTGCACCGGACGGCCAGCGCGGAAGCCGCCGCGCACGGAGTCCCTTCAGCGGACCCGGCCCGCGCAGGCACGGAGGCCGCATCGCAGTTTCAAGATGCCCCGCTGCCCCTCGCGGGAACGCCACAGGCCCTGGGCGCTTCGACACGCGCCTCGCAGTTCTCCACGGGAACTCCGCGCCAGACCGAGCAGGCCCCAGGCACTCCGATACGCGCCTCGTCGCCCCAAGGGGGAACGCCGCGCGCGACCGAGCCGTCCTCGGGGGTTTCCTTCCCACGGCCCCACGGGCTGTTGACGTCCACGCCCCTGTCTCCGTCGGATGTGACGCTGCCCCTCGATGGAGCGTCGCGCCGGGCCGACCCCGCGGGCACTCCGACGCGCACGCCTCCGTCCGGCACACTCGCCGGCACGCTGGTCGCGGTGACGGCCTGTCCCACGGGCATCGCGCACACCTTCATGGCGGCGGAGGCCCTCACGCGCGCGGCACGGGCGAAGGGCTACGCCATCCGGGTGGAGACCCAGGGCTCCGTGGGCGCGAAGAACACGCTGACGCCGGAGGAGATCGCGCAGGCGGACGCGGTCATCATCGGCGCGGACACGCACGTCTCCACGGAGCGCTTCGTTGGCAAGCGCCTGCTCCAGACCTCCGTGGGTGAAGCGCTGAAGCAGGCGGACCACGTGGTGGAGCAGGCGCTCGCGCTGCCCGAACCGATGAGCGCGACCCGTCCCGTGGCGGCGCCACCGCTCGGCGTGCCCGTGAAGGCCGAACCCGCGGGCGCGTACAAGCACCTGCTCACGGGCGTGTCGTTCATGCTGCCCTTCGTCGTCGCGGGCGGACTCCTGCTGGCGCTGTCGTTCGTGTTCGGCATCGACGCGTACAAGCAGCCCGGCACGCTGCCCGCGGCGCTGAAGGGCATTGGAGACGCGGCGTTCGCGCTGATGGTGCCCGCGCTCGCGGGCTACCTCGCGTACTCCATCGCGGACCGTCCGGGGCTCGCACCGGGGTTCATCGGGGGCATGCTGGCGAACCAGCTCAACGCCGGGTTCCTCGGCGGCATCGCGGCGGGGTTCCTCGCGGGCTACGTGGCGCGCACGCTGCGCGACCGCATCCGGTTGCCCGCGAACCTGGAAGGACTCAAGCCGGTGCTGGTCATCCCGCTGCTCTCCGCGCTCATCGTGGGCCTGCTGATGACGTATGTCATTGGAGCCCCCGTCGCCGCGCTGATGGGGGCGCTCACGCGCTTCCTCACGGGCATGTCCGGAACGAACGCGGTGCTGCTGGGCCTGTTGCTGGGAGCGATGGTGGCCTTCGACACCGGAGGGCCGGTCAACAAGGCGGCCTATGCCTTCGCGGTGGGCCTGCTGGGCTCCAGCACCTTCACGCCAATGGCCGCGGTGATGGTCGCGGGAATGACGCCGCCGCTGGGACTGGCGCTGGCCACGGTGGTCGCGAAGAGCCGCTTCACGCTCCAGGAGCGCGAGGCGGGCAAGGCGGCGGCGGTGCTGGGGCTCGCGTTCATCACGGAGGGCGCCATCCCCTACGCGGCCCGCGACCCGCTGCGCGTCATTCCGTCCATCGTCTTCGGCTCCGCCGTCGCGGGAGCGGTGTCCATGGGCTTCGGCTGCGCGCTCCGGGCGCCACACGGCGGCGTCTTCGTGCTCGCCATCCCCAACGCCGTGCAGCCGCTGGGCTACTACGTGCTGGCGCTGGTCGCGGGAACGCTGGCCACCACGCTCGCGCTCATCGTGCTCAAGCGGCCCCTGACCGACACGCCGACGCCGTAAGCATCAAGGAGGGCCCTCAGCCCCTGCGCGGCAGGTGCACCCGGAAGGTGGTGCCTGTCTCCGCCGTGGACACCACATCCACCTGCCCCCCGTGCGCCAGGGCGATCTGGTTCACGATGAACAGGCCCAGTCCCACGCTGCGGCGCTCGGTGCCCTCCGTGGTGCCCCGGGTCATCGGCTCGAAGAGCACGGGCAGCAGCTCCTTCGGGATGGGCGTGCCCGCGTTGGTCACGCTCAGCACGACCTCCGTGGCCTCGCCGCGCGTCTCCACCTGAATGTGCGCGCTGGGGGCGCTGTACTGCACCGCATTGGTGATGAGGTTGGTCAGCACCTGCGCGACGCGATCCGGATCCCACGTTCCCCGCGCGTCCCCTTTACACACCACGTTCAGCGTGCGCTCCGGAACGGTGAGCTGCACCTCGTCCACCACCTGCTGGGTGATTTCATGCAGGTCCATGGCCTTCGGATTCACCGGCAACGCCAGGCCCGTGCGCACGTGGGTGAAGTCCAGCAGGTCCAGGATGAGGCGGTTCGCCCGGTCCGACGAATCCAGGATGCGCCGCAGCCCCCGCCGGGCCCGGTCGTCCAGGTCCGTGCGCCGCATCAACGTCGTGGCCGCCAGCGAGATGGCATTGAGCGGGTTGCGCAGGTCATGGCTGACAATGCCCATCAGCTGCTCACGCAGGAGCGCGGCCTCGTGCGCGCTCAGCAACTGCGTGTCGCGCTCGTTCAGCACCTCTTCCTGCTCCAACTGGTAGCCCACCAGGTCCCCCAGGTGGCGGAAGACCTCCACCTTGTCCTCGGTGAGGTCCGCGGGCTTCGCGTCCAGCGCGCACATCACCCCAAAGAACTCCCCGTTGCGCCGGTACAGCGGCACCGCGATGTAGCTCTCGATGCCGTACATCTTCGGCGCGGGATGGTCCTTGAAGCGCGGATCCTGGCTCGCGTGGCTGACGACCAGCGGCGTCCCCAGGCATTGCACCGTGTTGCAGAACGTCGTGGAGATGACCAGCGTGTCCCCGACCTGCAACCCGAAGTTCATCTGGTCCAGCACCGCGCAGCACGTCCACGACTCCGGCGTCACCCGGGCCACCACCGCCAGCCGCAGGCCCGTGGTCTGGGTCAGCACCCGCAGCACCGTCTTCACCGCGTCGATGCGGCCAATGGCCTCGACGTCCGACATCAGGCTCTTCACGGGGAGGATGTTGGGATTCGCGGGAGGCAGACGGGCCATGGTTTTTTCTCGCGAAACTCAACTCCAGACGGAGCCCGGGCCATGCCCGGCCGATGACGGTGGTCGCCCGACACAACGACCGCCAGCACGCTGCCCCTAGCCGCCAGACAAGCGGCCTTCCAACGCCTCGATGGCCGCGCGGATGTGCGGGGGCACCGGCACCTTCTCGTTCGTGGCGTAGCGCAGCGTCACGACGATGGAGCCACCTCGCGTGTACACCACGCCGTCCTCCGCGCCCGCCACCGCGTGCTCGAAGGTGATGGAGGAATTGCCCACGCGCGTGACGCGCGCCCCCGCCACCAGGTTCACCGGAAACACCACCGGCCGCACGTAGTCCGCGTGCGTGTTCGCCAGGATGGGACCAATCCCGTCCACCGTCGTGTCCCTGCCCGCCGCGGACGGCCCCACCAGCCCCACCCGGGCCATGTACGCGATGCGCGCGGACTCGAACCAGGTGAACGTGCGGGCGTTGTTCACGTGCCCGTAGGCGTCCATCTCGCTCCAGTGCACGGGGAAGGGCACGACGACGGGGAAGTCCTTCAGGGGCGCATCCGACATGCCCCCATGCTCGCAAGGACCGTCCCACCAGGGAACGGAAACCATGCCCGCCTGCCCTCCAGGCATCCCGGGCGGACATGCTAAGCCAGGGGTGCATGGCTCTCTGGTCCGCCCTGGCGCCGCTTTTTATTCCGCAGTCCTCCTCCGCTCTGCCGGGTCCCCACCATGGCGGGTGAACCCACGCGGCCCGGAGGGGCCCGTCGCGACGACACGCCCGCGCCCTGGGAGGACCCGGGCCCCCTGCCCTCGCCGCCGCACCTCGTGCGCGAGCGCGGCAGCGCCACCGCCACCAAGCCGCAGAAGCACGCGGACATGGTGCGCTGGCTGCATCCCACCCAGGTGCTGCGCACGGGCCTGGACGCGGTGGTGGCCACGGTGTTCGGCGCGCGCGCGGACCACCGGCTCATCGAAGCGGTGGTGCGGCCGCAGGCGCCCTACTTCGACTACTCGGAGGAGGCCGGCGCGGACGGCGACCTGTGGCTCGACTACGTCTCCGACATCGGTGACGGCTGGGACTCCACCTACGCGGTGGCGCGCCTGCTGGCGCTGCCGGAGCTGAAGCTGCCGGAGGAGGACGGCAAGACGGTGCACACCACGCCGCGCGGCCGGGTGCTGGTGTTCGGCGGTGATGAAGTCTATCCGGGCGCCAGCCGCGAAACCTACGAGGAGCGCACGGTGCAGCCCTACGAGGCCGCCATGCGCCGCTCGCAGGCGCCCCACCCGGACCTGTTCGTCATCCCGGGCAACCACGACTGGTACGACGGGCTGTCCGCCTTCATGCGGCTGTTCTGCGCGCAGCGGTGGGTGGCCGGGCGAAGGACGCGCCAGAGCCGCAGCTACTTCGCGCTGAAGCTGCCGCACGACTGGTGGCTCATCGGCACGGACGTGCAGCTCAACAGCGACATCGACGTGCCCCAGGTGGAGTACTTCCGCAACGTGGCCGAGCAGATGGGCCCCAAGGACCGCGTCATCCTCTGCAACGCGGAGCCCGCCTGGATTCTCGCGGCGGCCTCGCGGCGCAACAAGGGCAGCTACCTGGAGAACAACCTGGAGTACCTGGAGGAGAAGGTGCTCGGGCGGCGCATCTGCGTGTTCCTCGCGGGCGACCTGCACCACTACCGCCGGCACGAGGACGACACCGGCCAGCACCGCATCACCGCGGGCGGCGGCGGCGCGTTCATGCACCCCACGCACGCGCCCGCGGCGCCCGTGCTGCGCGACGGCTCCACGCTGCGCAAGAGCTTCCCGGACGAAGCCACCTCCCGGAAGCTCGCGCTCAAGAATTTGTGGCTCATCCGCTACAGCCCGCTGTTCGGCCTCATCACCGGCCTGTGGTACCTGCTGCTCGCGCTGGCGGCCTACGCGGAGGTGGGAGGCCTGGGCCTGGCCCAACTGCCGGAGGTGCTGACGGCGGTGGGCAACAGCATGGTCAACCGCCCGTGGACGCTCATCCTCGGGCTGGTGACGGTGGGCGGGCTCACCGGGCTCGCGGACGCGGCGCTCGGCCGGTGGCGCGCGCTGCTGGGAGTCCTGCACGGCGCCGCGCACATCGCGGCGGCGTTCTTCGTCGCGTGGGGAGGCACCTACCTCACGGTGAGCAAGCTGGGCATCTGTCCCACGCTGATGCCAGACGGCGCGCACTGCGTGGACGGGTGGGCGCACCTGGCCGGCAAGTTCCTCTTCTCCTGTGGCTTCACGTTCGTGGGCGGCTTCCTCGTGGGCCCGTTCATCACCGGCCTCTACCTCTGGGTGTGCGTGAACTTCTTCGGCGCGCACTCCAACGAGGCCTTCGGTTCGCTCGCGCTGCCGGACTGGAAGAACTTCCTGCGCATGCGCATTGGCAAGGACGGGGCGCTGACCATCTACCCGGTGGGCCTGGAGCGCGTGCCCCGCAGGTGGAAGCCCACGGGCGCGGGGCCCCTGGCGCCCGCGTTCGACCCGGATGACCCGAAGGCCACCGAGCCGTTCCTCATCGAGCCGCCCATCCGCATCTGAAGCACGGAGGGGCGGCCGACATGCGACGGTGACTACTTCGTGTTGCCGTTCGCCTGCACGTCCGTGAGCGTCGTGACCTTCGCCGTGCTCTGGACGAGGATGCGGTCGAAGTTCACGTACGGGTAGCTGCCGCTCGGATCAATCTCCTCGGTCAGCTCCACCATGTCACCCTCGACGACCTGCGCGGCGGCGCCCAGCTGCGCCAGCTGGAAGTTCGCCCGCTCCACCTGCATGCTCCAGACACAGGCGCCGCTGAGTTCCAGGCGGTGGAAGGTGCGACGGCACGGGACGGTGCAGTAGTTGCAGTTGGCGTAGGTGCACGACGCCATACAGGCGCTGTAGCCCTGGTTCGTGCAGGTCGGCGTGATGCCGCTGATGACCCGGCCCGGCACCTGCGTGACGCCCACGTCGCCGTAGCGCACGCCACTCACGGAGGCCACGCGCTGCCCCTGCGAATACACCGTCGCCGTGTACGTGGACTGGTCCGGCGTCGCCGCCGTGAAGGTGGCCGCATAGGACGTCCGGCCTCCTTCGGTCCGGAGGGTGGCGGTGCTGGCCGCCGCGCCTTCGGACTCACCCGTCAGCACCGTCTGCTCCACGCCCTGGCCCGAGGGCTGGCTGCGGAAGCCCGCGCTCCAGACCGTGGACCCCTCCGTGAAGATGGCCACGCCGTCCTCGGCGGCCCCGTACGGAGACACGACCTGCAGCTCCTTCCCGTTCAGCCTCAGCTGCGCCTTCCCCATCCCACAGTGATTGATGCCATTGAAGGTCACGCACTCCTCGGCCTGCGCCTGCGCGAACGGAAGGGCCACGACGAACAACGCGGCCAGGCTGGACTGGGCAAGACGGTTGAAAAGACGCATGGGGGACTCCGGAGGCGCTCCACGGGTAATCCATGGAAGCGCGCACCGGGTGTCTTCATGCGCCGTGCCATCAATCCGATTTCCAGGTCCTCAGAGGGAAGTGCGTCAAAACGGTGCAAGGCTTTGTAGCGCGTCCGGATACACAGACATGCCGTCAGAGCGAGCGCAGGAAGGTCACGAGCGCCTCACGCTCCCCGCGCTCCAGCCGGGTGAAGCGCTCCTTCGCGCCCGCGGCCTCGCCGCCATGCCACAGGATGGCCTCCTCGAAGGTGCGCGCGCGGCCGTCGTGGAGCATGCGCACCTGGCGGTTGACGGCCTCCAGCAGGCCCAGGCCCCACAGGGGCGGCGTGCGCCACTCGGAGCCGCTGGCCTCCGCGTCGGGCCGTCCGTCCGCGAGCCCCTCGCCCATGTCGTGCAGCAGCAGGTCCGTGAACGGCTGGAGGTCCTGCCGCGACAGCTCCGGGAGGTCGGCCACGTCGCCGGTGCGCAGGGTCGGTCGGTGGCAGGTGGCGCAGCCCACCTGCTGGAACAGGGCCTGCCCGCGCAGCACCGTGGGGTCGGCCACGTCGCGGCGCGCGGGCACCGCCAGCACGCGCAGATAGAGCGTCACGCTGTCCAGGGCCGCGTCGTCCAGCACGTGCCCCTCCGGCGCCGCCTGCGCGCGGCAGCGGGCCTGCTTCGCGGTGCAGGTGCGCTCCGGGTACAGGGGGGATGTCAGCCCCAGGTCCTCCGAGAAGGCCCGGGCCGCCTGCTGCCGCACCGAGGGCTGGTTGGCCTTCCAGCCGAAGCGGCCCAGGCGCGCAGCTCCCGTGCGCGCGTCGACCACGCGGTTGGGCCGGCCGGAGACGCCGTCCCCGTCGCGGTCGTCCGGATCCGCCAGCGCCAGGATGTCCTCTTCGGGAACGGCCTCCAGCAGGCCCAGGCCGAACACGGGCGAGGAGATGCGCGCCGAGCGCTGCGTGTGCGCGGAGAGCTTGCCGTAGGCCAGCCGGGCCAGCCGTACGTCGGGCCGGCGCACGACATAGCCAGCGCCATCCGGGTACGTGCCGGGAACCTCCGCGTACGCCACCTCCAGCGCGCCCTCCGCGGGCACGCCCGGGATGGACCGGTCGTTGAACTGACCACCGTAGGTCGGCTCGGGGACGCCCCCCGGGACGCGGCGCGACGGCACGCTCAGGCGCACGAGCAGCGGCGCCTCCGTGCCCAGCTCCGCCAGCGGCCGTCCCCGGCCGTCCTTGAAATGACAGCCATTGCACCGGGCGGCGTTCGACAGCGGGCCCGCGACCGCCTGGGGTGCCCGGCTCCAGTCCTTCATGAACAGCCGCTTGCCGTCGGCCATCGGCGTCCAGCGGCCCGGGTCCATGTTCGCCAGGGCCCGGCCAAAGGCGTTGTGCGAGGTGTCGTAGACCGTCGTCGCGCCCCCGGAGCGCGCGGCGGGCACCTTGCGCGGGTCCTCCGCCGGGGCCTGGAGGTCCGGCTCCGGAGGAGGCGCCGCGGCCGACAGCAACAGGCCCAGGGCGGCTCCCAGCGACGTCATCCACCAGCGGTTTCGGGAAGAGGGCATGGTTCGCGCGCGGCGGGCACAAGGCCCCCCACGGTGTCACCCTACATGCCGCGTGCCAGAAGCCGGGGCAGCGGTTCCCCGGGCACAATGCCTGTCATGGCGTCCGATGATGCGGTGCGTGTGACATTGAAATCCACAGCCTGCGTCGAAACGTGACTTCCCAGGCTACATGGTCAAAGCTGACCTCAGACGTTCGACCTGGGGGGCAGCTGGGACTCCAGGACGGCCGCGGCGGGGTCCTCCGCCTCCGCCTCCGCGCTCGCGGCCCGCGACGCATCCTCCAGGAGCGGCGCGATGCCGGGCTGTTTGCGATTGAGCGTCACGTAATCCTGGAGCGCCGCGTCCAGGCCCACGTCGCGCTTCGCGCGCTCGGACAGGAACCACTTGTGCTCCAGCACCTGGCAGTAGAGCTCCGCGGTGTCCGCCGCGCGGCCCAGGTCCTTCTGCAGGCGCGACAGCGTGGGGTGGTAGCGCTCGTCCAGCCAGCGGAACGCGGCCACGCTCAGGGGCACGCTGCGGTCCAGCTTGCGCGTCAGCGTGGCCTTCATCTCCTGCATCTCGTTGAGCAGCAGGCTCGCCTGACGCTCCTCCGCGACGATGCCGGTGAGCGTGTGGAGCTGGTGCCGGTGGTACTCGCGGTCCGTCACGATGGTGCGCATGCGCAGCTGGCTGCCCTGTCCGTTCGCCAGCAGCTCCACCTCGCCCACGGAGAAGCCCAGGTCGTTGAGCGTGCGGATGCGCTCATGGATGCGGTAGCTCTCGTGCGGCTGGAGGATGAGCTCACGGTTGATTTCAGCCCACAGCCGCTCATAGCGCTGGCGGATGCTGGTGGCGGTCTCCTGCCAGTCCTCCAGCTCCTCGGGCAGCGCCACGCGCGCGGCCAGGTCCGCGAGTCCCCCCGCGACGTTCTCCTCCATGATCTGCAGGTCCATCTCCCGCTGGCCGGAGGAGAGCTGTTCGTGCAGCTCGGACGTCTCCGCGTCCACCGCGTACGCCTGCAATTCGCCCGCGTCGCGGCGGAAGAGCACGTTGGAGAGCGAGCAGTCGCCCCAGAAGAAGCCGCCCAGATGCAGGCGCACCAGCAGGCCCGCCATCGCGTCCAGCAGCCGCGAACGGTAGCGCTCCAGGCCCTGGTGCATGAACAGCGCGCGGTACGGCAGCGACGAGGCCAGGTATTGCGTGATGAGCACCCCGGGGCGGTCATCCGGCGCGGAGGACTCGCCACCCGCCTCCGTCTGGACCGCCAGCCCCACGGGGACCACCGACGGCAGCCGGCGCTCCTCCAGGCCGCGCAACAAGTCATACTCGCGCTGGGCCACGCGCGCGGGCGTCTCCTTGAAGGCGTAGATGGTGGCGCCGTAGCTGATGAACACCACCACGTGCCGGGACAGGCCGCGCGGCACCTCCACCACCCGGGGTGAACGCTCCGGCCACGCCTCCAGGGGCAGCTCCCATGGCAGGTCGAGGAAGTCCGGGTGTCCCTGTCGGATGTGCAGGGAGTGGAGGCGGCGCACGGGGTGGGACATGGCGGCCACAAGCCTACTGTCCTGGGGAGCGCGCTTCACGCGGCGCGGGCGCTGGCCGGGGTGGAACGTTCGCTGTTAGAGCTAGGGACCATGCGTCCCCTCCGCGGCCTCTCCCTGTTCAGCGCGGCCCTGCTGTCGGCTTGCGCGCGCTCCTCGCCCCCGCCCACCGTCTCTCCGCCCGCGCCGGGCACCGTGACGCTCGCCGCGCCCGCGGGTGATGGTTGGTACCGGGGCGCGGTGTTCTATGAAGTCTTCGTCCGCAGCTTCCAGGACTCCAACGGCGACGGCGTGGGCGACCTGCCGGGGCTCATCTCGCGGCTGGACTACCTGAACGACGGCAATCCGGCGACGACGGACGACCTGGGCGTGGACGCGCTGTGGTTGATGCCGGTGTTCGCGTCGCCCAGCTACCACGGCTACGACGTCGTCGATTACGAGCGCATCCAGCCCGCGTACGGCACGCTGGAGGACCTGCAGAAGCTGTGTGACGAAGCGCACCGCCGGGGCATGCGCGTCATCCTGGACTTCGTCATCAATCACAGCAGCTCCGCGCACCCGTGGTTCGTGGAGTCGGCGTCGTCACCGCAGTCGGCGAAGCGGGACTGGTATCAGTGGCGGGCCAACAACCCGGCGTGGAAGCAGCCGTGGGACCCCGCCTTCTCGCAGACGGACACGTGGCACGAGCGCAACGGCGCCTGGTACTACGGCGTGTTCTGGAGCGGGATGCCGGACCTCAACCTCCAGACGGTCGCGGTGCGCGAGGAGGTCAAGCGCCTGGCCACGGTGTGGCTGTCGCGCGGCGTGGACGGCTTCCGGCTGGACGCGGCCCGCTACCTCATCGAGACGGGCGGCGGCGCCGGACAGTCGGACACGGCGGAGACGCACGCGTTCTGGAAGGAGTTCGCCGCGCACGTGCGCTCGGTGAAGCCGGACGCGGTGCTGGTGGGGGAGAACTGGAGCGAGACCCCGTCGGTGGCGAAGTACTACGGCTCCACGGCGCAGGTGCCGGGCGGGGATGAGCTGCCCATCAACTTCAACTTCCCGCTGTCGGAGCGGGTGCTGGCGGGCATCAACTCGGGCAACGCCGGGGGCGTGGCGTCGAAGTTCCTGGAGATGCGCAACAACTACCCGGCCGGGGTGGTGGATGCGCCCTTCCTCACCAACCACGACATGGTGCGCGTGGCGACACAGTTCTCCGGTGACACCTCGAAGCTGGGGCTGGCGGCGGCGGTGCTGCTGACGCTGCCGGGCGCGCCGTTCCTCTACTACGGCGAGGAGGTGGGGCTGGGCAACGGCGCGGCCAACAACGACGAGTCCAAGCGCACGCCGATGCCGTGGACGTCCGCGGCGGGCGGAGGCTTCACCACGGGCTCGCCGTGGTACGGCTTCTCCAGCGGGAAGGACGCGGCCAACGTGGAGACGCAGAAGGCCGCGCCGGGCTCGCTGTTGTCGCGCTACAAGGCGCTGCTGCGCGCGCGTCAGGGTTCGGAGGCGCTGCGCACGGGCGACCTGCGCCTCTTCACACCGACGACAGGCCCGTCCGCCACGCTCGCGTTCGTGCGAACGGTGGACGACGAGCGGGTGCTGGTGGTGCACAACTTCTCCAACGCGCAGGTCACGGCAGGGCCTTTCGACGTGGAGGGCACGGCGGTGGAGCCCCTGTTCACGGACACCGGCGTGTCGCCGCCCACGGGGGGCTCGGGGGCCTGGAAGACGACCGTGCCCGCGCGCGGCACCGGCATCTGGCGGGTGCAGTAGGCACGTTCCGTCAGACGACGGGCTGTCGCCAGGAGCGGGAGACATGGCCGTCTCCCGCTTCGGTGAACCGCCGCGCCAGCTCCGCCGCGCCGCCCCGGCCCTGCTGGAGCATCCACTTCAGCTCCGACGGGAGCAGCGCCTTCACGGTCACCAGCCGCACGTCGCCTCCGGGCACCGGGAAGCGCGCGGGCAGGGAGTCCGTCGCCATGCCCAGCAGCACCGCCGCGCGCCCTTCCTGGGTGAGCAGTGTTTCGGGCAGGTGCGTCCCGGCCACCTCCATGGACAGGGTTCCGCGCTCCAGCGCGCCACGCAGCTTCTCGTGGCCCGCAAGCTCGTTGCCCACGCGTTCGAGCAACTGCACCAGCCAGCTCTTCTCCAGGTCCGGCAACGGCTCCGGCGTCTCCATGGCGAGCTCGAACCCGAAGCCTGCGGTGGGCCGGTCCAGGATGTCCGCGAAGGGGGCGGACAGGCCGTCCGTCACCACCAGCGTGTTTCCTGAAGGGCGGCGGATGACCCGCCACGCCTGGCTTCCCGCGGGCCAGTCACCGCCCAGGACCATGGAGATAACGGACCCCGCCTCCAGCGTGCCCAGCCCACGCCAGAAAGACTCACGGGCAGCTTGCGCCTGATCCCACAGTTCACGGCGCTTCTTCGTCTCCGCGCGCATCACGGGGTCGACGGTGCTGGGACCGGTCACCTCCTTGAACTTCGCACCCGTGATGCCTGCGCGTTCCATCGCCTCCTTGATGTCCTCGGACACAATGAGAGCGACATCCCATTCCGAGGGACGGAACACCTTCGCATCGCCCACCTTCGACGGGTCGATGCGCATCCCGTAGAGCGAAAAAAAGGTTCCAACCTTCTCCGGGAAGCCGTCCTCTTCCTTCCAGTAATTCACCTCCTCCGAGGCTTCGACGTCGACGCAGGCAATCGCGCGGGTGGCATTGAGAATGAAGTACGGACCGGAGTGGGAGTCGACCTCGACAGGAATCAGCTCCACGCCCTCAGGAGCCAGCTCCTTGAAGAGGGACGCCACTCTGGCATGGACGACGGGAGTGCCAAATGCAGCGTGCGAGAAGTCGCGCGCCTTCCCCTCGAGACTCAGAGGAAAGCGGACTTGCCCCGTGAAGTGCGCCGGTGCCCCTCTTGTGAACTGCCAGGGATCATCGAGTTCTCGTCCCTCAGAGTCCAGGGGATGTCCCAGGCACCAGAAGCCTTCAGCTACATCTTCGGCAAGATCAAAGTATCGCACTGCCATGGAGCACCTTCTGCGTCACTCACCGCCCGTAATCAACCGATTCAACTTGGTATTCGGCGCGCGGATCTCCTTGGCGAGCCCCTCCAGTGCCTTCGTCAGCGCCGCCCTACATCGCTCCGTGGAGCTGCAATCTTTCGTCAGCCGATTCAAGGTCCGCAAGACCTCCTCGTGGTACTCCCGAGGGTGAGGCCCTTTGTGCCCTGGAACCCGCACTTTGTTCGCCGGATCATCGAGAGACATGCCTGCCTTGTCGAAGATCTTCTGGAACTGCGGAGACCACGGCCCACCACGGTTCGTAGCGCTCCACCACTTGTTCGAAGCGATGTGGTGCTCATGTCCCTCGCCATCCACACCACTCGCGACAGGAGGGCCCCCTTCTTCCCGCGCCGCCATCGCCATCGCGGTCGGCGCCAGGGCCAGGGTGATGACTCCATCCGTGGCCACCGCCACCGACTCCACCTGCGCCACCGCACCCAACCGCACCCCGGCCTGCTCCGCCGCCACCACCGCGGCCTGTCCTGAACCCGGCAGCACCGGCACCTTCGAGGCCAGCGTCTGCGCCGTGCTGCCCACCGCCGCCGTGGCCAGCATCACGAAGGCCCGCGCCGCGTTTTCTCCCAGCACCTCCCCGTACTGCTCCCCCGCGTCGCGCACTTCATCGAAGCTCCTGGCCACCCTCACCTGCTCGGACAGCACCCTCCATCCCCGGATGAGGTCCAACACCGTGTCGATGCCCAGGTAGCCAATCAGCACCACCGTCATCACCGCCGCGACCCCCTTCGACACCGGCTCCGGCAGTGCCCACAGGCACAGGTACACCGTCCCCGTCGCCACGACGGTGGCGAGCACCGCCTCCCGGTTCGTCATCCCCACCAGCGCCTCCGCCGTCTCCTCCCACACCGCATCCAAGGCAATGGCGAACGCCAGCGTGCGCCGCGCGTCCTCATCCAGCGTCGGCCTCACCTCCAGCAACTGGAGACAGTCCCCAGGCGTCTGCTTGCGCTGACACCACCGCCCGTAGGCGCGCGCCAGCTCCGCGTCCGCACCGTCCTCCTCCCCCAACAGTCGCAAGCGTGGAGGCTCCTCCACGGACACCAATCCCAGGCGCCCCCGGACCCGGGAGTACGCCTTCGAAGAGAAGGAGCCCGCGAACAGCCGGTACGCCTCTTCCCTCGGACGCACGGACACCGGCGCATCCTCCGCCAGCGTCTTCACCGCCTCCGCGAACGCGTCCTCCTCCAACCCCGCCGGAGCGCTCTCCGGCCGCGGCGAGTGGACGACAGCCGCGCCCCGTCCCGTGTCCAGGCGCACGACGCGCGCCGCCGAACACCCCGTGCCCAGCAGCACCAGCACCACCGCGACGGCCCAGCTCCGACACAAGGACATGGACGCATCCTGTGCACGCCAACTGCACGACAGCCACGCCCCTCACGCAGAGAGCAGTAGCGCGTCGGCATGCGTGCATCCGCCCAAACACATCCGACAATACGAGGACGCAGCGCGGGACGTACCGCATCCGACCGCGAACATCAGGGCACGGAACCGCCCGCATCCCCCG
>NZ_RAWI01000540.1 GCF_003612125.1 Corallococcus praedator
GTCGTCCGCCGCCGCCCCCAAGAGGCCGGCGCCCGCTGCCTCCAAGAGGCCCTCTTCCGCGGCCGCCCCCAAGAAGCCGGCGCCCGCCGCCGCCGCGCCCTTCGAATTTCCGCCCGACGCCGCGTTCACCTGGCACTCGGAGAGTGACGAGCCCGCGCCTACGCGCCTGTCACCCGTCGATGACGCGCTCAGCGCCGACACCGCGCTCAAGCGCGTCCGCCGGGGCGAGTTCCTGCGCTACACCGGCGACTTCCACAACGCCAAGCAGCTCCTTGGCGCGCTGGGCCGGCGGCTCGAACGGTCCGCGCAAGCCCGCTCGCCGCTGGAGGCGTTCCGGGCCGAGCGCCGCGCGCGGCAGTTGGAGCATGCGACGCTGTCGCGCATCGTCGTCGCGCTCGACCGGAACTACCGCCTGGACCTCGCGCGTGCACCGGAGGTCGCGGCAGCGTGCCGGCAGGTGTGGGGCGAGCCGACGACGGACTTCACCGTCGTGCCGCTCAAGCAGCTGCTCGGCATGCTCGGGGCCGCGGAGTGGCAGCGCAAGGGCCTGGCCGTCCCGGGTCTCAAGGGCCTGCTGCATCCGCACTACGGCGTCTACCTGCCCACGCGCACCGACTACGTGGAGCTGCTGGCGGCCGTGCCGGACGTGAAGGACAAGCGCGTGTTCGACGTGGGCACCGGCACCGGCGTGCTCTCCTTCCTCCTCCTGCAGCGCGGCGCGGCGTTCGCGCAGGCCACCGACTGCGATTCCCGCGCGGTGACGTGCGCACGGGAGAACGCGGAGCGACTCGGCCTCTCGCAGCGCTTCCAGGTGACGGAGGCGGACCTGTTTCCGGAAGGCAAGGCGGACCTCGTCGTCTGCAACCCGCCGTGGATTCCGGAGCCGCCCAAGAACCGCGTGGACCGAGCGGTGTTCGACGAGGACAGCCAGTTCCTGCGGCGCTTCCTCGAAGGACTCCCCGCCGCGCTCAACCCGGGGGGAGAGGGATTGCTCATCCTGTCGGACCTCGCGGTGCTGCTGGGCCTGCGTCCGCCCGAGTGGCTCGAGGAGCAGTTCGCGCGCTGCGGCCTGACGGTGGCGTGGCGAAAGTCCACCCCGGCGCGGCACTCCAAGGCCAAGGACAAGGAGGACCCCCTGCACGCCGCGCGCTCCCGGGAGATCACCACCCTCTACGGCCTCGTGCCCGCAGGCAGGTAGTCGCGGACGGCCGTAACCGTCCGGCCAACGACGTGCCGGAGCGAGGTTCTCCCCTGCGGCCTCGTGGCCGACGAAGAGAAAGTTCTTCCTGCCCAGGGCGGCCTTGCGCAGGGCGGCTTCGCTGCGGTTGTTGTCCAAGGGCAGGCGCGCGTGGTGTCGTGAGCACCGCGTGCAGGCTGTCATCCCCACCCGCTCCAACCAGCCCCGCCTGCGCTCCTTCCGCCACGCGGACTACCGCAAGCGTTGCCGCGTGGAGTGTCTCTTCAATCGCCTGAAGCAGAGCAGGCGCGTGGCGACGCGTTACGAGAAGCGCGCCGCCAACTACCTGGCGATGGTTCTCATCGCCTCCATTCGTCTCTGGCTCTAGTTTGCGGACACGTCCTAGACTGAAGCGATGTGGCGCCGTTATCCCCAGTGGCTCGATGCGGGTGAACCCTACGGAGATCCGCTCGGGGCGCCGATGCTGTGGCCCGACGGGCGTCACATCGCCGCGAACGGGCGCGGGCGCATCTTCCTCTGGAGCCTGGCGACCGGTGAGTGCACGCGGGTCCTGAAGACGGGCGCCATCTGTCGGAATGGAGAGCCCTGGTTCCGGCTGGCGGGTGAAGCCGAGCTGGGCCGCGTGCTCGAGGCGCACGAGATCCGCGGCCTGGCCGTCTGGGACTCCAAGGACTGGCGACGCGTGCAGACCTTCGAGGGCCACGGAGAGGAGGTCCAGGCCGCCGCGGTCGTCAGCGAGGACCGCGTCGTCTCCATCAGCGCCGACAGCAGCGCGCGGCTGTGGGACGCATGGACGGGCGAGAACCTGCGCACGCTGGAGACCGGACCGCTCTACGCGCTCGCGCATTCGCCCGCCCGGGGCCTCGTCGCCGTGGGCGGAAGCAACGGCGCGGTGCACCTGCTCGAAGGCCTCACGCTCAACGTCCGCGCCCTCTTCCACCTGCGCATGGCCACCGCGCGCCATGAGCCCCTCGGCGCCGAGCGCAAGGAGCAGCTCGGCATCGTGTGGAACCGCCCGTCGAACACCCTCCGGGCGCTGGCCTGGCACCCCGACGGAGAGCACCTCCTCTGCGGGTCCTGGGACTTCGTGGCCCGCATGTTCCACAGCCGCACCGGCCGCGTCGTGCGGCAATGGCACGGCCACGCGCACTGGGTGGACTTCGTCGCGGTGGAGCCCTCGCGCGGGCTGCTGTGCACCGGGAGCTCCGATGGCACCGTGCGCGTCTGGTCGCTCGACTCTACCGAGTGCCTCGCCGTGCACGACGTCGGCCACGCCGACCTGGGCGGCCTGCTGGTGCACGACCGGACGCTCTACGTGACGTGTCAGCGGGAGCTGTTGTCGGTGCCTCTGGGCTAGAGCGTGTCCGCAAACGAGAGCCAGAGGCGGATAGAGGCGATGAGGACCATCGCGAGGTAGTTGGCGGCGCGCTTCTCGTAGCGCGTCGCCACCCGCCGGTTCTGCTTCAAGCGATTGAAGAGACACTCCACGCGGCAGCGCTTGCGGTAGGCCGCGTGGCGGAAGGAACGAAGGCGCCGCTGGTCGGAGCGAGTAGGGATGACCGCCTGCACGCGGTGCTCACGACACCAGTCGCGCAGGCTGTTGTAGCTGTAGCCCCTGTCCCCTACGAGGGCATCCGGCAGTCGGCGCGGCGCCCCCGGCGTATGCGCACGCGGGACGCTTCCGCCCGCCATCAGGGCGGGGAAGGCCTGCGTCTCGTGTCGCTGGCCCGCCGTCAGCGCAAAGACGAGGGGGCGGCCTCGGCCCTCGGCCCGGACGTGGAGCTTGGTCGAGAAACCTCCCTGGCTGCGCCCGAGCGCTTCGGCTTCCCCCCTTTATGCGGCGTGCCGCGGGCACGGGCCGCATGCTGGTGGGCTCGCACCACGCTGGCGTCCACGTAGTGCAGCGTCCAATCCAGCCGCCCGTCTTCATGCGCTTCGGCCTGCAACTGGCGCAGGATTCGCGCCCAGATGCCCGCCTCCTGCCACCGGTAGAAACGACTGCTGAGCGTCTTCCAACTCCCGAAGCGCTCCCGTGGCACTTCTCGCCAGGGCACACCCGTGCGCAGCACCCAGCAGATGCCGTCCAACACCAGGCGGTGGTCCATATTGGGGCGGCCCCTGGCCGGCGGCTGCAGCGGCAGCAGGCCGGCCAGCCTCTTCCATTGCGCGTCGGTCGGTTCTCCCCGGCTCATGCCGCCTCAACGCCGGGCGCCCTCGACCTATTTTGCGGACACGCTCTAGGCATGACTGCGTCGAGCGCTCAAGCCGTCGTTTGGCCGGACGGTTACTTTGCTCTTGCATCCAGATATGGATACCAACATAGTATCCATAAATGGCCTCCGTAAACACTCAATTTTCGATCGCCGTCCACGTAATGGCGGCAATCGCACATCACGATGGAGTTTTCACGTCGGAAATTCTCGCAGGCAGCGTGAATGCGAACCCGGTTTTTGTTAAGAGAATCCTCGTTAAACTCTCGAAGGCGAAGCTGGCTAAGGCGACTGTTGGTAAGTCGGGTGGTTATGGCCTGGCACGAAGCCCAAAGAGTATTTCCCTCTTAGACATCTACTCTGCGGTAAACCCTCCAGATGCTTTTGCCATCCATGCCTATCCCAAAACGAAGGAGTGTGTCGTGAGCTGTAACATCAAGGAAGTCATGAGCGACGTGCTGGTTGGCACTCAGGAGGCCGTCCGTAGGGATCTGAGGCAGACGACATTGGCGGACGTGGTGTCGAGAATCAGGGCCAGGTCCGGCTAGTTTTTTTTGCTCTCAATAGATACTTTAATAGTAACCGGTGTTCATCGAAAGGAACACGAAATGACTGGACTGAATGGAAAGCCCCCTGTGATTACCGGTGGCGCTACCGGAACCGACCGCGCCGAAGCAAGGCAGGGCATGGATGCGCCCACCGCCGTTCTCATCGGGGCGACCGGAGGACTCGGTCACGCCCTTGCCAGACTCCTCGCGGCCGAGGGCTTCCGGATCGTGCTCGCGGCGCGGCGCGAGCACGACGCCGCGGAGCTGACCGGCCGGAGCGACGGTTCGGCGATTTACCTGCGCGCGGACGTCACCGATCCGGCGAGCCTCGAGAAGCTGGCGGCGGCGGCCTTCGAGCACCTCGGCCGGGTCGATGCGGTGGTGAACCTCGCGGGCATCTCGCCACGCAAGGCAATTGAGGACTACACGCCGGCCGACGTCGACGCGCTGCTCTCGGTCAACGTGAAGGGACCCATCTTCGTGACCCAGGCATTCCTGCCGGGGTTGCGCAAGCAAGCCGGCGGCGGAGTGGTCGTCCACCTCGGCGGCGCCATGGACGGCCGGGTGGCGCTGCCGTTCATGAGCGCCTACGCGGCGACCCGCGGCGCGCTGGCGAGCTACGTGCAAGGCGCCAACCGCGAGCTTGCCGGGACCGACGTGGTGCTTTCGTTCTTCGGGCCTGTGCCCTCCAACACAGAGTCGGAGTCCCCGTATTTCGACATGTGGCGCAAGATGGGCGTCGCCCTCTGCGAGCCCGACGTGGTCGCGCGCGAGATCCTCGCCACCATCCGCCAGCGACGTCGGGCCCACATCATGGGCGGAGGGCTGCTCAGGATGCTCACGCTCGCGAACGCCGTGTCGCCGTCCGCTGCCGACGCAATCGGTCTGCGGCGATTCGCGAAGCTCATCCAGCAGCATCATCCACGCTGATCTCCGCTCGGGGCGCCTCGCAGGTTCCCGGGAGCTCCGGGCCAATCAGTGAATGGTGGAAGAGTGGCATCGCAAGAAATGCTTAGCCGGACATACCCCCTGTACCTGTGAGGGAGCCTGATTCGAGCCAATGAGGCTGCGGCGGGCGGCAGTAGCCCCCTGTGTCAGGGAAGTTGTCGCCTCGGCTGAGTGGCCGGGATGACCACGCCTTGGGGGGCGAGAGCAGGCAGGATGCAGTGCCGTACACGGATGGATTCAAGTCACAGATGGTGAAGCGGATGGTAGGCCCGGGCGCGGTGAGTGCCGCCGCGCTGGCCCGTCAGG
>NZ_RAWI01000541.1 GCF_003612125.1 Corallococcus praedator
GCATGCTCCAGCTTCCGCCTGTCCTCTGCTGTCAGCCCCAGTTCGGCGGGGCTCCTTGCCGGTCGCATGGTCCAGAAAATGCGCATGCGACCGGCATTTGTCTCGGAACTTCCGGCGACCTACTTAGCCGGACTTCGCCGTCCAGCATGCCCCGCGTTCCACCCGACGAACGGTGGGACCCCTTCACTTAGTGAAGTGCGGTGGGGCCATCCACGGCGCGTGACAGTTCACGCCACTTCAGCATGGAGCGGCGGAAGTGCTCCTCCGGTGGCTCTTCGATGCCGAAGGTGTGGAGCAGCATGGGGCCCTCGTAGCCGGCGCGGCGCAAGGGGAGCAGGTAGCGGGTCCCCACGTCGAGGTCGCCCCGGTCGAGCGGCTGGATGACTTCGGACCAGCCGGGAGCGTGCGGATCGAACTCGCGTGCGGCGCCGTGGATGCTCACCAGGGCGAGCTGGGGCGCGGCCGCCGCGATGACCTCCTCCAGCCGGTCCCGGTTCCCCGCCCGGAGCTCGTGACAGAGATGGAGCGACGTCTTCAACCGGGGACGGTCGACCGCGGCGAGCAGGGCCAGCGACTCCTCGACGTTCTCGATGGCCTCGCCGTCATGGGGGTACAGGACGACGTCCACTCCGCGCGCGGTGGCCAGGTCCACCACGTCGCGGACCGAGGCGACCATGGCCGCCTTGGCGTCCGGAGGGCCGCTCAGGATGAGCCAGAGCGCCGTCCGCCGTGGCGCGAGCGCCGCCAGCATCCCGTCCAGCGCCTCCCGGTCCCAGGCCGTGTTGAAGGGCAGGACGAAGAGGACGGCGGGAAGGCGGACCCGTCCCGCCACCACCGCGGGCTGGGTGGCGTAGGTGTCGAAGGCCTCACGGCCCGGCCAGAACAGCGTCACCCCGGCGTAGCCGAGCGAATCAAGCAGCTCCACCTGCGCGGCGACCGGCCGCGACTCCAGCGTGAAGTTGAACGCACCGAGCGGAGCGTCGGATGACTCAGGACGCCGTGGCTCGCTGCATCCCAAGGCAGCCATGAGCAGCACGGGCGCGAGCCATTTCGGCCACGGGCCCCCGTTGGAATCGACGCGACGAGGATGACGAGAACACATGGGTGGCCTGGGGATTCAGACGAGCGCGCTTCCTGTTTCACGCAAGACCTTGAACAGCTTGTCCCGCTTCAGGTGCCCCCGGGCGAAGGCCTTCGGCACGAAGACCTGCTTGAGCGATGCATCCGAAGCGTCGAAGTCACCCGAGGCGAAGTGGTGTCTTGCCTTCACCTTCGCCCGCACGTCGTGGTCGTCGGCGATGACCGCCTCTGCCTTCATCACGCCGCCGACCCGGACCGAGGCGTCGTTGCCGTGACCCCAGACCACCTGGGCCTCCAGGTCCTGGCCAACAATCACCTCTCCATCCGAGTCCACGCCGGTGGCGCGCAGCGAGCCACCCACCACGAGCAGTCCTTCGGGGCCCGCGTTGCGAAGGACGCCTTCCACCGTGAGGTTGCCGGTCACGAGCAACGGCCCGTCCACGTGCACGTCGCCCTTCACCACCAGGTTGCCTCGCACGAAGCGCGGAAGCTTGGAGAGGCGAGGCGTCTTCGCTTCGCTGGGGAGTGCGTCCCGCGCGAGCTCCACCAGGGCCATGGCCGTCCAGGGAGGCACGCCCTGGACCGCTGCCGCGAGTGCGTCCCAGGACGTGGCGCCTTCCAGCGTGAGCCGCTTCAGGACCTGTTCGACTGCGGCCACGTCCTTGTCCTCGTAGTACCAGGCCTTGAGCACCGCCTTGCGCCGGGAGGCCAGTGCCTCCTGCAGCGGCTGCACGTCCACCGCGCCCGCCTTGCCCGACGGCGCCTTGGCGCCCATGAGTTGGGCGAGGTGCGGGTTGCCGTGCTCCAGCGCCTCCTTCACGGGCGTCTGGCCCGCTGTGTTCTTTCGAGTCACATCCGCTCCAGCCTGGAGCAGGACCTCGATGACGGGTCCCCGTTCCTTGATGCGTGCATGTTGGTGCAGGGGCGTCCAGCCCTTGCCCGCGTTGGGGTTGGCCCCCGCTTCGATGAGCGCCCGCGCCACGTCGGCCTGCCGCGCGTCGAAGAGCGCCGTGCGCCCCGATGCGTCGAGCGCGTCCACGGGAACGCCGCCCCCGGCCAGCAGGGCGATGCATGCCTCGCTGCCGTGTTCAGCCGCTGCATGCAGGGGCGTGGCCTTCCGCGCGTCGACGGCTTCCGGAGAGACACCCAGGCGAAGCAGCTCCTTCACCAGCGCCGGGTCCTCCACGCTCGCGGCCAGGTGGAGGGCTCCGCGTTTGTGTTTGTCCCGGGCCTCCAGGTCGGCTCCCAGCGCGACCAGGGCCAGCACCCGGCCGGTCCGGCTGTTGCCCTCGAAGCCAGGGCCGAAGAATGGCTCCGCGTCGAGCCCCGCCGCGAGCAGGAATCCGTTGTCCAGGGACCGGGCCTTCCGCGCCGGGGGGCGTGGCAGGGGCTTCTGCTTCCGGAGCCAGGCGTGGAAGCCTTCGTCGGAGAAGGCGCCCTCCAGGCCCTGGAATGCGAGCGGGTCATCGTCGCTCTCGACGCCGTGGGCGCGCATGCCGGGAGACTCTTCCACCAGGGCGAGCAGCTTCCGGTAGCCCTGCTCTGGCGGGCCCTGCCGCAGCGCGCGCCAGGCGGCGAGCCCGCGACGCGCGCGCGCATGGTCCACGAGCTCACGCAGGGCTTCGGCCTCTGCCAGCGCGGCCTCCGCCTGCTTGAGTTCGGCCGCCGTCGGATTGCGCCGCACCAGGTCCTCGGCGCATTGGCTCAGGGCCAGTGCGCGTGCCTTCTGGGCGGTCGACAGTTTTCCGCCGGGTTTCGTGCCCCGGGTCAACTCAAGGACGCGGTCGCGAACCCTCCAGTGCTCGGCCCTCACCTCGCGTTCCCAGCGGTGGGGCTCCGCGCGCCGCGTGGGGTCCCACGCCCAGTTGAGCGAGTGCAGCGCCAGCAGGTGCTCCGGATCCGTCGCCACCACCTCGCGCAGCAGGGGGATGGCCTCGTCCAACTGGGGTGGCATCTCATCCAACAACCCGTCCGCCTTCTTCATCAACGCGGAGACATCGGGCTTCCTGGTCATGGGAGGGCGCGCCATGGCGGGCACCTTGCCAAGAAGGCGGGGCCGGCGCGCGCGAAATGCGCACGGCCTCGCGACAAGGCCTCGGACGCCAACACCGCGGGCCTGACACGCCGCATGGCTTGTGCAGAACATGCCATCCCCCGTGCAGCAGCCGAGCAGGCGCGCGGCCTCGACCGAGGTCTCGGCCAGAACCGCGTTGCTGGGGGCAGTCGAGACGAGCAAGGTCTCTTCATTCACCGCGGAAGACGGGGACAGCCATTCCCACCACGAAAGCGAAACTCAGGGCGACTCCGGAAACGAGCTTGCGCAGCATCTGGGGCTCCTTGGGTCGAGAGGCATCTGGAAGAGTGCTTTCAGTGTATCTCCAATCCAAGACGCCGCAGTGAATGAAGTCGTTCAATTCCGGTGGGCGACGGAAGTGGTTGGGTAGCGAGGCGACCGCGCCCTTCGCGTCTGGCTACCGCGAAGGGCGCTGGTGTTGCCCGTCTGGAATAGGACGTCGGGACGGCCGTACGGGAATGCTGTCGAATCAGAAGCGGGTGAGGAAGGCGTCGTAGCCGCCGGCGCTGGTATTGCCGCCGAGGCTCCCGAAGGTCTGTCCGACGACAAAGGTTTGCCGGAGGCGTCCACGGCCACGCCGTAGGCGATGTCCTGGCCCGGTGTGCCCAGGGTGCGGGTGCCCAGCGCGTCGTAGCGGGGAAGATGGGTAGAGAAAGACACGGAAGCAAGGGTGAGTGACCCGGATGTGAGTTGTCACAGACCCGGATTTGAATGATGCACTGTGGCAACTTCAGCTCAGCTCCCGCTGCGACAATCGTGTCTCAAGAGTTTGGAAACCGACCTGGCGCGTCGGCCGCTGAATCCATTGCAAGGACGTGGTGCATCCCTTTGCTTCCCCTGGAGTCCTCTCCAGGAATTTCGCCAAGGATTTAAAATCATTCAATCCGTGAACTTATCGACACGATCTCCGGAGGATGTCTCCCGGCCCGCAGCCGAGGAGAGAGACATCGATGCCGCGAACGACCATCAAGAACCTGATCATCTTTGGCGATAGCATGTCGGACATCGGGACCAAGGCGGACTCCGGCATGGGCGCGTTCGCGAACTTCTTCGGGCTGATGCAAGTCAACGAACAAGGGCGGTTCAGCGACAGGAAGAACTGGACGGATTTCTTCTGGGAGTGGGCGGGCGGGACATCGCTGTTCCGGCCCGGAGTGGTCCGATTCAATGACCCGGACGCGCCCCCACGGCGACCGCCGCTCCCTCCCACGAGCCCGCTGATCGAGACCCGCGCGGCAACCCTGGTTCACCGGACGCTCACCGTGGACTCAAACCAGGACTCGGGCTCCGGGCGCACCCATCCTGGCGATTCGAGCTCAGGTCATGGGCGGGCTTTCACGTATGTGAATTATGCCGAGGGCGGCGCGATGGGCGCATCGGATCACTCCAAGATCGGCTTGGGCACGTTTCAACAACAGTATGAGCGTTTTCGCACCCAGGCTCATGCGCTCCCGCTGGAGGGGGACACGATGTTCATCATCTGGTTCGGCCTGAATGACCTGGTGACGAACAATCGCGACCCGGATACCATGCACAAGGTTGTTGAGGAGATGTTCAAGATCATCGGCAACCTCAATGCCATCGTGGGCGCTCGCGCTCATTTCATGCTCATCAACTTGCCGGATCCAGCGGATGCCGTCCGTTACGCGGCATTGCGCAGAGACAGCGACCAGATGGTGCGATTCACCAAGGGGGCCACCCATTTCAACGCGGAGCTCGCGAAAACTGCCAATGATTCCTGGTATTTGAACGTTCGCGTGGTGGACATGTTCGCGGTCCTCAAAGCGGTCACGCACTCCGCCGAGGCGCTGGCGCGAAACGGACTGGTTCGCGGGGCACAAGCCGCTCTTCCCCCCATGGAATATCCACACATCGGCCCGCTCCCGGTCTATGCCCCGCGGCCCGCTGCGCCCGCGGCGGCCTTCAGGATCCCCCCTCCGCCTCCTCCAGCGCGGACTCGAGTCCGCGCGCCTCGGCCCGCCGCGCTCCATACGCCTCACCCGCCGGCCGGTCCTCCTCCGGCCAGCCCTCCTC
>NZ_RAWI01000542.1 GCF_003612125.1 Corallococcus praedator
GTGGGGGCCGGCCTTGGCGGGTGGGCGCTCTGGCCGACGTCCACGGGACCGGCGCCCACGTCGTCCGAGCGGGCGGAGCGCCCCGCGCCCGTTGTCGCCAAGGACGAACCTCCCCGGTCGGAGGCCCCCGTCTGGGAGCCTGTCGTGGAGCCCCTGGCGGGCATCGAGGAAGCCCAGCGGTTGATCCAGGCGCAGCGGAGGGACGCGGCCCTGGCGGCGCTGAAGAAGCTGGCCGTGAAACACCCGGCGAGCGCCTACGTCCGCTACCTGGAGGGCAACGTCAACTTCGACAACCTCCGCTGGGTGGACGGCGTGGCGGCCTACCGGGCGGCGCTGCGCAATGACGCCGCGTACCGCAACGCCCCCGTCCTCATCCAGAACGCCATCCGCTGCCTCGTCAGCGACCGGTTCCACCGCACCTGCCAGGACTTCATCCGCACGGAGCTGGGCGAGGCCGCGGTGCCCGCCCTGGAAGAGGCCGCGCGAGCCAACCCCATGGCCAGCGTCCGGGCCCGAGCAACGGAGCTGCTCCGCCGCCGGAGAACCGACGCCACGTCCGGGGCCCGCTGAGCCCCGGACAGGGCTTGCGCTGGCAAGGGATGCTCAGACCCGGCGTCGCCTGCCCTTCATCAGCGCCAGGCCCACGAGGCCCGCCAGCATTCCGAACGGCACGCCCCCACCCGAGGACGAGCAGCTCAGGCCACCGCCCAGGGTCCGCGTGTCGGAGCCCAGGGAGACTCGCCAGGCGCGGGTTTCGGGCGAGGGGTCCACGTTGCCGGCCCGATCCCTGGCGCGCACCTGGAACGAGTTGGCGCCCTCGAACACCTCGAAGGAGATCTGGGCGTCGCACGGCGTGAACTCCACGTTGTTCAGACTGCACTCGAAGGTCGCCCCCTCCTCCGTCGAGGAGAACTGGAAGGTCGCCGAGGTCGTCCGAACGCGGTCCTGCGGTCCTGCGGTGATGGTGGTGTCAGGGACCAGCGTATCCACGGACAGCGAGGTCGCCGTGGAGGACTCGCTTGAATTGCCTGCGGCATCCTTCGCACGGAGCTCGATGGCGTGGGCCCCATCCCTCAAGGGCTGCGTCGGGGCATAGCTCCAGCGCCCGACGTCGTTCGCGACCACCGTGCCGACCGGAACTCCGTCCACGGAGACGTACACCGTGCTGCCCGGCTCGCTGCTGCCTTCCAGCACCGGGGTGGCCGTCGCCACCAAGGCTTCGGCGGAGGGAGTCGTCAGGGCCGGGGCGGATGGCGCCTGCGTATCCACCACCCAGGAGTAGGAGACAGGGCTTGCGTCCTCGTTTCCCGCAGCGTCGATGGCTCGGATCTCAAGGGTGTGGGAACCGTCGGCGTAGTCCGTTTCAAAGGGACTGACACACCCCAGAGGAAGGGCGAGGTCCAGACGGCACTCGAAGCGCCCTCGCGCCTCGGTGGACGTGAAGCCAAACGGCCAGCGGGAGGTGTTCACCAGCTTCCCCGGGTACTTGGGTTCCTCGAGGAGCAGGGTGTCGGGGCGCTGCGTATCCACGGTCCAGATATGCACTGCGGGCTCGGCATCCTTGTTCCCCACCGCATCTTCGGCCGTGATTTTCAGTGTGTGCTCGCCATCCGAGATGACCTGCACGACAAGCGGTGACTTGCAGTCCTGGATTTCAGACGCCCTGTCGAGACTGCAATAGAACGTGACCACCTCTTCTGGAGGCCTGTTCGACGTGAACTCGAAACTGAAGATTTGAACGTTGGTGAGTTCAGGCGGCGCCTTGCTGATGATGGTGTCGGGAAGGTTGGTGTCGATGACCCAATCCCATCTCGCGGGAGGGGACTCGCTACCCGCGAGGTTCCTGGCACGTACGACGAGCATATGAGGCCCAGGCGCCAGCACTCCTGAAGTGTAGTTGGCAGTGCAGTCTTCAATCGCCGGGAGGGTGTCGAGCTGGCAGGGGAAGGTCGCCTTCGGAGCCGTCGATTCGAAGATGAACTTCGCCACCTGCTCGTTGGTCTTCGCAGCGGGCTTGGACTTGATGGTCACGTCAGGCGGGGTGCCATCCACGACCCATGAATAGGTCTCGGGAGTCTGATCCCGATTGCCTGCTGCGTCCTTGGCGCGGACCGTGAAGATGTGGCTCCCATTGCCGACGGTCACGGTATAGGGCGACACGCAGTCAGGGACGAGCGGTCGGTCATCGACCAGGCACTCGAAGGTCGCGTTCGGGTCGAGTGTCCCGGGATTCCCCACGGCGGGAGAGTTGAACTCAAATGTCGCCTGACCGGACTTGTCCAGCGACGGCGGGGTCTTGGTCAGCTTCGTCTCCGGCGCGATCGAATCCACGGTGAAGCGGTGCGGGTCGGACGGGGCGCTGCGATTCGAGTACGAATCCGTCGCGTCCGCCGTGATCTCCTGCTCCCCCTCGGACAGCTCCACCGAAGGACTGATGCTCCAGGTGCCCTGGGGATTGGCGGTCGTCGAGCCTACCTGGACACCGTCCGCGAACACGCGCACCTGCGCGCCTGGCTCCGCGGTGCCCTTCAAGAGGGGGAGGGTCGTGTTGACGAAGGTGCCCTGCGGAGGACTCGTCACGGCGGGCTTCGCGGGGCTCGTCGCGTCCACTTCCCACGAGAAGGAGGCTGCCGAAGAATCGATGTTCTTGGCCTTGTCCTGCGCTCGCACCCACAGCGTGTGCGGACCATCCCCAACGTTCACGGCATAGGACCCACCATTGCAGTTGGCGGTGAAAGGCAGACCGACGGGACCCGCGCCATCAAGGATGCACTGGAAGTCCGCCTCCTTTTCGGTGGAGGTGAAGGTGAAGGTGAAGGTCCGGACGTTCGTCTTCCTGTCCGGGAACGACGTGAGGATCGTGTCCGGGGCCTCTCGATCCACGGTCCAGTTGACGATGGCCGGGGAGCCATCAACGTTCTCCGCCGGGTCCTTCGCCCGAACACGAAAGACATGCGGTCCTTCCCCCACGGGCTTGATGCCGACGTTCACGGTGAGCGGGCTCACGCACGGAGCGAACCCCGCGGTGTCCAAGCTGCACTCGAAGGTCCCCGTCTCCCCTGGCTTCCCGATGAAGCTGAAGGAGAACGGGAAGGTGGTGTTCGAGGAGTAGGCTTCGGGAATGGATCCTGGGTCGAGGAGTGTGTCGGGTGCCGTGATGTCCACGGTGAACGAGCGACTGACGGAATCGGGACTCACATTCCCTGCCGTGTCCATCGCCGTGGCCTTGAGGCTGTAGGTGCCCTCAACGAGCGTGACTGGAAGCTCCCAACGTCCCGCTGCATCCGCATCCACCGGCCCCTTCGACTGCCCCCCTACAACAACCGTCACCTTGCTTTTCGCCTCGGCCGTCCCGGAAATGACGGGCGTCGTGGTGGCCACATAGGCACCGGCATCCGGTGAGGTCAGCAGAGGAGCACCTGGAAGGGTCAGGTCTGTTTCCCAGTTGTGGGACTCGGGGGTCGGATCGACGTTGCCCGCCTTGTCCTTCGCACGGACCTCGAACGAGTGGAGCCCCTCTCCGAAATCCAGACTCTGCGCCGACGCGCAAGGGGTGAAGTTCCCGCTATCGACCCGGCACTCAAAGTCCGCGCCCGCCTCCGAGGTGAAGGTAAACAGCCGCGTCCTCACCTTGGTGACGGGGGTGTTCGGAGTCACCGTGAGGCTCGTGACTGGCGGCGTATTGTCCACGGTGAACGACCGAGGGGCGGAATCGCTGCGGTTGCCAGCGGCATCAATGGCCCTCGCCCTCAAGATATGGGGGCCCTCGTTCAGGGGGAGCGGATCCGCGAAGAGCCAGACGTTCCCCGTCCTGCTGGCAAACGCGGTCCCCGCATCCGCCCCGTCGAAGAGCAGTGACACCGTGGTGTCCGGATCGGCGGTGCCCTGGAAGAACAGGGCACTGGAGCGGACGAACGCCCCCGCGTCTGGCGCACTGATGGTGGGCAGCGAGGGAGCCGTTGTATCCACCGTGAAGACATGGGTGTTGGAGAACGGGCTCTCATTGCCGGCCGCGTTCTTCGACCTGACACGGATCCAGTTCAGTCCCTCCCGCAGGGAGACGGAGGGGAGGTAGGACCAGGCGCCCGCATCGACACCGATATTCGTCACCCCTGGATCGTCATTGATGAAGAGGGTCACCAGGATTCCCGCATCGGCGCGACCGGACATCGTCGGGGTTGCGGTATTGAGGAGGGCCCCGTGGAGCGGTGCAATCACCGTGGGTTTGTCTGGGAACCCGGCATCAATGGGTCCCGCGTCGACGGTGCCTGCGTCCGCGGAGCCTGCATCCGCTGGGCCCGCGTCCGCTGGGCCGGCATCCGCCGCACCGGCATCCGCTGGGCCTGCATCCACAGGGCCCGCGTCCGCCGGGCCGGCATCCGCAACACCCGCATCCGCTGGGCCCGCGTCGGCTGGGCCGGCATCCGCCGCACCGGCATCCGCCGCACCGGCATCCGCCGCACCTGCATCCGCCGCACCTGCATCCGCCGCACCTGCATCCGCAGGGCCTGCATCCACAGGACCCGCATCCGATGGGCCTCCATCCACAGGGCCTGCATCCACCGCACCCGCATCCGATGGGCCTCCATCAACAGGGCCCGCATCCGCCCCCGCGTCCTCCGTGCCTGCATCGTCAGGGCCCGCGTCCAGCGCGCCCGCATCATCGAGTTCCAGGTCTTCAGAGCCCGAGGACACGCGCTTCTTTTCCGCAGCATCCATCGCCTCCATTTCAGGGAGGACACCTTGGACGACCTGCTGAAGTCCTGTTCCGCCTGCCTCCGCGCCCCGTGAGTCCCGCCCGTCAGGAAGGGTTCCAGGTGCCCCAGGCTCGACGAGCGCCGAACATCCGACCAGGGACCCGGCCTGGAAGAACACGCGCCCACCGCCACCACCACCACCGGGGCCTCCCTGGGTCGCGCCAGCGGTTCCACCCGCACCACCGCTCGCATCGACCGAACTGCACTTCGCGGTTCCCGTGAACCTCGCGACGATGGTGCCACCCGCGCCACCACCGCTGCCCGCGGCGCCAGTGCTGGGCTCCGCCGCGCGGCCCGTCGCGACGATGTCACCGGTCCCGCTCAATTCCCGGCCACGAATGAAGATGATGCCGCCACCCGGCCCACCTTCGTGAGTACCACTCCCGCCGCCGCCGCCCGGCAAC
>NZ_RAWI01000543.1 GCF_003612125.1 Corallococcus praedator
CGCCCCTGCTCCCGCCCCTGCTCCGATGACCAGCCACGTCGCCAGCCACACCGCTCCCGTCGTCATGTCCCCGTGCCTCCTCGTCCGTGCGCGCGTGGGGACGCTAGCAGGGCCGCTCAGCGCCGGGAGGCCGCGTCCGCGACGTCGGGCCGCGACAGGTCCTCGGGCATGAAGGTGACGCGGCACGTGTCCAGCTTGGGCCCGCAGGCGCGGTCCAGGTCGCCGCGCGTGTCACAGCCCGGGCGCTCCTCGCAGGTGTCCGGCAGGAAGGCCCAGACGAACTGGAGCACGTTGCCGCCCCGGCCCTCCGGCAGCGCGGCGAGGAAGTCCTGCTTGCGCGTCTGGAACAGGCGCGCCAGGTGCACCGTGTCGCCCTCCAGCCGCACGTGGCGGGGGCTGGCCATGAAGCGGCGGCTGGCGTCGTTGAGCTGCGCGTCCAGGAACTCCGGCTGGTAGGGCGCGCCGTCCAGCGAGGG
The DNA here is from genome assembly GCF_003612125.1 of Corallococcus praedator. Classification (GTDB taxonomy): domain Bacteria; phylum Myxococcota; class Myxococcia; order Myxococcales; family Myxococcaceae; genus Corallococcus; species Corallococcus praedator. The sequence continues at coordinate 477 of NZ_RAWI01000543.1, forward strand.
CCCGCCCCGCGTCCCCCGGAAGAGGGCGAAGTGCACGCGCGGGTCGCCGTACTCTCCCAGGATGCGCTGCTCCAGCGCCCACAGCGTCAGCCGCTCGCCGCCCACCGGCCACGCGTGGCCCCAGTAGAAGCGGCCGAACCACGCGGACGAAACGCCCTCCGGATGGCGCTCCACGAGCTGCAGCAGCACCAGCGCGTTGTAGGCGTTGATCCAGTACGCCAGGCTGTCCTCGGGCGTGGGGAACAGCTCCGGCCGCAGGCGCGGCGACACCGACGCCAGCGACGCGACGAACCGCTCCAGCGCCGCGCGGTCCCGCCCCAGCCCCACGAAGTCCAGGTCCCCGCTGGGGCGCACATGGTCCAGGGCGCGCGCGTAGTCGGTGGAGGAGAAGGGCCCGGCCGCGACGGGCACGGACGCAGGAAGTGCGCCTCGCACATACAACACCGCTCCCACGACGAGCACCGCCAGCACGACCAGGACGGCCGCCGCGAACCAGCGCGCACGGTGGCGGGAGGGGAGGGGAGCGCTCACGGAGCGGCAGTCTATGCCACCCTCCGGGGCCACCTCCCAACGCCTTGCGGACATCGGCCGGCCTCCAGGGGACCCACCCGGGGTCAGCGCCGACAGGCCGCTATACTGCCGTTTCCATGGAGCCTACCCCCGACGTCGTCCGGCATTTCCATCCGGTGCTCCCCGCCCGTCAGCTCCGCCAGCGCCCTGTTCGCGTGGAGCTGGCCGGGCACGCCTACGCGCTCTTCCGGGATGCCACCGGCCGTGCCGCGGCCCTGTCCGATGCGTGTCCCCACCGCTTCGCGCCGCTGTCGAAGGGGACGGTGACGAAGGAGGGCCAGCTCCAGTGCCCGTACCATGGCTGGCGCTTCGACTCGCGCGGCCACGGCACCAACCCCAGCCAGCCGGAGCTGCGCCACTGCGAGGCGCGCAGCTTCCAGGTGGTGGAGCGCCATGGCTACCTGTGGCTCGCGCACGCGAACACGCCCGTGTCCGCGATGCCGGAGCTGTCAGGGGAGGACTACTTCTTCGGCGGGACCTTCTCCACGCTGTTCCAGGCGCCGCTGCACGTGGCGCTCGACAACTTCAGCGAGGACGAACACACGCCCTATGTCCACACGCGGCTGGGGTGGAGCGGCGCGCAGACGGGGGCGGTGGAGTTCGAGGCGCACAACCACGCGGACCACACGGAGGTGCACTACCGGGCCCCGCAGCGGCCCGCGCCCATCATGAAGCTGCTGCTGGTGCGCGACGGCGACTACTTCCACAACGACTGGGTGACGCGGTTCGACCCCGTGCGCAGCATCTACACCATCCACTGGAAGTCCGCGGAAGGGATGCCCCGCCCCTTCATCACGCAGGCGCACATCTTCTTCGTGCCGGAGACGGCGCGCACCACGCGCCTGCATGTCTTCTCCTTCCTGCGCACGTCAACACCGCTCTTGAAGCCGCTGCTGCCGGTGGCCGCGAAGGCCGCGCTGGGCCTCACCTGGTGGGAGGTGCGCGATGACGCGCGCTTCATCCCCACCGTCGCGGACACGCCCTACAGCCACAAGGGCATGCGGCTGGACAAGTACGACAAGCCCCTGGTGCACCAGCGCAAGCTCATGGAGCGCATCTACTACGCGCACGAGCCGGAAGCCGTGCCCCGGGTCATCCACGAAGCCACGGGCACCTGAGCCCCCTTCGCGACGCGGCGTCGCGAGGGGGTGGAAGGACACGCGGCGTCAGTGCATGGACGGCGCGGGCTCCTCGCCGATGGGGACGCTTTCGCCGACGTACGCCTCGTATGCGTTGCAGCCGCTGTCGCCCGACACCAGGAGCGCGAACTGCTTCAGCTCGGACTGGTTGCAGCTCTGGACCTCTCCATCGCTCGGCTCGTCGCTGTTGCCGGCGAAGAAGCGACAGCTCTTGCAGTTGCCCCAGGATGCATCCGCCATGATTCCCTCCTCGTGGAAGCGGGTCCTGTCTGGAGGGTGGGGCTGACGCCGGGCCACCACAACGCGGGACCTGCTTCTCGCCCGGGAGGGCAGGGGACCCGGCGCCCCAGGATGGGCGCCGGGAATTTCCCCTCACACCTTGCTACCTACTGCTGGGGCGCGGGCTGCTGCGCCGGCTGCTGCTCGGGAGCGGGCTGCTGCTGAGCGGGCTGCTGCTGGGGCTGCGCCGACACGCCGGCGCCGGGCTTGGCGCCCAGGGCCGCCGCTTCCTTGCGCACCGAACCGGACTCGAACGAGCCCAGCGCGTTGAGCAGCCGCAGCGCGGCCAGGGACGCCTGGAGCCGCTCGGACACGAAGCCGACCTCGGCGTTGGTGAGCGAGGTGTTGGCGTCCGCGACCTCCAGGTACGTGGCGACGCCCGCCTGGAAGCTCACGTCGGTGAGGCGGTTGGACTCGCGCGCCAGACCCAGGGCCTCCTCGGCCTTGGAGCGGTTGGCGAGCGCGTTCTCCAGGTCCAGCTTGGAGCGGCGCACCTCCTCCTTCACGCGGGCCTGGGCCAGCTGCTGGCTCACGGTGGCCTCACGCACGCGCGACGACGCCTCGGAGAGGTTCGCCTCGCGCAGGCCGCCGTCGAACAGCGTCCAGCTGGCGCCGAAGGTGATGGCCCACGTCTCGTTCTGGCCCGTGAAGCCCGCCGCGTTCGCGATGCGGTACGCGCCCGTGACACCCAGCGTGGGCAGGTAGCTCAGGATGACGCCCGTCTTGTTGATGCGCGTCAGCTTCAGGCCCACTTCGGCGGCCTGCACGTCCGAGCGCTCCTGGATCGCCTGGTTCACCAGGTCGTCCGGCGACGCCTGCGCGGGCACCTGCGGCTCCGGCGGCGGGGCCAGGTCGAAGTCCGGCTCCTTCTGGATGAGCGTGCCCAGCGCCAGCTTCAGGCCCGCCAGCGCGTTCTTCGCGCGCACCAGGTCCTGCTCCGCGCGCGAGCGATCCAGCTGCGCGCGCAGGAGCGCCACGCGCGTCACCGTGCCCGCGTCGAACCGGGCCTGGGTGTCCTTCTCCCGCGCCCGGGTCAGCTCCAACAGGCGCTCCTGGGCGCGCAGCGCTTCCTGCTGCGCCGCCGCGCCGTAGTAGGCCTGCGCCACGCCGAAGAGCACCTGCCGGCGCGCCGTCTGCGTGTTGAGCTCCGCCAGCTTCACCGACTTGTACGAGGCCGCGATGCCCGCCCACAGCTGCGGCGCGATGATGGCCTGACGAATCTCCGCCTGCGCACCCTGCTGGATGAGCGGCTGGATGGTGATGTCCACCGGCGCGATGGTGCCCGCGGGGATGATGGCCGCCACGTTGTTGCGTGTGATGGACGCACCCACGCTGATGGTCGGCAGGTAGCCAGCCCAGGCCTTGCGGGTCGCGAGGGACGCCTGCTCGAAGCGCTCCTGGGCAATCTTCAAATCGAGGTTCTGCTGACGGGCCGACTCCAGCGCCTCGTCCAGCGACAGTACAGGCGCTGCGGCCAGGGCGGCCGACAGGGAAAGCGCCAGAAGGGTACTCATACCGCCTTGACCTCCTCACCGACCCGCGGGAGCGCGAGGCGGATCCGTCCAATGGACGACTGCGTTGCGTCATCTATCCGACCCTGGAGCCCCGTGAAAGTACTCCGCACTGTCGGATGATGGAATATCCGGAATGTAGTACCCGTCAAAGGTTGAGGGTGTCAATTGTTTATGCGACTCGTGTGAATTAGTGTGAAGGGACCATGAACGGACTTGGCGAAAGTCACAGCGAGCAGGCAGGGCGTCCGCCGGAGGCCCGTGCTCAAGGTGCGGAAGAAGCGGAAGTGGGGCTCGCGCAGCAGGCGTGGACGCTCCTGTTCGAGCTGCTGCACACGCACATGCGCAACTTCCCCGCGCTGGCGGCGGAGTTTGATTTGTCCCCGGTGCAGGCGCACGTCCTGCGGCAGTTGGGCGAAGGCGCGCTCGCGATGAGCACGCTCGCCACCTACCTGTCGTGCGACGCGTCCAACGTGACGGGGCTGGTGGACCGGCTGGAGGCGCGCAAGCTGGTGGAGCGGCGCAGCAGCGAGCAGGACCGGCGCGTGAAGATGCTGGTGCTGACGGAGGCTGGCGCGGAGCTGCGCGGTCGGCTGATGGCGCGGATGGCGCTGCCTCCGCCCTTCATCGCCTCGATGCCGGAAGAGGACCTGCTGGCGCTGGGCGACATCATGCGCCGCGCGCTCAAGCCACAGTAGGCGGGGGCCTTCCCAGGCCCCCAGGCCCGGCGGTCCGCTCAGTCCAGCAGGAACGTGTACGAGTACTTCATCTCCGTGGCCACCGCTTCGCCGCCCTTGATGGCGGGCTTGAAGCGGAAGCGCCGGATGGCATCGCGCGCGGCTTCGTTGAGGCCGTAGCCGGGACCGGAGATGACCTTCACGGTGCCCACCTTGCCCTCCGCGTCGATGGTGATGGACAGCGTCACAGTGCCCTCGATGCCGGCGCGGCGCGCCTCGTCCGGGTAGGGAATCTTCACCTCGGACGCGACGGTGGGCTCGGAGTCCACCTGGTACACGGGCACGTACTTGGGCGCGGAGTAGCCCTTCACTTCCTTGGGGTCCTTCGCGGTGCCGTTGGCCTTGCCGTAGGCCGTGTTGCCCACGGGCGCGGCGAAGGAGCCCGCGCTGGTGGTGGACGACATGGTCATGCCCACCACGAGCGGCGGCGG
>NZ_RAWI01000544.1 GCF_003612125.1 Corallococcus praedator
GCCTGCCCCGCTTCCAGGAGTCCCCGCAGCAGCGGCTGGCTGCGCGAGGAGAGGCTCGACTCGGGGCCGGTGCAGTTGATGACGTGGCCCACGCGCAGCACCTGGGGCTCGCGCTGTCCCCGGGGGCGCAGGCGGACCGTCACGGCGTCCGGCTCCAGGTCGAAGCCGAGCACGCGGCCCGCGTGCAGCACCAGCCGCCCTTCGCGCCTCCAGGTCTCCAGCGCTGCGTGGATCTCCGGGGCCATGCGGTGGCGGTGCACCTCCCATTGCGTGCGCAGGTGGCGCAGGAAGCGCTGGCGCTCCGCGTCCGTCAGCCGCTGCCACAGGGGCGTCGTCACCGGCCGCAGCGCGTCCACCGCCGCGCGCCAGTCCGCGCCCGCGGCCACCTGCGCGTCGACCTCCTGGCGCATCGCGCGCAGCACGTCGCGGATCCGCAGCGTGCTGAACGGCGCCGCGCCTTCGTCCCGGGGCGCCGTAGCGTGATGGGCCGTCTCCGCGTCGCGACAGCGGTCCATCTCCCGGCGCACCGAGCGCAGCAGCTCCCGGATGCGCAGGGGCTCCGCGGCGGCGGGCGCCTTCGCTCCCGAAACGCGGTGCACATGGGGCAGCAGGCCATGCCGGGACAGCGCATGCACGCGGCCCCGGTGGCCGCGCTCCTCCAGCGACAGCACCGTGTCCACCATGGTGAGGCCCGCGCCGATGAGCAGCACCGACTCCTCGGGCCCGATGCCTTCCAGCGCTCCGGGTGCCCAAGGCGAGCGGTGGTAGCGGGCGCTCGCGTACAGCCCTCCGTCCGGAACGCGCAGGTCCGCGGGCAGCGCGTTGCCCAGGGCCAGCACCGCGCCCCGCGCCTCCAGGGTTCCGCCGCTCGCGAGCGACAGCGTCACGCCGTCGCCCGTGTCCACCGCCGCCGTCACCTCGTCGTGCACCGTCTCCAGGAGGACCCCGGACGCGGCCCGCTGCGCGGCCTCCGTCAGCACCGCTTCCAGGTACTGGCCATAGCGACGGCGCTCGGCGAACGCGGAAGGCGGCGTGTCCGGCGCCGCCACGCGCAGCCAGCGCAGGAAGTGCTCGGGATCCTCCACCCAGGCGCTCATCCGGCCGGCCGGCACGTTGAGCAGGTGGCGGGAGCTGGTGGTGGAGTACGCGACCCCCCGCCCGATGCGCTCCCCCTTCTCCACCAGGGTCACGCGCAGCGGCGAACGGGCGCCGCGCAAGAGACAGGCCGCCAGCAGCGTTCCGCTGGCACCCGCGCCGATGATGATCACGTCCTGCCGGAAGTTCACCGCACGATTGTAGGGCCGGGCCCCCCGGATGACACCCCTCCCGAACGCCCGTCCCGGGCCCAATGTCCGTCAGCCGCCGCCGGATGAAGTCCGGGGCCCACCGTGGGACGTCGGGGCCGCGCGGACCTCACAGCGTCTGCGGCGCCCCGGGCACGGCGGCAGGGGCGGCGGGCGATGGGGCCATGGGCAGCCGCTCTCCCATGCGCGTGAGGCCCTCGCCGTCCCGGGCGCGGGCGTGCACCTGTGGATAGTCCTCGAAGGTGGTGCCGAACCACCGGTCCAACAGCACCGTGTAGAGGCCGTAGTGGCCCTGGTAGCGGGCGTGATGCAGCGCGTGGAACGTGGGCGTGAAGAAGATGCGGCCCACCCAGGACGTCACGAAGCGCTTGGGCAGCCACTCCGTGTTGCCATGGCCCACCGCGTTGAGGGCGTAGTTGGTGAGCATGTAGGCGATGATTCCGGCCTGCGTGCCCGGCATCAGGTGGAGCGCGGCGTAGTGCAGGCACAGCCCTCCGCCCATCAGGACGCCCCGCTCCAGCACGGAGAACGACAGCGCGGTGAGCGGCTCCGTCACCTTGGCCACGTGGTGCTGCGCGTGGAAGCGGTAGAAGCGGGGCAGGTGCATCAGCCGGTGCGTCGCGTAGAACCACACCTCGTAGCCCACGAACATCCACGCGTAGGTCCAGAGCGCGGCGGGCAGGCTGAACGGCGCGTGCCGCGGGCCGGTCCAATAGAGGAAGCCGGCGATGATGGCCGCGTCGGCCAGCACCACGCCCAGCGCCGCCCACGCCTCGCTGCGCAGCTGCCCGTCCGCCAGTTCGCGCCGGTACACCCGCAGGCGCTCCGCGGCGCGCGTGCGCCAGGCAAGCCAGCCGAGGACGACGGTCAGCAGCTTCACCAGCCCGGAGATGATCAGGACGGTGAGGGCCAACACCAGCAGGGAGGGGTTCAGCGGCATCCCGGACCTCGCACGCGCCACGCACCGGGACGCCCGGAAGGGGACGCCCGTCAGGTCCAGTCTGCCTGAGAACGGGGCGTCTGTACGAAGGCCCCCGCCACCGGCAGGCACACGCGGAAGATGCTGCCCTGGCCGGGCGAGCTCTCCATCGTCAGCGTCCCGCCCAGCGAGGTGACGATGCCATGGCACACCGCGAGCCCCAGGCCCGTGCCCACGCCCAGCGGCTTGGTGGTGAAGAAGGGGTCGAAGATGCGCTCGCGGTGTTCGGGCGCGATGCCGCAGCCGGTGTCGCGCACCTCCACCAGCACGTGGCCGGGCGCATCGGGGCGGGCCACCACGCGCACCTCGTTGGCCTCCGCGTTGCCCGGGGGGATGGACTGCGCCGCGTTGAGCAGCAGGTTCAAGAACACCTGGCCCAGCCGGGAGCCGTTGCCCTGCACCGGGGGCACGCCGTCGCACTCCACCACCAGGCGCGCGCGGTGCCGCAACTCGTGCATGGCCATCTTCGCCGCCGTGCGCACCACCGCCGCCAGCTCCGCGGGGCCGCTGCCCACGTCCTCCGCGCGCGACAGCGTCTGCAGGTCCCTCACGATGAGGCGGATCCGCTCCGCGCCGTCGCGCGTCTCCGCCAGCGCCTCCAGGATCTCCTGCCGGTCCTGCTCCGACAGGCGCTCCTTCTGCTGCAGCTCCTGGTGGATGTACTCCAGGTTGCTCAGGATGAAGGCCAGCGGATTGTTGATTTCATGACCTACACCCGCCGCGATGCGCCCCAGGGCGATGAGCCGGTCGGCGAAGAGCAGCTGGGCCTGCGTGGCGTGGAGCTGCTCCAGGCTGCTGGACAGCTTCGCGTTGGCGGCCTCCAGCGCCGCGGTCCGCTCGCGCACCGTCTCTTCCAGCAGGTGATTGTCCGCGCGGGGCGCGCCCGGTCCGGGACGCACGCCGGTGCCGAGCCCGTGGAAGGCCTGTCGCAGGGTGCTCCGCCGCCGCGTCATCGCCGCCAACCGTCCGACCTTCGCTCGTACCGTCATCGCGGCCCACTCCAACACCCGCGGCCGTTACCGCTCCTCGTGGCGGTGGTCCCCTGCGGCGGACCGGCCTGCGCGAAGGGCATCCAACACCGCCGTCCGGTGCCGGGCAAGGTGCGCGGGGGTACGTGACGCCGGGGATTCGACAGGCGCGGATTCGTGCACCGTCGCCACCCCCTGGCGGGAGTCGGGAATCGGGAGTGGGGGCTTGGGGTCGGGCGCGCGGTGGGAAGCGCCGCACGCCCGGATGCACGGGCACGGGCCCTGGGGGAGGCCTGACGTGCCCGGTGCCTTGGTGAAACCGGGTGAGACTAGGAGCAGGTGCCGCAGTCGGCCTTGCAGCTGTCCGCGGTGAGGCCGGTGCCACAGTGCTCGGTGAACTGGCAGGTGCCGTCGCCGCAGCGGAAGAGCTCCTGGGGCTGCACGCGCGTGGTGAGGGTCGGGTACGTCTTCCCGTTGTACGTGCACTGCGTGTAGTAGGGCTGGCTCGGGTCGGCCTTGGTGCAGAACTGGGAGCAGGCGCCCACGTTGGTGATGGGGGCGCAGCTGTCCGCCTTCAGCGACAGGCCGCAGGCGCGCGTGGTGCTCTCCGCGGAGCTGAACTCGCGATCGCGCGCCGCGAACAGGCCTTCCGTCGTGAAGAGGTTGCCGAAGAAGCACGCCTCCTTCGCGTTGAACGTGGACAGCTCCTCGGAGGAGTACGCCAGCGCCGTGCCCTCGGCGGTGCGGCCCAGCACCGACAGCGAGATGTGCAGGCCGTACTTGTTCGCGTGCGCCGCGAGGCACGCGCTCACCACCTGCTGCTCCGCCACCGTCGCGGGCTTGCCGGACGCCCAGCCCGGCGCGAGCCCCAGGCTGCCCTGCCACGTGTACTTCTCCCCGGTGGACGCGTTCTGGTACGCGCGCGTCTGGCCGGCGGGCACCGCGCACTTCACGATGTACGCCATCAGCGCCGGGGACGTGCCCGCGTTCGCGTTGAACCAGTCGTTGAAGCCGTTCGTCGACAGGCCGTTGGTGGACAGGCCGTTGGTGGACAGGCCGTTCGTCGACAGGCCGTTGGTGGACAGGCCATTCGTCGACAGGCCGTTGTCCACCGCCTGCGCCTGATCCGCCGACGCCAACACCCACGCCTCATCCAGGGTGGCTTCCGGTGCCGTCCCTCCGCAACCCACCACGGCCAACAACGCACCCGTCAGCAACAACGCCTTCAGGGGTTGGCGTGAGGCACTCCGGTTCCACCACTCGCTGCATCCACTTCCAGGCTGAAAAGCAGGGGTGAGGCGCATGTAGGGGGCTCCCGCTCAAGGGAAGTCGGATGAACGACTTCCAGGATGTCAGGCAGTCCAGGCTTTCATCCAGAAAGTCGCTGAAACTGTCAGACAGGGGAATCGTGACGCATTTGTGGGGGGAAAGAAATACCGCGTCTTCAGAAAAATACCGTGTGAGTTGAATCCTGACGCGACCTTCAGTAGGCCTCTGGAGGGCCTGTCACCACAAGGACGATCGGGGTGGGGTGAGGGGAGGACAACTCACTGCGAGGGTGGGCCCTCGAGGAATCGCGAAGCCGGAGGGGTCACGGCGAAGCCGTCCGGATCGCGGACGTTCCAGGTAGCCACATGGGTGACAGGTCCCCCTACCACCTCGGCCTCCCCGTCCTCGCCCCGGGTTTCCGCCTCGCCATGGTGGAGGCAGAGGTGGACGTGGGCGTGGGCGACATCCGCCAGGGCCTGGGCTTCCGCGTGCAGCTCACGCAGGG
>NZ_RAWI01000545.1 GCF_003612125.1 Corallococcus praedator
GGGGCCGGCGGGAGGGGCGATTCCCCTCGCGGGCGATGCGGAAATAGACGCCTGGGTGTAAGGCCCTGGACGCGGGTGGCCGTGCCCTTGCAAATGCGCAGCGGCGACGCATCCACCCGCCGTCCGACGACGGCTTCTTTCTCCGGTGAACGACATGACTGCTCGACCCCTCATCCCCTCGCTGGTGATGTCCCTTTCGCTGTTGGCGGTGCCCGCGGTGGCGCAGGAAGCGTCCTCGGGTTCCGGGCTGGCGCTGGGCGTGCGCGCGGCGTACGGCATTCCCGTGGGTGACGCGGTGGAGGACACCTCGCTGTCCAAGACGTTTGGCAACACGGTGGCGCCGCAGGTGGACCTCTCCTACTTCTTCAACCGGCACCTCTCCCTGGGGGGTTATTTCCAGTACGGCATCGCGAAGCCCGACGGCTGCACCGAGGATGTGGAGTGCTCGAGCCGGGTGCTGCGCTTCGGCGTGGACCTGGACTACCACTTCGCGCCGGAAGGGTTCGTGAGCCCCTGGCTGGGCGTGGGCGTGGGCTACGAGTCCGGCTCCATGAAGGTGGGGGATGATCCGACGCTCGCGAAGCTGGGCCTGCAGGGGTTCGACCTGGGACACGCGCACTTCGGCTTGGACTTCCAGCTCACCCGCTCCATCGCGGTGGGGCCGTACATCTCGGCCTCGCTGGGGCAGTACTCGAAGTTGACCACGCAGGTGTTCGAGGAGTCGGAGAACAGCATCGACGTCCCCAGCGACGCGAAGTCGCTCCACGTCTGGATCCAGCCCGGCGTGCGCCTGCAGATCCGTCTGTAATCGCGCTCCCGGTGCTCACGCCTCCGACGCAGGAGGCGTGGGCGGGGGCAGGGGATACAGGACGCGGTAGTCGATGCGGTGGTGGTAGGCGGCCAGGTACGGGGCGCCGGCAATCAGGATGACGACCTGCTGCGGGGGCGTGGGCTGCTGGTGGAGCCAGGCCTCCGCTTCGGCCCTGGAATCGAATGACAGACCCGAAGGCTTGGGTCCGTCGTTCGCCATGTCCGCGAGGTAATGCTCCAGGATGATGGGAAGCGAGACCAGATGGGTCTTCCCGGTGGAGGGGACGTACATGGCGGAGTGGTAGGTGTCCGCGATCAGTACGAACGCCACCGCGGGAGGCCGTCTCCAAGCTCTCATTCCCGCCTCTGCCTCCTCCCGGGTGGCGAAGCGACCGATGGCGAGGGGGGGAGCGTACGCTTCGAGGCTCTGGACGTAGTCCTCGAAGTCGTAGGTCTGTCCGGACGTCTCGATGAAGCGGATGGCGGTCGCGGCCGCCTTGAGTGCTTCCTCGCTCCCGGGAGTGGCTGGGGCATCATCGAGTGCGATTCGCCCGAGCACTTCGATCTGGTCAAAGAGCCTCGTCATGGAAGAACCCCTGCAAGAGGATGTGAAAGATCGCCTCCGGAGTCCGTCAGGAGCAGCGCGGGTGCCAGGACGACCAACCCCGCACCCGCAGACACGACGACGAAGACAACACCCGCGATGACAACCACGCTACCGACGAGAAGCGATTCGCGGTGGCGGCTCACCCAGTCCGAGACCTCCTCAATCGAGGACAATTTCTGGGGCCGGAGCTTCTCCAGTTCAGCGCAGTCCAGGTAGGGCTGACGACACCGGTTGTTGCAGTAGTCCGCCTTGCCGCGCGGATTGCTAGCATGTCCGTACCCGCGAGGCAGCGGGCGGCTGAGGCATTCCCGCATGCACTCCAGATGCTCCGCATCGCAGTCCCGCACGGAGCGCGCGGTCCGCACGATGCGCCGGCCCTCATCCGCCTTCACGTAGCGGGCAAGCTCGGACGCCTCAGCGGGCCGCCACTCCTGCGTGAAGCTCCCGTCCGGTGCCTCCCGCAGCAGCAGCACGAGTCGCGGAAGCTCCTCCGGAGCCGGAGTCACCGCCGCACGGGTCGTCCCACAGGCCGACATCAGCATGCACAGCGCCACGGCCGTGTAGCGCATCCACACGGGGGCAGCGCTCGAGGCACGGGTTCGCGAAGTCATGCGTCCACCCAAGCAGATCCCCAGGTGGAAGTCGTGCCTCGCGGATCCGTCAGAACGCGGTGCCGTTCGCCCTGCGTCCTGGCGTCGCGAAGAGGGAGCCCACGCTGTAGCCGTAGTCCCAGGTTCCCGTGGCGCTCGCGTCAGGCTTCCGGTTGAACGAATAGCCCTGATACACATCCATGGGCGGATTCGCATACGAGTGGCTGTCCTGCACCGTGCCGTCCGCGCGCACCAGGTACACCGTGTCGCCCGCGCCGCTCTGGTTGATGCCCCGGTCGAATCTCAGACCCTGGCCCCCGTTGGACACCGTCGCGTACGTCGCGCCCTGCGGCAGGGCCGAGACACCGGAATACACCACGTACCCCTTGCCCGCCGGCAGCACCGTGCCCGTCGTGAACGTGTGCCGCGCCGCATCCGCGCCCGAATACGACTTCGCGTCGTGGATCTTCCAGCCACTCAGGTCCACCGACCCCGGCCCCGCGTTGTAGAGCTCCACGAACTGCTGGTCGTAGTCCGGCGTCGTCCCGCCCGAGACGTTGTCCGGCTGCGCCAGGTACTCGTTGATGAACACCTGCTGCGTCGGCCGCGTCATCGTGAACGCCCCGTCACTCAGGTCCGCCACGTCGGCGCGCGTCGCGTCCGCCACCCGCACCCGCGCCGTGGTCGAGGACTCGCTCGGCACCGTCCACGTGTAGCGCCCGCTCGCCGCCGACAGGTTCGTCGCCACGTCGCGCCACACCGTGCCGTCCAACGAGTACTGCACGTTCACCTGCGTCACGCTGCTCGACGTCCAGGTGATGTCGAACGTGCTGCCCGCCGCCAGCGTCTCGCCACCGTTGGGCGCCGTGACCGTCACGCTGCGCGCCTGCGCCAGCGTGCCGAAGTCGAAGCGGCTGAGGATGGGGTAGTGGTCGGACGTGGTGCCCTTGTAGTTGGTGATGGTCGGCCTGAGCACCACCGTGGAGTCCGCCACGTGGTACGGCACCAGCTCGTTCGTCACCAGCTGATGGTCGATGAACTGGGTGTTGCTCACCGTGGAGCGCACCCCCGCCTCCGACAGGGATTGCGTGAGGAACTTGTAGCGCGTCGGGTCGCTCACCAGGTTCTGGTACGGCGACGGGTTCGTCACGTAGATGGACGTGTCCACGTCGTCGTTCCAGTCCCCCACCACCAACACATTCTGCGTGGGCAGGTTCGAGTCCAGGTAGTTCTTGAGGCACACCGACGCGCCCTGCCGCCGGGCGTACGCGTCCGAATCCGCGAACGCCTTCATGTGCAGCACCATCAGCGTCAGGTCCACCTTCGTGGAGCCCCGCGTCACGCGCAGGTCCACGCGCAGCGGCGGCCGGCCAGCGAAGTTGCTGGAGCACGAGGACAGCACGACGTTCGCCGCCAGCACCTGCACCGCGTCCGTCTTGAACAGCACGCCCACCTTCTGGTCCGCCGCGCTGTAGTAGTAGTACTCGCCGCCCACCCGCACGGAGTCGCTGGCGAGGAAGCCGTCGTAGCCGGGCAGCCCCGCCTTCAGGGCGTTGAACTGGGCCTCGTCCACGATCTCCGCCACCCCCCAGATGTCCGCGCCCGCGTCCGCGAGGACCGCCGTCACGTTGGCCAGCTGCAGGGCCTCGTCGTCCGGGCCGTTGCCGGGCGTCGTGTCCCCGAACCACTCGATGTTCCAGTTGCCCACCTTCAGGGGCACCGCCGTCGCCGGGCCGGCATCCGTCGTCCCGCCATCCGTCTTCGTCCCCCCGTCCGTCGCCGTCCCGGCATCCGTCACCGGACCGCCGTCCGGCAGGTCGCCGTTCGGGGTGCGCAGGGGCAGCCGCAGCACGGCGGTGGCCTGGACGCTGTTGGCGTCCTTCACCTGGAGCGTGAACTCATACAGCGCGGGATTCTGCGGCGTGCCCGTCAGCACGCCCTCTTCGGACAGCTCCAGCCCCGGCGGCAGCGCGCCGCCCGCCTGCGACCAGGTCAGCGGGGGCGCCCCGCCGGTGGACGTGAAGGTGAAGGTGTAGGCGCTGCCCGCCGTCCCGGGCGGCAGCGGCGACATGGTGGTGATGGCCGGCGCCTCCCACGAGCGCAGCGAGTAGGCCCGCGTCTGCTGGGCGCCCTTCGCGTCGCGCACGCCCACCGTCAGCGTCCATTCACCGGCCTGCGTCGCGGGCCCCACCAGCCTCCCGGTGTCTCCATAGAAGGAGAAGCCCGGCGGCAGCGCGCCCACCGAATAGGTGAGGGGCGGCGTGCCCCCGGTCGCGGTCAGCACCTGTTCAAAGGGCGCACCCACCGTCGCCGCGTGCAGCGTGACCGCCGGCAACACCGGCCCCTTCGTCTCCGGGTCATCGGAGCTACAGGCGGACAGCGACACCAGCGACGTGAGCACGACGAGCGACCAGACCGCTCGGATGGACCGCGACATAGGGAGAAGCTCCAGCACCGGAACCGCGCGATGGCGGCTTTCCGGCAGAGGGCACGCACCTTAACGTGTCTGGCAGTGGACTGTCGCGCGGGCACCCGCTTGCCGCCAGACAGGGTGGCTGACGCAACGTCACAAGGCAATCGATGGCGCATCCCGCCGTCTGCGTCTGGACAGGGCGGAAGGCTTTGCGCTCCTGTCGGACGTGCAGTTGGATGGGTTCAGGCAGCCAGAGCGGAGGAGACGGGTCATGGCCGAGAAGTGGGACAGGCAGTTGATGGACTTCCTCAAGCGCACCGGCGAGGACCTCAAGCGCACCACGGACGACCTCCGCGGTGAGGCCGAGCGTCTCCTCAAGGAAGTGAAGGACCCGGAGAAGCAGGCCAAGGTGAAGGAAGGCCTGGAACAGCTGCGCACCTGGGCCGCCGCCACCACCAAGACCGCCGCGGAGAAGATCGAGACCGCCGTGCGCCGCGTCGAGACCACCGTCGAGGAGGCCTTCAAGCCCGGCGCCACCGGCACCCCGTCCGGGTCCGGCACCGGCTCGGAGCCTTCCCCGGAGGCGCCCCCGGCCACCGC
>NZ_RAWI01000546.1 GCF_003612125.1 Corallococcus praedator
TGCAACGGGAACTCGTCCGACGGCTGCGAGGTGAACCTCCAGAGCGACGCCAATAGCTGCGGCGCCTGCGGCATCGTGTGCTCGACGGGCCAGATCTGCTCGAACGCCACCTGCCAGACCGCCCCCACCGGCCAGGTCCCCGGCACGCCGGTCAGCTCCCCCGCCAACCACAGCCCGCTGGCCCCGGCGGTCGCCGATGTGAATGGCGACGGCAAGCTCGACATCCTGGTGGCCAATGCCGAATCCGGGTCGACCCAGACTCCCTCTGGCTCGCTCTCCGTCTTCCTGGGGAATGGCGACGCCAGCGTCCAGTCGGAGGTCAACTACGGGAGCGCCTCGCTCTCCAGCAACGCGGTCGTGGCCGTGGACGTGGACGGTGACGGGTGGCTCGACGCCGTCACCGTCAACGGCCAGACCAACCTGCCCCTCATCAACGGAAACATCAGCGTCTACAAGAACCTGGGCCCGAGCGCGCCCGGGACCTTCGGCGCGCCGACGAGCTTCACCACCGGCACCCCGGGCTCCGTCCACCTCTGCACCGGGAACTTCGATGACGACGGGGTGGCTGACATCGCCACGACAAGCGTGACCCAGAACCAGGTGAGCGTGCTCTTCGGCACCGGCGCGGGCAACTTCGGCGCGCCCACGTTCATCGGCATCCAGAGCACCGGCGGCGCTCAGTCGACCATCGCCTGCCGTGACCTGAATGGCGATGGCTTCTCCGATATCGTGGTGACGAGCCCCTCCAGCGCACGCCTGTCGGTCCTCATCAACCAGGGAGACGGCACGTTCGCCGCCCCAGTCGCCTACAGCAATTCCGCCAGCGGCCAGACAGCGGGCATCGCCTTCGGCGACGCCAACGGCGACGGCACGCTCGACATCCTCTCGAACGGCGCGGCCGGCCGGTTCCTCTTCTACTTCAGAGGGAACGGCAACGGCACCTTCGCGAGCGGCGTTCAGTCAACCGCCGCGACCAATACGGGCGCCAACTCGGCGCTGGGCGTCGTGGCCGGTGACTTCAACGGCGATGGCAAGCTCGACGCCTACATCCTCGTGACAGCGGCCTCGGGCGGCGTCCGCCCGATGACTGGCAACGGCAATGGAGGCTTCACCTCGGGCACCGTCGTCACGACCGGCGCCTCGCCTGGCCTCAACGCCATCGCCACCGCGGACATGGACGCGGATGGGTACGCCGACCTCATCCTGACCAACAGGGGCTCCGGCACCGTGACCGTGGTCCCCAACGGACTCTAAGTCGCTGTCCGCGATGGGGCGGTGCGCCTCGAGTTCAGCGCGGTCTCGGTAGGAGAATCGGTGCGCCGCGTGCTTAGCGCGCGGCGCACCGAAAGACGCGCAGGCGCCTGACACGACCTCACCTCCACAGAGGCCGTATTCCAAACGTGTGCCACTAGCCAGCCGCATGGGGCCACCCGTAGCCAGGGTCATGGGGCCGGGTGGAAACGCGAGCGACCGGGTCGTTCACGCCACCGACTCGACGTCCTGATAACGAAATCGGGGCGCTGGAAGTCGCATAAGTGCCCGTATTTTCTGGGTGTGGAATTGTGTCTGATAAGGGTGATCATGTCGCCTTGGCCGAAACTTCGCCCGTAAGTAGGCGGAGTTACAGCCGGTTCCCAGCTCGTGAATCCGTGACGCTGACCGCGACAACGTCGCCCAGCTCGCGCTCGAGCTGGCCCCGCGGATGGCGGAGGAGACCGCGACGGCACTCGTCGACCTGGCCAACGTCCTGGAGCGCGAAGCGCTCGCAGTCGATGCGCCGCCGCGTGTCCCTGCCTTCCCTGATACCCGCGCGCACCGCTGGGCCCGCCTGCTGCTGTCCTGCCACACGATGAGCGCTGCTCTCCGGCAGCCCCTCGACAGCGCTCGTTCCGTCACGCGCTTCAACAACCTCATCGCCCTCGCCAACGCCGACCCTGACTTTCGCGGGGACCTATACGGCCACGGCCTTTGGGTCAGGATGTTCTCCTGGCCTCTCGGGCTACCTGGGTTCCTTCACCTACCCCTGATTCACGGCCCGGAAGAATCCGTCGTGTCTGCCGGGTTGAAGGAGCATGAGCGGACTGGCGCTGAGCGAGGAGCAGCGGAGCGAGCTGGAATCCTGCTTCCGCACGACGGAGGACCGCCCCTCCTTTCCCCAGCGCGCCTTCGTGTCGGCGCAGGACGCGCTCGCATGGGTGGAGCGTTTCGTCGCCTGGTACAACACCGAGCACCGGCACTCCGCCATCCGCTTCGTCACGCCGGAAGCCAGACACTATGGCCTCGACGTCGCGCTGCTCGCCCAGCGTCACCAAGTGTACCAGCGCGCCCGCGCCCGTCACCCCGAGCGATGGAGCCGCGACACGCGCGACTGGACGCCCGCGGGCCCCGTGCGCCTCAACCCCTCACCGGAAGTGCAGGAGCTGAAACGCATCGGCTGAACCCTTTCACGCGACAACTACCTTGACGCTCACCGCTTCTGCCGTCGCCATGGTGTGCGGCTGTACCGTCCCACCTATCGCTTCCTTCGAGCGGACGCTTCACGCCAGCAGCAGGCGCGGCAGGAGTTGAGTGAAAAAAACGCCAGGCGCAAGCAGGTGACATCGCCCTCTTGAGCCAGGATGAAGCGAGATTTCCCATGGTGCCGACGCTGACGGCGACGCTGGGCGTGAAGGGACGCCGCCCTGTCATCGGCACTCGCGACTGCAAGGACGTGGTGCACACCTTCGCTTCCGCCGACCTCACGACGGGGGCGGTGACGAGCAGGCTCTACGGCAGCCGCACCCGGGCGCGTCGCAAGGATGGCCTCTCCAAGACGAAGCGCATGCAGGTGGCCTTCGCCCATCACCTGCTCGACGTCGCCCGCGCCTATCCCGCCACGGCATGGCGCGAAGTCGTCCTCATCATCGACAACGCGCCCTGGCACCGAGGGCGCCCTGTGGACTGGGCCTTGCGCCGCTTCCCTCACCTCTCCCTGTACCGGCTGCCTCCCTACAGCCCTCAGCTCCAACCCATCGAAAGGCTGTGGCGGCCCCTGCGCCAACGGGCCACGCACAACCTTCTCTTCGACGAGATGGCCGAGTTGCAACAGGCACTGCGCTCGGGCCTGGGCTACTTCCGGACACGCCCTCACGTTGTCCTCAAGCTCTTCGGCTCGCCTTGGACAACGACGGGATTACCCGAGGCGTGAATGAGGAAGCTGACGCACTCCCCTGCGTGAGGTCCTCACGTGTCACCTGCCTCCATCGTCCGACGGTAGAGGCAGGTGGCGCGGGTGCATGAGCCGTCGGCGGGCGCTGAGCGTTCCCGTGGATCCCCATAATCCTTGCGGATCCGCACCGATAGAACGCAGACGTCTGCGACGTGCTGGGCGCCTGCCAAACGCAAGCGCCCAGCGCCTCGTCAGAGGCTCAGGCCCGTGTTTCTGCACAGGGGTCTGCCGTTTCTGTATACCCCGGCAGAGTGCCGCTCAGGCGCGGGGCGTAAGCGAGGTGTTTCAGCGCGGGCCGCGCCGCGACGGACTATCTTTCACGCGGCGACCGATTAACGTGTCTGCAGCGAGGGGTCTCCGGCCTCCTCGACGACGCCGCCCCGGGGCTGTACGAGCCCACGTGGGTACAACATTGATTGAACCAAGGAGGTCACCCGAATGACACGCAGGCTTCACCTTCGGATCGTTTTCGCCGCTTCGCTCTCGCTCTTGTTCGCCGGAATCCGCGCGAGCGCCGCCCAATCGAGCTTGCCCTACTGGACCGAGATTCCGCAGGGCGGCGCCATCCCCGCCCCCCTCTGGGACGGTTCGAGCGCCTATGACCAGGGCCTCTTCTACATCTTCGGCGGGCTGAACGGGACCTACCCGAACGACGAGCCCGTGGCCGACTTCAGCGCCTTCGACGTCGACACGCTGACCTGGTACGACCTCAGCCAGTACCCGGGCGGGCCGTCCGCGAGGGCCGAGTCGATGATGTGGTGCGTCTCCGAGGACGACGCGCTGATCGTCTCCGGCGGGAGAGGTCCTTTCCGGCGCGGGCTCGACCTCACGCACCAGGACACGTTCCGGTTCGATCCGGTGCACGGGTGGACGCAGATCGCGCAGAGCGCGGCCGAAATCGGGCGCGCCAACCGCTCCACGGAGGCGGCCGCCGTGCGCAATAAGAAGACGCACAAGACCGTCGCGTACGCCTTCTCGGGCTCGTCGTCGACGCTTCCGGCCTTCATCAACCGTCCTGATGGCCTCCAGCACGACCTGGTCCGCTACAAGAACGGTTGGAAGCAGGTCTCGACCGGCTCGACCGCCCCGCGCGCTCGTGCCCATCATCCGCTCGTCTACGCCGAGGGCTGGAACGCGCTGCTCGTCTACGGCGGTTACACGAACGACGCCGTGAACGGGACCGGTGTGTTCTCGCCTGAGAACTTCCTCGGCGACCTCTGGATGTTCGACGTCCACTCCGAGACCTGGGATCAGATCGTCTTCGACGAGGCCGACGGACCGGGCCACCGCGACAACGCAAAGCTGATCGCCGATGAGCACAACGACCGCATCTGGCTCTTCGGAGGCAGCCAGTTCGACGGGACCACTCTGTCCGATGTCTGGTACTTCGATCTCCACACCGGGACCTGGACGCGCGTGGACACCGCAATGACGGGGCCCGCGCCGGCGCCGAGGTTCGGCCAGTTCTACTTCTCCCGCAAGACCGCCACGGCCTACGAGCTCTACATCTTCGGAGGAGCGACCGCGGAGTTCGCGCCGGTGCTGCTCAACGACATGTGGAGGTTAACGATCCCCCTCGCCGGCGGCTAAGTAGGTCGCCGGAAGTTCCGAGACAAATGCCGGTCGCATGCGCATTTTCTGGACCATGCGACCGGCAAGGAGCCCCGCCGAACTGGGGCTGACAGCAGAGGACAGGCGGAAGCTGGAGCATGCGCTGCGAAGCGTGCGCGACGCCCGCCACTTCCGTCGGCTACTGGCCGTGAGACTCCTCGCAGAGGGCAAAG
>NZ_RAWI01000547.1 GCF_003612125.1 Corallococcus praedator
ACCGTCTGGGCCTGGGGCCACAACGACTTCGGCCAGATGGGCGACGGGACGACGACGAGACGTTCCACGCCGGTGCAGGTGCAGGGCATTACCGGCGTGGTTGCCATCGCCGAAGCTTACTCCTTCAGCCTGGCGCTGAAGTCGGACGGCACCGTCTGGGCCTGGGGCGACAACGACGTCGGCCAGTTGGGCGACGGGACGACGACGAGCCGCTCCACACCGGTGCAAACGCAGAACCTCTCCGGGGTGGTCGCCCTGGCTGGCGGCGCAACCCACGGCCTGGCGCTGAAGTCAGACGGCACTGTCTGGGCCTGGGGGCACAACAGCTGGGGCCAGCTGGGCGACGGGACGACGGCGGGCCGCCTCTCACCCGTGCAGGTGTCGGGCCTGAGCCCCTGACGAGGCACTGGGCTCCCGCCGTTGGCGGGCGCCCAGCAGATATCGCAGACGTCCGCGGACGGGGCCCAGGGGCAGGTGAAGGAAAGGGAGGGCCTGGGCCCGCCCCCGGGGCAGCAGGTGCTCTTCACCGGTTCGTGAAGAGCGCCGTGCTCGGCGCTACCGGGCCCAGCCCTCGCGCGTCAGCAGCTCCAGGACGCGGGTGCGGACCTCGTCGCGGATCTCCCTGACGCGCTCCAGGGGCTTGCCCTTGGGGTCCTCCAGCGGCCAGTCGCCACGCTTCAGCCCCGGCACAAAGGGGCACGCGTCCCCGCACCCCATGGTGATGAGCCACCGGGCGCCTTGCGCGAGTTCATCGGTGAGGAGCTGGGGCTGGGCGCTCGACAAGTCCACGCCGGCCTCCGCCATCACCGCCAGGACCTCGGGATGGACACGCGTGCCCGGCTGAGTCCCCGCGGAGACGGCCCGTGCCTTGGAGGGCTCCACCAGGAGGTTGAAGAAGGCGGCCGCCATCTGCGAGCGGCCGGCGTTGTGGACGCAGGCGAAGATGACTGAATTCATCGTGGAGACTCCTCGAAGCGGCGGGGCAACACGGCTTCACGGGCTTCAGGGAAGAGGCGTCGTCGCAGCCACAGCGACAGGTAGACG
Source organism: Corallococcus praedator (assembly GCF_003612125.1). GTDB lineage: Bacteria > Myxococcota > Myxococcia > Myxococcales > Myxococcaceae > Corallococcus > Corallococcus praedator. The sequence continues at coordinate 1,045 of NZ_RAWI01000547.1, forward strand.
AGGGCGATAAGGGCGGGCACCTCGATGAGCGGGCCCACCACGCCCGCCAGGGCCTCACCCGAGGACATGCCGAAGACGCCGACAGCGACGGCGATGGCCAGCTCGAAGTTGTTGCCGGCGGCCGTGAAGGACAGCGAGGCCGTCTCCTCGTAGCTGAAGCCCAGCTTGCGCGAGAGGAAGAAGGCGCTCGCGAACATGATGACGAAGTAGACGATGAGCGGCAGGGAGATGCGCACCACGTCCAGCGGGAGGCGCGTCAGCTTCTCCCCCTGCATCGCGAACATCAGCACGATTGTGTAGAGCAGACCGAGGAGCGCGGTGGGCCCGAGGCGCGGCAGGAAACGCTGCTCGTACCACGCGTCTCCCTTGATCCGGGTGAGGACGATGCGCGTCAGCGCCCCAGCCACCAACGGCACGCCCAGGAAGATGAGCACGCTCTTGGCGATGCTCCACATGGAGACGTCGAACGCGGTGACATCCGCGCCGAGCCAGCTGGGGATGACGGTGAGGAAGAGCCAACCGAGCACCGAGTAGAAGAGAATCTGGAAGACGGAGTTGAGGGCCACCAGCACGGCGGCCACCTCGTTGCTTCCGCACGCGAGCATGTTCCAGATGAGGACCATGGCGATGCAGCGAGCCAGGCCGATGAGCACCAGGCCGTTGCGGTAGTGCGGCAGGTCCGGCAGGAAGAGCCACGCCAGCGCGAACATCAGCACCGGCCCCACGACCCAGTTGAGCACCAGGGACGTGGTGAAGAGCTTGCCGCGAGCGCGCAGGTGGCCCAGCTCGCCGTAGCGCACCTTCGCGAGCACCGGGAACATCATCCACAAGAGGCCGAGGGCGATGGGCAACGAGACGGTGTCCAGCTTCACCGTGTCCAGCCGCGCCCCCAGGTCCGGGAAGGCCCGACCCAGGCCGATGCCCAGGCCCATGGCGGCGAAGATCCACACCGGCAGGAACCGGTCGATGACGGAGAGCTTCTTGACGATGCTGTCAGAAGCAGCGGGGGAGGACATGGGAGAGGCCAGGGGCAAGGAAGAAGGAAGCGGCCTGCGCGGGCATTACTTGCAGGCGTCAGGGCCGCAGGACTTGAGGACGCGCGCCACCTCCCGCCGCAGGACGTCCCGCTTCGCGAACGCGTCCACGAGGGCGCGCACCTGGCTGCCGCACAGCTCGTCCAGCTGCGGGGCCAACCGGTAGTAGACCCAGCTGCCCTCGCGCCTGGCTTCGACAAGGCCCGCGGCCTTGAGGACGGAGAGGTGCCGGGAGGTGTTGGACTGCGGCAGGGAGAGGACGCTCTCCAGGTGGCAGACGCACAACTCCGAGTGCGAGAGGAGGGCGACGATGCGTAGACGCGTCTCGTCTCCCAGCGCTTTGAGGGCGCGACTCAGGGGGCGAACATCAAGTGGAGTGCTGGCTGGCATGACGACATGAGGATATGCGCATGTCCTGTTTCCATCAACCGAGTCCACCGCGCCTGCACCTGCTGAGAACGTCATCGCCCTCGAATGCCGGGAGTGCGGCCAGCCTTTCGCCGTTCACCGGCGCTGCTTTCGAGGGCAGGCCAGTTGACCGTTAACCGGACAATCCGCCCGCAGAAGTCTCGGAGAAGCGGCCCAGGGGCAGGAGGAGCAGTAGTGCAACTCCCCCCTTGGGTAGCCTTGGAGAGGCGGGGACGCGAGAGGTCCGAAGGCACTCCTCGGTGCGGGGGCGACTCAGGGGCGCGGGCACGGGAACTACTCCTAGAGTCCTGCGCCCCTCTCCACCGAAAAGCCATCCGTCCACGTGGGCGCGGATCCGCGGCGGGAGAGGGCTTTCAAGTCCCACGCTCCGGAGAAGCGCATGCGCAAAGAGAGTCGAAGCGGATTGGCAGTGCTGGCCCTGAGCCTGGTGCTGGCATTGGCTGGATGCGGTGGCGCGCAGCAGGAAGTGGCGGAGGGAAGCGCGCAGGCGGTGGTGACGATGCCGCAGGCGTTGAGCGCCAGCGATGTGGCCCGCGTGGAGCTCACCGTGAGCGGCGCGGACATGACGACGCGAACGGACGCCCTGGTGAAGACGGGGGGCCAGTGGGGTGGGGTGCTGGGGCAACTCCCCGCGGGCACCGGGCGCACCTTCAGCGCGCAGGCCTTCGACGCCTCCAACACCGTGCGCTACGCGGGCCAGGTGACGCCCGTCACCATCCAGGCCGGGCAGACGGCGGCGGTGACGCTGCTCTTGCAGGAGGTGAATGCGCCGCCGCCCTTCGAGAATGCCGCGCCCCGCATCCTCTCGCTGGTGGCCAGCCCCGGCACCGTCGCCCCGGGCGGCCAGGTGACCCTCCAGGCCACCGCGGACGACCTGAACGCGGGCGACCCCCTCACCTACGTCTGGACGGCAGCCTCGGGCAGCTTCGGCGCCGCCTCCAGCCTCTCCACGGCCTGGACGGCGCCGGCCTCCGCCGGCCCCGTGGTGCTGACGCTGACGGTGACGGACTCCAAGGGCGCCTCCGCGGCCTTGAGCGTCACGGTGACGGTGAGCACCGGCACCGGCAGCGCCGCCGTCAACGTCACCTTCAACACCTGGCCCCAGGTGATTGGCGTCACCGCGACGCCTTCCTCGGTGGCGGTCGGCCAGGCCACCGCGGTGACTGCTTCCGCGAACGACAACGATGGGGACGGCCTCGGCTCTCAGTGGACGACCTCATGCGCGGGCACGTGGACGAATGCCACCTCCGCCAGCGCCACCTTCACGCCCTCCACCCAGCCTTCGGGCGGCACCTGCGCCCTGACGGTGACGGTGCAGGACGGCCGCGGCGGCCAGGGGACGGGGACGCTCACCGTCCACGTGGGCCCGCCAACGACGGGGCGATTCTCGCCCGAGGTGGTGGAGACGTCCCAGTCGGCGGCCACGGTGCCGGCGGCCGGTGCCAGCGTCGTCTTCCGGGTGAAGGCGAAGGACGCCCAGGGCAGCGCGCTCTCCTTTACCTGGGCCGCCAGCACCGGCACGCTGGGCACCGCCACCAGCGCAGCCACGACGAGCGAAGTCCTCTGGACGGCGCCTGCGTGCGTTCCGGCGGGAGCAACGCCCTCGGTGACGGCGACCGTCACCAACGCCCTCGGCCTCTCCGCCTCCTACGTCTTTTCCCTTCAGGCCGGGAGCGCGTGCGGCGCCCTCTCGCGCCAGCAGAAGCTGGCGGGCGGGTATTCCCATTCGCTCTCCTTGAAATCGGACGGCACCGTCTGGGCCTGGGGTTACAACAGCAACGGGGAGCTGGGCGACGGCACAACGACGAGCCGCTCCACGCCCGTGCAAGTACAGGGACTCGCCGGAGTGGTCGCCGTCGCTACGGGTGACAACCACGCCGCAGCGGTGAAGTCGGACGGCACCCTCTGGGCCTGGGGCTACAACGGCTACGGCCAACTCGGTGACGGGACGACGACGAGCCGTTCCACGCCGGTGCAGGTGCCGGGCTTGACGGGCGTCGCGGCCTTCGCCGCAGGCGGCCTCCACACCGTGGCGGTGAAGTCGGACGGCACCGTCTGGGCCTGGGGCTACAACGAATATGGCCAGGTGGGAAACGGGACGACGGCGAACCACCCCACGCCGGTACAGGTGCTGGGCCTCACCGGAATGCTCGCCGTCGCTGCGGGTGACGCCCACACCGTAGCGCTGAAGTCGGACGGCACCGTCTGGGCCTGGGGCTGGAACCGCGACGGCCAGCTGGGCGATGGGACGACGACGAGCCGCTCCACGCCGGTACAGGTACAGGGCCTCACCGGCGTGATTGCCCTCTCCGCTGGTCGCTACCACACCGTAGCGTTGAAGTCGGACGGTACCGTCTGGGCCTGGGGCCACAACGACTTCGGCCAGATGGGCGACGGGACGACGACGAGACGTTCCACGCCGGTGCAGGTGCAGGGCATTACCGGCGTGGTTGCCATCGCCGAAGCTTACTCCTTCA
>NZ_RAWI01000548.1 GCF_003612125.1 Corallococcus praedator
CCTCCCGGCCTGCGTCCCCGCCGCACCGATGCCCCCTCCACGCCCGCCGCCGGCGCCACGGTCGTGTCCACCACCGCCGGGACTCCCGAACCCTGGCGCGCGTCCCTGCGCGTCTCCAGCTTCACGGAGCTGGAGATTGAAGCGGACTCGCTGCTGCACGCGGTGGAGCTCGCGGCCCAGCGCGGCGTCGCCGACGGCGCACCGGAGGAGGAGCCCGTCTACGAGCTGACCGAGGAAGCCAGTCCCTCCGGAAGCTGGGACGCGCTGCCGGCCATCCCGCTCTTCTCCGACCTGCCGCGTGAAGCCTTCATCCAGCTCTTCGAACGCTGCCCGCTGCGCCGCTTCGGACCCGGTGAGCGCATCCTCGCGCAGGGCAGCCACGGCGACGCCTTCTACGTCATCTGCGAAGGCAGCGTCCGCGTCTTCCGCGAGGACGACGGCCACCGTCAGGACCTGGCCACGCTGGAGGGCGGGGCCTTCTTCGGAGAGATGGCGCTCCTGTCCGGCGCCCCGCGCGCCGCGTCCGTGGAGTCCGCGTCCGACGACACGCAGGTGCTGGAGATCTCCGCGTCGGTGCTGGCCACGCTCTCCCACAGCCATCCGCCCGTGGCCCAGGCCCTCAAGAAGTTCTGCCGCGAGCGCCTGCTCACCAACGTGATGAACGGCTCCCCGCTGTTCCGCCCCTTCAACCGCAAGGACCGGCGCGGACTGGTGGAGCGCTTCCGGGCCCGCGACGTGGAGCGCGGCGACGTCATCATCCGCGAGGGTGACGCGACCGACGGCCTCTACGTCGTCCTCTCCGGTGAAGTGGACGTGCTCAAGGACGGCCATGTGCTGTCGCGCCTGAAGGAAGGGGACCTCTTCGGAGAGATCTCCCTGCTCCAGAAGACGCCGGCCACGGCCACGGTGGAGGCCGCGCGCCACACCACGCTCCTGCGTCTGCCGCGCGAGGACTTCGACTCGCTCATCTCCAGCCACCCGCAGGTCCTGATGCTCGTCTCCGACCTGAGCGATGAGCGCCTGCGCCGCACCCAGCGCCTGCTGGACGCCGCGAGGGACGCCGCCTACCTGCCGCGCGAGGACGAGGAAGACCTCATCCTCGTCTGACGGCGTCACGAAACCCAACCCTGTCGGTCGGCCTTCCGGCCCACGCTCGGAGGCCCGCCGTGCGGTGGGGCAGGGTGACGGGTTGTGGCCCCCAGGGGTGCCCGCTATCCTCGCTGGCATGGCTGGAGGCCAGGGCGGGGCGCCGCACGCGATAGCGGGACTGGGGCCCGACGATATCGCCGAGCTGGAAGCCGTCGGCTCGCAGCCCGGCTATGACGTGTTCCTCGCTCCGGCCCGCGCGCTCGAAGGCGCCGTGGAGGAGTGCCGCTCCAACATCGCGCTCGCCTTCCACAACACGAAGCGCGGCGTGGACAGCGTGCTGGCCCACGAAGCGGAGGTGGCCACGCTCCCGGGCATCAACGTGGAGCACCTGCGCGAGCTGCCATTGCTCGCGCAGGGCCTCGCCTGGGCCGCGTTGCAGGTGCAGCGCGACATGCGGGCCAGCGCCTTCGGAGCCCTCTTCGAGCGGGCCCAGCACCTGCGCCGCAAGCTCCTCAAGACCGCGGAGGCGCTCGCGGAAGCCGCCTTCCTCACCCCCGCCGACGTGGAGGCCAGCCGGGCAGGGGGCCACCGCGACGTGGTGGGGGACTGTCTGGGGCTCGTGGCGCTGTTCCGCCGCAACGAAGCGAAGCTCACCGGCCGCTCCCCGGTGACGCCCGACGACGTGAACGAAGTGGAGCGCGTCGCGGAGCAACTGCGCGCCCTGCTCGCGTCCCCCGGCGAGGCGCGCGAGCACGAATCCTCGCCCCTGCTCTTCGAGGCCACGGAGGTGCGCGACCGCTTCTGGACGCTCCTCACGAAGCGCCACGACGTCCTCTGGCGCTGCGGCGCGTGGCTCTTCGGCCGCGACGTGGACATGCACGTGCCGCCGCTCCAGTCCCGCCACCCGCTGGTGCGCGCCGTCGTCCCCACGTCCATCGAACGCGCGCCGCAGCAGACGCTCCGGCGCACGGACTCCCGGCCCCAGTCGGCGCCCGTGCCGGAGACCAGCTCGATGCGCTCCAAGGTCCGCTTCATGGTGAAGGTCGGCTTCGACTTTCCCTCGCGCTAGACACCCATGCCTTTCGACGTGAAGGACATCCTCCGGCAACTGGACACGGGCTTCGCGCACGAAGGCGGCGCGCCGCCCTGGTGGCAGGAGAGCTGGGAGGATCCGGAAGGGTTCGCCACCGCGCTCGCGGAGGCCCACGCGGGCCGGGGCGTCCCTCCGCCCAAGAGCCGCCCGGGCCAGCAGTACGACTTCTTCCACGACCTGGTGGTGCGCCACGTCGCCCTGGAGCGCCCCGCGTTCCGCACCCACGCGCGCATCCAGGGCTGGCAGAACGTGGGCTTCCGCACGCTGCACGACCTGGCCGCGCGCCGCGCCAGCGAATGGGCGGATCAGGGCGTCGAGCCGGGCGCGAAGGTGTGCCTGGTGTACGGCGTGGGGCAGGAGCTGCTAGTGTCGCTGCTGGCCACGCTGCGGCTGGGCGGCTGCTTCACGCTCCTGCCACCCCTGGGGCCTCGCGCCATGGCCACCCGGCTGGAGGCCCTGGCGCCGGACTTCATCGCCGCGGAGCCGCACCAGCTCCCCATCCTCCGGGGCCACGAAAAGCTCCTGCTCAAGAGCCGGGGTGGGGGAGCGCCCGGCTTCACCTCGCACACGTACAAGCCCGGGGACGTGGTGGGGCTGCTCTTCTCTCCGCTGGTGGATCCGCCGCACACCCCCGTGCCCCTCACCGCGGAGGACGCCTGGAAGGGCGCGCTCGGCGACGGGATGCTCACCTTCGGGCTCGCGCCGGGAGACGTACTCGCGGCGCCGGACTTCCCGGTGCTCCAGCACCTGCCGGCCCTGCTCTTCGCCACGTTGTTCCGGGGCGCCACCTACCTGCACCTGGAGATGGCCGACCTGGAGCTCAACCCCGCGCCCCTGCTGGAGTCCCCGCTGCGCGCCCTGGGCGTCACGCCGCGCCTGCGCGACCTGTTGCTCAAGCACCGCATCGGGGCCATGCGCAACGTGCTGCACTGGTTCCGCAACCCCGAGGAGCCCTACGACGCGCAGGCGTGGCGCGCGTGGGTGAAGCAGTGCGGCCTCCAGGCCGTTCCCTCGTCCAACATCCTCATCGACGCGGCGGCCGGCGGCGCGGTGCTGGTGTCGTCGCGCGGCGTGAATGATCCGCACGCGGACGTGCACACGGACGTCTTCCCCGTACCGGGCCGCGCGTGGGCGCTGAAGGATCCAAACCAGAGCGGGCAGGGCGCCCCGACGGACGTGGGCGTCTTCACGCTGCTTCCCGACAAGGGGCGTCCCCCCGGCCACGTCCTGCTCGCGCGGATCCGCTCCCGCTACCACTACGGCGGCACGCTGGGCTTCCGGCACGACGGCCGCACCTACCCGGCGAAGGAGGTCACGGCCGCGCTGGAGGGCCTGCCCTTCCTGATGGGGACCAGCGTGGTGCCGGTGTCCACCGGGGGGCTCGCCAGCCATTCGCGCTTCGTGCTCCTGGCCTTCACCGGCCACGAGCCCGCCCCTTCGGAGGGCGAGCAGGAGATCAAGCGGCGCATCGAGATGCTCCTCGGTGGGGACTTCCTGCCCGACCGGATCGAGTTCTTCCCGCTCTTTCCACACCGCAAGAAGGGCGCCGTCGACGACGCGTGGTGCGCCTCGCAGTTCTTCACCGGCGCGCTGCACCGCAAAGCGACGGACCCGATGTTCCAGGCCCTCACCGCGCTGCGGGGACGGCTGCTGGAAAGCGCGGGCAACCCGGGCGAAGATGGCCCGTCGTCAACGAGCTGAAAGGGGCAGGACATGGGTGTCCAGGTCGTGATGGGGGCGATGCTGCAATGCAGCTTCGGCGTGGCGCCCTCGTCGCTGATGGTGCTTCCGACGAACAAGGTGCTGGCCACGACCCCGGCGGCGAACATCATGGACAACAAGCCGTTCATGAACGTGCTGCCCTTCGGCATGTGCTCGTCCATGGCGAACCCCATGGTGGCCGCGGCCACCGCGGCGGCCCTGGGCGTCCTCACCCCCATGCCCTGCATCCCCGCCACCGCGGCGCCCTGGGTGCCCGGCTGCCCCACGGTGCTCATCGGCAACATGCCGGCGCTGGAGAGCAACTCCAAGTGCATGTGCAGCTACGGCGGCGTCATCCAGGTCGTCTCCCCCGGACAGATGGTGGCCATCGATGGGTGACGCGGCGCTGGTCATCGAAGCCGTCGACTTCTCCCTGCTCGACGCCCCCTTCACCGGCACGCCCGTGCCCATCGACGAGACGGAGGGGCCGGATCCGCGCCTGGAGGCCATCACCGGCCTCGTCGCCAAGGGCTCCTACGCGGAAGCGGCCCGCGCGGCCGAAGCGCTCCTGCGCACGGGCGTGCGCGACGTGCGCCTGCTGGGGCCCTACCTCTTCGGCCTCTTCGTGTCGGACGGCATGAAGGCGCTGCCCGTCCTGTTCCGCTCCCTGTCGCGCAGCCTCACGGAGAACTGGGACGCCTTCGGCCCCCCGGGCAAGAAGCCCATCTTCGTGGACACCGGCCTGCGCTGGTTGCTCAAGATGATGAGCAAGACATTGGAACACCATACGCGCCTCAAGGACGCGCAATGGCAGGCGTGGAACGCCGTCGGCAACCGCGAGCCCATTGATGAGGCTTTGCGGATGGGCGACCCGCTCATCGCCGCCCTGGGCGCGCTGCCCAAGAGCGCCTGCGTGGACCCCTTGCGCACGCTGCTCGGCACCCTGCGCTCCCACGCCCAGGGCGTGCCGTACCTGCCCCCGCCCGAGGATCCCCAGGCGAAGGCGCTCGCCATCGCCCCGGACGAGGAAGACGACGACGACGAGGATGGCGACGACGAGGAGGAGGCCCGCCCCGCCGCCAGGGCC
>NZ_RAWI01000549.1 GCF_003612125.1 Corallococcus praedator
GACCACGGTCAGCCAGTGGCCGCCATCCTGATGTTCGACCCGGACTTCGTCCCGAAGGACGCCAACGGGCAGCCCATCCCCATCCCCGAGAACCGCGTCGTGCCCGAGGAGCTGGCGCCCCCCGGCATGCCCCGCCAGATGTTGGAACTTCCCGCCGAGCCCGAGGACGGGGACGCGCCGTGACAGCATGGCGAGGGTGGGCCGGGGCGCTCCTGGGCGTCGCGGCCACCACCGGGCTGTTCGCCCTCTTCGGTGAGCTGCGACCGGGCTTCGTCTGGCTGGGCGCGGTGGCGATGGCGCCGTGGCTCGCGGCCGTGGACCGGGCCCCTTCGGCGCGCCGCGCGCTGGCCCTGGGCACGCTGCTGTCGGTGACGTTCACCGCGCTTGTCTTTGGCTGGTTCCCGGGCGCCATCGCCGCGTATTCGCATGCGCCGGCGTGGCTGTGCTGGGGCGTGTTCCTGCTCATCGCTCCCGTGCTGGAGCTCCAGTTCCTCACCGCTTCGTGGATCCGTTGGTACGCGCGGCGGAAGGTGGGGACGGACTCGCGCCTCGGGTGGGTGCCGCCCCTGCTCACCGCGCTCGTGTACGTGGGCACCGAGTGGTTCACGCCCAAGCTGTTCGCGGAGACGCTGGGACATGGCCTCTACGCATCGGAAGTCCTCCGCCAGGGCGCGGACGTGGCGGGGGCTCCGGGCCTCACGCTCGGCCTGCTGCTCGTCAACGAGTGCTTCGTCGCGGTGGGGCAGGGACTCGCGGCCCGGCGGGGCTTGAAGCCCGTGCCGCTGGTGCTGGCGCTCGTGCTGGCGGTGGTGGGCTTCGGCTATGGGGCCGTGCGGCTGGGGCAGGTGCGCTCGGCGGTGCGTTCCGCTCCCGCGCTGACGGTGGGCGCGGTGCAGGCGAACATCACGAACATCGAGAAGCGGGCGGCGGAGGAGGGCACCTACGAGGTGGTGCGCGACATCCTGGACACGCACTACGCGATGTCGGACGCGCTGCTTCGCTCGGGGCCGCTGGACCTGCTGGTGTGGCCGGAGACGGTGTACCCGACGACGTTCGGCACGCCGAAGAGCGAGGACGGCGGGGCGCTGGATGAGGAGATCCGCGCGTGGGTCGCGGAGCGCGGCGTGCCGCTGGTGTTCGGCACGTATGACCTGGACGGTGAACGCGAGTTCAACGCGGCCATGTTCCTGGGCCCTTCCGCGACGGGGGAGCTGGCGCAGGCCGCGTACCGCAAGACGATGCTGTTCCCGCTGACGGAGTGGGTGCCGGACGCGCTGGACTCACCCACCCTGCGGGCGTGGATGCCGTGGACGGGCCGCTGGAAGCGCGGGCCCGGGCCTCGCATGGTGGACTTCCGATTGAACGGCGGACGCGTGCTCAAGGTCGCTCCGCTCATCTGCTACGAGGCGCTCTTTCCCAGCTACGTCGCGGAGGAGGTGCGCCAGGGCGCGGAGCTGCTCCTCACGCTGTCGAATGACTCGTGGTTCTCCGGCACGCCCGCGCCCCGGTTGCACCTGATGCACGCGGCCTTCCGCAGCATCGAGACGCGCACCGCGCAGGTGCGTGTGACCAACTCCGGCGTCTCCGCGTTCATCGACCCCGCGGGCACGTGGACCTCCGAGATGGAAGACAACCAGCGCTCCAGCGTGGTGATGCGCGTGCCGGCGGCGGAGCGGCTGCATTCGCTCGCGGGTGCGTGGGGTGACTGGCTGGGCCCCGTGGCGCTGGCGTTGTCCGTGGGGCTCGGTGTGTGGCTCCGGCGGCGGAGCGTGAGCGCTCGGGCCGCTTCAGCGTGACGGGCTGACGGGCCACCGGGCCCGAGTGCTCGGTGCATTCGCCCGCCCCCGAAGTGAGCTGTCCGGTGTTCCGCTAGCCCGCTTCGACGTAGGCCGCGAGCTTCGCGAGGGACATCCGCCAGCCTTCTTCGTTGTCGGCGGGCGGCACGCCGCTCGGGAGGCCCTCGTGCACGGCGAGGACGTCGGTGCCGCCGCCCACCGCATCCACGAGCGTGAACGTGATGGTCATCTTGCCGCGCAGCGCCGGGTCCTGCGTCTCGAACTCCGTCACTTCGACCACCTGCTCGTCCTTCACGAGCTTCGCGAAGTGGCCGTGGTACGTGTCGGTGTGCGCGGTCGTCTTGCCCGTCGCGGTCGGCGCGTCGTACGTGAGTGAAATCCGGAACGCGCCCCCTTCCCGGGGGTCGAACTCATGCACGTGGCTGGTCATGCCGTCCGGCACCTTCCACGTTGCGATCGCTCGCGCATCAAGAAGCGCGCGATAGACGCTCGCACGGGAGGCGTTCACATGGCGGTGGATGCGGGTCGAAGCCATTCCCAGACAGTAGCAGGCGCCTGTGCCCTGTCCGCTGTTCAGGTCATCGGCGCGGGGGCTTCGTCCGCGGGCGTACCCTGTTCGGGCGGTGCCGCTCGGCGCGCGAGGACGAGCGCTCCCAGGGCGAGCAGGGCGGTGGTGGCCACGCCCAGGGCCATGGGCCTCGCGGTGCCGTCGTGGCTCGCGCTCACCGCGGCGGACGCACTGGCCGCGAGCAGGAATTGGAGCGCGCCCAGCACCGCCGACGCGATGCCCGCCTGCTTCGCCTGATGCTCCATCGCCAGCGCGGTCGCGTTGGGCGTGATGGCGCCCAGGCTGGAGACGAACACGAACAGCGACAGCGCGATGCCCCACAGCCCGCCCAGGCCCGTCACCACCACGCCCACCAGGGCCAGCCCCGCGAGCGCGGCCACGCGGACCGACCATCGCAACACCCGCTCCGGCGAGGAGCGTGCCAGCAACCGGTGGTTGAGCTGCGACACGACCACCAGCCCCGCAGCGTTCGCTCCGAAGAACCACCCGAAGTTCCCCGGCGCCACGCCGTGCAACGTGATGAACACGAAGGGCGATCCGCCGATGTACGCGAACATCCCTGCCTGCGCGAGCCCCACCGCCAGCGCGTACCCCAGGAAGTCCGGCTGGCGCACGATGCGGACCATGGAGCGGAAGGGCTGTGACGGCCCGCTCCTCGGCGGCGCTGTCTCCGGGAGGATGGCGAACACCGCGCCCAGCGCGATGAGACCGATGACCGCGTGGCTCCAGAAGATGGTGCGCCACCCGGACGCGTGCAGCACCCAGCCGCCCAGGAGCGGCGCCAGGATGGGCGCGAGCCCCATCACCAACACCAGCCGCGACATCATCCGCGCCGCCGCCGCGCCCGAGTGCAGGTCCCTCACGATGGCCCGCGAGGACACCATGCCCACCGAGCCGCCCAGCGCCTGCACGAACCGCCACGCCGCCAGCACCCCCGCCGACGGCGCGAGCGCGCAGCCGATGGAGCCCATCACGTAGAGCGCCAGCCCCACGTACAGCGGCTTCGTGCGACCGAACCGGTCGCTCACCGGGCCAGAGAAGAGCTGCCCCAGCGCGAGCCCCGCGAAGAACGTGGCCAGCGTGCGCTCCACCTCGCCCGCGCTCGCGTGCAGCGACTCCGCGATGGAGGGGAACGCCGGCAGGTACATGTCGATGGACAGCGGCCCGAAGCCGATGAGCGAGCCCAGCAGGATGACGAGGCCGGGACCCTCCGTGGACCGGGAGGTCTTCGGGGTGGCGGTCGTCATCGGGTGCTCCTCTTCGGGGGCTTCTTCGCGGGGCGTGACCGGGTCGCGGGTGCGACGACGAGCACGCGGATGAGCTGGCGCAGGACGGCGGCGTCCTCGCCCGGGGCATAGGTGGCGCCGCCCACGTGGGCGTTGAAGCAGCGGGCCTCCAGCACGCCGCACAGGGCCTCGGCCACGACCTTCGGTGCCGCCAGGTCCGCGAGCCCCGCGCGCTTCACCCGGGACAGCCACGTGGTCAGCGCCTCGCGCAACGCCACGGGCGGCGGCGTGTCCGTCTGCATGGCCCGCGCGCCCCCCAGCATCGAGTAGTGCAGCACGAACAGCCACGGCACCAACTGGCGCAGGAAGTCCCGGTGGTGCAGCAGCGCCTCCAGGAGCTGGTCCTCCACGGATGCGTCCTCGCGAGGGCCCGGCGCCAGCAGCGCCACGGCGGAAGGCGGCACCGGCCGGAGCGCTCGGAGCATCAGCGCTTCCTTGGTGCCCACCCGGTGCAAGAGGGCTGCCTGGGAGATGCCCAGCCGCTTCGCGATGTCATGCAGTGGCGCCGCTGGACCCTGCTCCAGGAACACGGCGCGGGCGGCTTCATCTATCTGCGAATCGAGGACGCGCTGGGGTCGGGACATGGTGGGGCGGATTAGTTACTGACTGGTTGGTAACCAATCCGCACCGACGACGCAAGGGGCTGTTTTGGGGGCCAGGGCCCGATGTCGCCGGGCGCAATCGCGGGCCCCATCGTCTTCGAGCGGTCGACGCGTGCGTGGGCGAAGAGGGGCGGGTTCCTACGCCCAGGCTCCGCAGTCCTTCACGACCACGGCGAAGCGGTCGGCCAGCGCCGCCAACTCGGTGCGCTGCAGTTCGGAGGCGGGCACCACGCCGCCCAGGGCGCCAGGCAGGTCGCGCGTCGCGGTGGCGGCGGCCACCACCGTGTTGCGGTAGCCGAGGTCGAGCGCGGCGCGCGCAGTGGCCGAGATGCACATGTGCGTCTGGAAGCCGGCGACGATGAGCTCGGTGCGCCCGGTCGCCTGGAGGCGTTGGTGGAGGTCCGTCCCCGCGAAGGCGTTGGGCAGGGCCTTCGTCACGACGGCCTCGCCCTCCCTGGGGGCCACCGCGGAGATGATGGCGCTGCCCGGCCCCTGGGGGTCGAAGAGCGGGCTGCCGACAGGGCCGTGGTGCACGACGTGGAAGACGGGCGTGCCGTGGCGGCGGGCCAGCTCAAGCAGACGCGCCGCCTCCTCCACCGCGGCGTCGATGCCGACCAACGGCAGGCTGCCGCGCGAGGTGTAGTCCACCTGCGCGTCGATGATGACGAGCGCCGCGCGGTCGAAAGG
>NZ_RAWI01000054.1 GCF_003612125.1 Corallococcus praedator
GAAGGTGCGGTGGAGACGCTCCGGAAGCTGGAGCGCGCGGGGGCGTCCGAGGCGCAGCGGGTCAGCGCCGCGGAGGTGGCGCTGGAGGTGCTGACGGGCGCGGGGGAGCTGGCCCCGGACAAGTCCCGGAGCAAGGCGGAGGCGTACCTGCGCGACCGGCTGGAGGAGCACGCGGCCACGGCGGGCGTCTTCGAGCACAACGTCCGGCTGCACCCCGAGGACAAGCGCTCCTGGGAGGTGGACTTCCTGAGCCGGCGGCTGCGGCTCGCGGTGGAGGTCGACGGCTACTTCCACTTCCAGGATCCGGAGCGGTTCCGCCGCGACCGGCGCAAGGACCTGGACCTCCAGCGGGCGGGCTACTGGGTGTACCGGCTGCTCGCGACGGACGTGCTGTCCCAGCTGGAGCACATCCTCCACACCCTCGACACGTTGATTGCGGCCCGGAAGCGCGAGCTTGCCGGGCGGGAGCCATGACCATGGACAACACCGACACCCCCGACACCCGACTCCAGGGCCTGGCCCTGGCCTGGCTGGCGACGCGTTCGGAGAAGAAGCCGGGCACGCGCAACGAGCTGGCGAAGACGCTGCATGCCTTCGTGGAGCACCGCTGGAGCCGGGGCGAGTGGACCGAACGGTTCGACGCGCTGCTGGAAGGGCTGCAGGCCGGCAGGCTCGTGGAGAAGCGCTCGCGCACGGCGCTGGCGCTGACGGGCCAGGGCCGGCAGCGGGCGTTGAAGTTCCTGCGGGTGGATTCGCCCAAGGGGCTGACGTGGAAGCGGGTGAAGCAGCAGCACCTGCTGGCGAAGGGCCTGGGCCTGCCGAATTCCAAGTCGGTGCTGGGGCGGCTTGCGAACGCGGACGGCGTGCGGGCGGTGCTGCTCAAGCGCGCGCATCGGGTGGAGGGGCCGGAGACGCCGACGCTGGAGCAGGTGCGGGACCGGCTGCTGTGGCGACAGCTGGGCGTGGAGACGGGGGAGAAGTTCTCGCTGCGCGCGGTGCAGGCGCACCTGCTGGGGCAGTTGCTGGAGCAGGAGGTCAGCGACCCGAAGCGCGGCGTGGAGCAACTGGCCGCGCGCACGGTGGGCGCGTCGCGGGTGGACGCGGAGGTGGTGCGGCTGGCGGCGCTGCGGGAGTGGGTGCTGGCGGCGGGAGCGCAGGAGCCGAAGAAGGAGCCCGCCCTCCCCCAGCCACGCGTGGAATCCCCCCGGGAGGAGCCGAAGGCCCCCCTCGCGACGGATACGGCGGCCTTCGCCCAACGGGTGCTCGACGTCGCGCGGGCATCCCCCACGGGCCGGTTCGGAGACAACAAGGTCTTCATCTCGCATGTCTGGAAGGTCATGCGGCCCGAGTGGGCGGATCGGGAGTCCTTCGATGCCGCATTGCTCGACGCCAATCGACAGCGGCGCCTGTTGCTCAGCCGCGCGGACCTCGTCCAGCACATGAACGCCACGGACGTCGCCGACTCCGAGGTCCAGTCCTACGGCGCCACCTACCACTTCGTCGTCGTCTAGTCAGAGTCCTCCAGGAGCCCCCATGGCCACCGACGCACGTCTTGCCGCGTTCCTCGCAGACGGTCCCGAGATCTTCAGCAGCGTCCAGCAGGGTCAGACGCTCTGGAAGCGAGACCCCTTCGACGTCGAATCCCTCAACGCTCCCGCACGTTCCGCCTTCGAGCGGCTGGTGAAGCGCGCCATCCGCAAGCCCGCTCCGGATTCAGGCAGGCTGCTGTTGCTGCTCGGCGAATCAGGCAGCGGAAAAACGCACCTGGTGCGGGCCTTTCGCAACAGCGTCCACAGCCGGGGCGTGGGCTACGTCGGCTACATGCCGATGACCGTCGATGCGACCCACTACGACCGGCACATCCTGTCCTACTTCATCGACTCCCTGGACAGACCGTATGACTCGGACGCGGGGGAAGACTCCGGACTGATGCGCCTGTCCGACGCGGTGATGGCGCGCTGCATGAGTGCCTTTGCACCGCTCATCCCGGAAGAGCGCATCCTCGAAGACCATGAGCTTCACGACATGATCCGCTCGGTCGCGGATGACCTTCACGCGCTCGATGACTTCCGCCACATCGACGTGCAATTGCTGCGTGCGCTCATCTGCCTTCAACGCCGCGAAGCGCGCTTCCACCACCGGATCCTCCAGTGGTTGCGATGCGAGGACCTCGCTCCGGCGGACCGCACGGTGATTGGCGATCTGGTGCCACGCACCGCGGACGACGACCCCATCCGGATGATGACGCACCTGGGGCGGCTCATGGGCGTGATGAACCAGGCCCTGGTCCTCTGCGTGGACCAGGTGGAGGACATCAGCGACTTCGAACAGAGCCCCCGGATGGAACCCTCCTTCCGCCGGGCGATGAACAGCTTCGCCGCGCTCGCGGCGCAGGTGCCCACGGCCATCGTGGTGGTCTGCTGCCTGGAGGACTTCTGGTCGAAGATGCGCAACCAGCTCAACCTGGCCATGAGGGACCGCATCGAACACGATCCCGAGCCCGTCTCGCTGGAGGTCTCGGTGACGGCGCAGACGGCGCGGGACATCGCGGCACGCCGGCTGAGCGTCCTGTACGCGCAATCAGGCCTCTCCCCCCACCCTTCCGACCCCACCTACCCCATCCCTGCGAAGGGTTTCGAATTGCTCAGCGGCCAGCGGACGCGCGACGTCCTCAATCAATGCCGCCGTTACCGGGAGCGCGCCATCCAGGAAGAGAAGCTCCCCAAGGACTTTCCCCTGCCCATCCCGGGAAAGGGCGGCGGCACGCAGCCGCCACCGGCTGAAGTCAGCCCCATCCAGAAGACGGACCAGGCCTGGATCGACTTCCGGGCCAGGTTCAAGGACGCGATTCCCGAGGAAGACTCGGACGTCGCCGCGCTGCTGGCCTGGGCCATTGAAATGGGCGGAGACGAGCTCGGCGGATCCACGCGCTTCAAGGTCAAGCCGCTGGATGAGGAGTCGCTGAACGTCACGCTCCAGCCCGGCAACACCCAGATGTTCGTGGCGCTTTGCAACCGTTCTCCGAGAGGCGGCGGGCTCGGGCGCCAGATGGCGGATGCCTTGAGGGCCGCCGCGGGCAAGTTGACCGTCCTCGTGCGCACGACGGACTTTCCCGGAACGCTCGGAACGCTGGTCGCGGACCAGACCACGATGTTGATGAAGAAGGGCGGCCGTCGCGCGGTGCTCGGCAACAGCGATCTGCGCGAGCTGGTCGCATTGCGGTCCTTCCAGAAGGAGCACCCCGCACCTGCGTTCATCGAGTGGAGCCGCGCCACGCATCCCATCACGCGACTGAAGGCGATCTCGGATGTGCTCGCGCTGGAGAAGAGCCCTCCTCCGGAGTCCACGCGTCAGCTTCCACCGCAACCCGTCTCCACGGCGGAAGGAACCTCCGCCCCGAGCGTCATGAAGCCTGTCCAGGGAGAGCGCCGTGGAGCCACCGCTGAGAGCGCGCGACGTGTGGACACCCGGCCCGACGAGAAGCCGGCCCATGTGCGTGAGCCCGAATCCTCCAGCGAGGACTCGCGAGCGGAGACCGCGCTGGATGGACATCACCTCACGGCCATCGGCCCGCCCTTGGTCAGCAAGGTGCCTGGCCGCACGAAGACTCCCGTCGAGGTGCCCCAACCGCAAGCCATTCCTCCCAAGCCCGCGAGCGATGCGAAGCCGGGCGCGATGCGGATGGGTATCTCCGAAAGCGTCTTCACCCAGCCTGTCTTCATCCAACCGGACGAGTTGACGAAGCACAGCGCGTTCCTCGGCGGTTCCGGAAGCGGCAAGACGACGCTCGCCTTGAACCTCATCGAGCAACTGCTCCTGCAAGGCATTCCGGCGCTGCTCGTCGACCGCAAGGGAGACCTCGCCGCGTATGCACGGGACGAGGCGTGGGAGGAGGAGCTGAAGGACCCCGTCCTGAACGAGCGTCGCCGCCTGCTGAAGGAGCGGGTGGACGTGGCGCTCTACACCCCGGGACGCTCCGACGGGCGTCCGCTCGCCATTCCCATCGTTCCGCGAGGCTTGGAGGTCCTGCCTCCAGAAGAGCGTGACCAGAGCATCCAGCAAGCCGCGGAGGCCATCGCGAGCATGCTGGAGTACAAGAGCAGCCAGAAGGACAAGGCGGCGAAGGCGCTGTTGGCCCAAGCGTTGAGGATGCTGGTGGAGCGGCCCCTCGGACAGGAGCTCACTCTCGACCTGCTCCAGAAGTTCATCGCGTCCCAGGACATCGCGCTCGTCCAGGAAGTGAGCGGGATGGACCTCAAGGTGTTCCCCAGGCTCGCCCAGGACCTGACGACGCTGAAGCTCAACACGCGCACCCTCTTGTCCAATCAGGGGGAGAAGCTGGACATGGAAGAGCTGCTCGGCCGGGGAAGCGCGAAGGTGCCTGGCCGGACCCGGCTGAGCATCATCAGCACCAAGTTCCTGGGCGGAACGCAAGGCTCGCTCTTCTGGGTGTCGCAGTTGCTCGTGGAGGCCAATCGCTGGGCAAGCCAGCACCCCTCATCCCGACTCCAGGCGGTCCTCCTCTTCGACGAGGCAGACCTGTACCTCCCCGCGATGAGCATGCCCGCCACCAAGCAGCCCATGGAGAACCTGCTGAAGCGCGCCCGTTCGGCGGGCATCGGGGTGATGCTCGCGACGCAGAGCCCGGGAGACCTGGATTACAAATGCAGGGACAACGTGCGCAACTGGTGCGTCGGTCGGGTGAAGGAGGAGACGGCGCTCAAGAAGCTCAAGCCCATGTTCGCGGATGCCCGTGTCGATGCGGCCGCGAAGCTCCCCGCGCAGAAGCAAGGGCAGTTCCACGTCCTGCGAGACGGACAGGTGGAACAGCTCAAGGCGGACCGGAACATCATCAAGACGGACCAACTCTCCGAGGATGAAATCCTCCAGCTTGCACACCGCTCTCGCGAACAGGGGCAATGAAACGACATCGGCGCAGGTTTCGCATTCTCGGATGACCACGGTTTCCCGCTCCGACCTGGCCGGCGATAGGCCTGCAAGGTCGGAGCGGCGAGCGTCGTCAAGGCCTGCTGCTACGCCATACATGCCTGGAGCAACGCCATGCTGGACCTCGCGACCCTGACCACCGACACCTTGCTCTCGGCACGTCTGACCGACGTCGTCGAGACACTGGTCGCCCGCGACAGAGCCACCTTCAGGTCGCGCCTCGCGAGCCTGGACATGCGTTTCACCGATGCACGTGTCGAGGCCCTGCGCGAGGCCCATGGTGTCCTTCCCCCTGGGGAATTCCGCGAGTGGGAGGCCCTCCAACAAGCCCTCCAGGGTAACGAGGAGCCCGAGTCCTATTGGTGTTCCGAAGACCGTTCCCTCCGGCTCGACATCCCCCTCCACGTACCGGATGACCCACAAGCACTCGCAGAATTGCTGCCCTCATATTCCGCAGGACTCATCGCGGGCCTCTTCCTCCTGAGCGAGGACGCTTCGGGTGACCGCATTCTCCTGAGCCTGCTGCCCGGTCCGGGCGATACGCTCATCATCTTCCCGTTCATCCATGAGCGGAGCACGCTGCATCCCGCCCGCACCCTCAAACGTTTCCTTCTCACGGAGTGGCTTTCCGAGGACGAGCCTGATCCAGATGAAGCCCCTGGTCAGGTTGGTGAGTCTCGCTATGAGGAGTTGCTCGACGTGGCCCGAGAACACGATGAGCGGCTCCCAGCTTTCACTCCTGGCAGTCCCGAGAGCCTCATTGCGGCGGACAGTGAGCGGCTCTACCAACGCTCACACTGGCTGACAGGCATCCTCTGGGGACGACCCGGCCCCAGGCTCACGGAGCAACTCGCACGGGCGCCCGGCGCGGCGGATTGGAAACTGGAGCGGCCCTGGCTCTCGCGCCAGCCGCTGCTCGCGAACTACTGGGTGCTGGCCCACTATTTCCTCGGCAATGAGGACGCCTGCCGCACCGTCATCACCGCAGCCCACCAGAGCCCTGCGGCGCTGACTCGCGGAATTGCCCGCTTGGTAGAGGGGTGGCTCAACGCGCCTGGACAGGCGAGGCTTGCCAAGCTCGATGCGACGACTTTGGCGAACCTACGACGTGTGGTGCGCGGCTCGGCTCGAGCCGATCAGCAGATTTCGAACTGAATTCTTCCTTTTCTGTCGCTGACGAGCATGAAGTGCTCCGCCCAGGCGCTATGCGAAGAAGCGCTTCCAGGAGTCCGGGTGGAACCGAAGCACCACCTGTTCCCGAGCCACCGAGGGAACGAACAGGTGGTCCTCCTGCGGACGCAGACCTTTCGAGACAGCGAGTCGCACCAGGGCGAGTCCCTCGACAGAAACATACCCTTCGGTCGCGAGCACCTCTTCAGCCGCCGACTCCTTCTCGCGAAGCTTACGGAACCGCACCTCCCGCGCCTCCATCATCCGCGAGAGGGCTTCATCGAACCGGGCTTCATCCGCCGCCAACAAGGCCTGGCACACCGCCAGCCGCGAGTCCGCGGAGCCTTCGAGGCTCTCCTCATAACGCTCGAGAAGGGCCTTGCCCTCACGCGCGTCCAGCCCCAGGAAGGAGTGGTCCATGAGGAAGCGGACGAAGAGGAAGTCCTCCTCGTACTCTCGATTCCTGTCGCAAGCCCGGGGTGACAGACGCGCCAGTTCCCGTGCGGCCTCGGTGTCCCCACAGGCCACCGCATCGAAGAACGGCTCCGCGCGACTGGTCAGATTCTGTCTCTCGGGCACGGAGCCAGCGAAGTGCACGAACGCGCGTGCGCTCGCATGCAGACATTCGTGCAAGCGTGCAGGGGTGCCAGACATCAGCAGCGAGCCGATGCCCGCGATGCGGAAGTTCTGACAGAGACGGAGCGCCTCCTTCAGGCCCCCTCTCCCGGACATGAAGGCCGG
Source organism: Corallococcus praedator (assembly GCF_003612125.1). Lineage (GTDB taxonomy): Bacteria > Myxococcota > Myxococcia > Myxococcales > Myxococcaceae > Corallococcus > Corallococcus praedator. The sequence continues at coordinate 6,859 of NZ_RAWI01000054.1, forward strand.
GAGCAGCTCCTCGTTATCGCCCAGCGCGTTGTCGATGAAGACGGGCAAGAACTTCGATGCCAAGGAAGTCACCCTTCCAGTCGCCGGGTTCAGGACTTCGCAGCGGAGACCGTCAACTCCCGCAGCACCACATTGGTGAAGCGCCGCTCCTGGAACGCCTTTGCGAGGGACTCATTCACCATGTAGAGCTGCGGGTCCTGCTGGAGGCGGAAGAGGGCAGGAGCGTCGCGCAGCTTCTCCGGGTCCAACACCAACTTGCGGATGCCGACGATGGCCCCGCTGCGGTGGTACTTGATGTCACTGGCCTTGGTATCCACGCCATCGATACCGCCGAGAGGATTGACGAAGAAATAGTCCTGACTGCGAACACGCCCCCGGTGATCCAGGAGGATGAAGGGCAGAAACTCGAGGGCGGTCTTCGGAGAGTGCTCGGCGATGACAGCCTTCATCGCACTGGAGACGATGAGGTAGTTGAAATTGTTCCCCAACACCGAGGAGAGCTGGATCCCGGTTCGCTCCTCACTTGGCTGGAGTTTCACCTCAGCGGGATAGGAGTCGCTCACGGGCTCACCGGCGGCCAGGCAATATCCGTCCAGCCCCATCACCTCTGGCTCCTGGTCCAGGAACAGCAACTCGGCGTCATTGAGATCGCCCAGGGTTTCCAACTCGAAGAATCTCATGGCATCCCATTGAGAAGGGTATCCAGCGTTCCCGTATAGCCTGGAGTGCTCGCCTCACGTTCCTCTTTCGTCTGCCGCGCGGTGATCTGCGCGTAGAGTTCCTCGGACAGCAGTTCGAGCTGTTCCTTGGCCAGCTCATGGGCCAGCTTCGTGTGCTCCTTGTCCTTGCGGACGTACTTGCGCAGCTCGCCTTCGTAGGAGCGCATGATCTTGTCCAGGCGCTTCGCCACGAAGTCACTGTACGAGCGGTGATCCCGATACAGGAAGGTGATGAGGTGCCGCGGAAGGTTCAGGGCGCCCGCCACCTTCCTGTCCATGGGCAGGATGACCATGTTGAGCTTGTGGTTCAGGTTGTAACCGGCCCTGGCCAGTCCCCGGCGAACGATGAGCGTGGCATTCGGGAACTTCTTCTCAAGCTTGTTGGCGGCACCACGGAGCTGGCTGTTGGTGACGACGTGGTGGCCGTTGTGGATGTACGGAGTCCGGTAATCCCACTTGAAGTTCTTGCTGGTCATCGACTCAGAGACGTCCCAATCTCCCTGCTGAGGCGCTTTGAGCAGGAAGCGGTATCCCTCCGGGAAGATGGGGTAGAAAGTGCCGCTTTTGCTGACGTGGTTCCGCTTCGCGTCCGTGTGGATCGCTTTGCCCCGCGCAAGCTTCTTGTAGGCCGGCCAGTTGTAGAGGTGGGCGTCCTCCAGGGCATGCTTGAAAGCCTGCCAGCGATGGGAGCAGGTCATGGGCTCCCACGCGGCGACATGTCGGTTGAGGCACCTTCCGCCCTCGGTCGTGTTCTTGACGCTGACGTGAATCCTGTGAGCGACGTCCTCTTCATGCTGCTGAGCGGAAGGATCCGACACGGTTCATCCCTTCATCGTGAGGCACATCGCACCAACGTGCCCACGTTCCGAACTGGAGACCACCAGGATGTGCTCACCTCTTGAATAGCCGCGAGCGAGCGCCCTGGCGGCCACGCACACGCCGCCAGCACCGCTGGCCGCGCCCGTATCTCCCAATGAGAGAGCGGGGAGTACTTGGTGGAAACGATCTGCCAACCGACGTTCCATCCTGAGCCGGGCGTAGCCCCACTCGTTCGCCCGCCAGTTCTCGCCATTCAAGTCTGAAACGATACTGCCTGCGAAAGGAACCTTGAGTTCAGCGCCCAGCAGGGCTTCATCCAGAGCCTCCGTCAGCGCAACGCCAGCGTTGGGCTTCTGACTGAAGAAATGGCTCTGCTCAAACCGGACCGCCGAACCGGCGATACCGAAACACATTGAGGGTTGCCGCCGGCGAGCACTCGCGGAGGATTCCAACAGGAAGCCGGCTGCCGCCTCGCCCGGCATCAGGCCACATGGGTTCTCTGGTGTCTTGAGCCGCCGGTACCACGCCAGCCACTCCAGCGTCAGCGGGTCACAATAGGAATCAGCCGCGATGACGAGCACCCGCTCCAGCCCACGCGTCTCCATCCAGCGACGGGCCTCATGGATGGAATGAATTGCCCCTGCGGGTCCTTGGCAGAGGACGTCGACGTTGCGCTCTTCAATGGGCAGACGTAGCGCTTCGAGAAGCGGCTGCAGGTAGGCCAGCTGGACGAGTTCCTTGGAAGCGGGTGCATCACCCGCATCACCACCGAACCGATCATCATTGAGGTACGGCGTTACGACCAGCAACCCCGTCAGGCGCCAGAAAGATGCATGGGTGGCATCTGGAAGCGCACCCTGGTGGAGCAGGTCTGAGACACAGGCCCGGGCAAGCCGGAGCCAACGACCGATGATGGTGAACCCCTCGGTCAGTCCACGCACGGGGTGGCCGGTGATGAACTCCATTTCTTGCGAGGCCTCGTCAAGCACCTCGAAATAGGTGAGCGGCTGGGCGCAGGCAATTCCAGCACGAATGGCCGCACAGGTCGCCACGACACCCCGTCCCACGGACGAGACCATCCCCAAGCTGGTGATGACGATGTCCAACGCGACCTTCCTTCAGCCTGGCAAGGGCGGATTGAGTCGCCTCGCAGTCAACGCCCCAGCGAAGTGTGGGCGCCCCCTGGCGCCATGTCCATGACCTTCCCGGCCACCGACTTCTCGAAGCCCCACCAGCGCGATGCAAGGTGGTTGGAGGTGGCCACGAGGGGATGAGGGTAACCCTCCCCGTGTCAGCAAAATCCACGCCCCGTGAGCGTTCGCCACGTCGACGCGCTATCATGCGCCCTGGAGGAAGTGGCCATGCCCGTCAATACCGGTGTGAACAAGATGTCTGTCGTCACCAAGGACAGCGGCGGTGTCACCATGGCCTTCCCGGACGTCTGCAAGACGCCCAGCCCCGCCGGGCCCGTGCCGATTCCCTACCCCAACGTCGCGCAGTCCTCCGACACCGACAAGGGCACCAAGAAGGTGTCCGTGGCCGGAAACCCCGTCTGCGTGAAGGACTCCAACTTCAAGATGAGCACCGGCGACGAGGCGGGCACCGCCGGCGGTGGCGTGGCGTCCAACAAGACCAAGGGCAAGGCCGAGTTCGTCAACTACTCCTTCGACGTGAAGTTCGAAGGCAAGAACGTGGCGCGCGCACTCGACCTGATGCTCCACAACGACAAGAACACGCCCCCCTTCCCTGTCATGCAGGGGCCTGTCGTGGCCATGGGCGGCAGCGAGGAGAAACCCAAGTGCCTCGTCTGTGATCACGACGTCTAGGCACCGGCGCGCCTGAATCCACACCATGAGCGCTCCCTCCGACAAGAAAGCCCTCGCCCCGGCGATGGAACCCCCGACGCCCATCCTCGGCAGCCGGGGAGGACACCTCTCCGGGCTCGATGCCTCCGGCTCCCTCCTCGTCGACTTCCCGGGCAACACCGCGGGCCCCGTGTGCGCCCGGCTGGCCGTGGCCCTGGACGCCCAGGCGCTCCAGGCGGCCGTGGCCCGGCAGCAGAAGGTCGTCCTCCTCTTCGAGAACGGCGACCCCGGACTGCCCTTCATCATGGGCCTCATCCAGGAGCCCAGCGCGACGCCCCTCCTGGACGCCCTGCTGGAAGCCCCCGAGCCGCCCCGCGCTCCCACCGAAGCCCATGTGGACGGCAAACGCGTGGTCATCGAGGGCCAGGACGAAATCGTCCTCAAGTGTGGCGAGGCCAGCATCACCCTGCGCCGCAACGGCAAGGTCATCGTGAAGGGCACCTACCTGGAGTCTCGCGCCACCGGAACCCACCGCATCAAGGGTGGCTCCGTGGAGATCAACTAGGACCATGACCACCCCCACGGGAGCCCCCCTGCGCTGGGACATCCACGAGACGCACCTCGAGGAGGCGGCGTTCCGGTGGAGCCAGTGGGAGAAGGCGCTCGACGCACCCGACTTCACGTTGGAAGAGGTCGCGGAGCTGGAGGAAGCGGTCGCCGCGCATGTCGACGGACTGGTGCTGGGCGGTGAGCCCGTCGCGACGCGCCTGCTCGTCCCCGCGCTGACCGAAGACCCCGAACGCATCGTCGCGGCGGCCCTGGCGCTGCTCGGTGCCGAGGCCGAATACGGCCCTGCCCTGGTGCTCGCCGCGCTGCCCTCGGCCGAACCTCCCGCGCTCGCGGCCCTCCAACGCGCGCTGGAGTTGTCCCCCGCTTCGAGCATCCCCACGTCCCTGCCGTCGCTCCTGGGAGAGGACACCGTTCCCGAGCGGCTGGCCCTGGTGCTCGACACGCTGGGGGTCCATGGGCTGGCCACGGCCCCGCTGTGCACGCCGTTCCTCACGCACCCGGAGCCGGAGGTCGCCGCCGCGGCGCTTCGCGCGGTCAGCCGGGCCCGGCTTCCCCTGGAGCCGGCGCTGCTCCAGCGAGCGCTGGACTCCCGTGCGCCCGTGTTGCGGGACGCCGCCATCCTCGCGGGCCTGATGGGTGGCCACCGCGCCGCCTGGACGACATGCCAGGCCGTGGCCAACTCCCACCTGCCCGGAGGCCGGCTGCCCCTCCTGTTGCTGGCCATGGGCGGGGAGGAGCGCGACATGAAGCGGCTGCTGGAGCTGCTCTCCGACGAGAAGCTCCGGCCGGACGTGCTGTGGGCGCTCGGGTTCTCCGGCCGCGTCGCCGCCGCCGATGCCTGCGTGGAATTGCTGCGGCACCCACCCGTCTCCGCGCTGGCGGGCGAGGCGTTCAGCGCCATCACCGGCCTGATCATCGCGGAGCAATACGCGGTCGCTCGCGAGGAAGAAGACACGGCGCTTCCTCCCCTGGAGGAAGAGGACCTCGACGCGGACCTCACGTCCAAGCCCGAGGACGCACTGCCGCTGCCCCGACCTCAAGCCATTTCGGAATGGTGGGGTGAGGCACGCCAGCGGATGGATGTGAAACATCGCTACCTCTCGGGGCAGCCCTTCACCCCCCAGGCCCTGCTCGAAGCGCTCACCACCGCGCCCATGCGACGGCGCCATGCGCTGGCGCTGGACCTGGCGCTGCGCAGCCGGGGCGCGGTCCAGGTGCCGACCCGTGCGTTCGTGCCCCAGCAGCTTGCCGCGTGGAAGGCCGCCCGTGCGGCGCCCGGCGCTTCGTGGAGCCGCCCGTTCGCCGAGGCACTCCGGGGTTGATGAACGCCCCGGTGCGTGGCCGGGATCCTGCCCCCAGGTCTGCGGCCAGCGCAGCGCTGCGGCTTCGCGGTCCGGGCTGGCCTCCGGGCGAGGAGTCCACGCCGGCTGCACAGAAGCCCCGGGCCCCATACTTCATCAGGGTGCCTTCCTTGCGGAGGTCCTCATGGAGAAGCGGGCGCGGTGCCCGCCGTCAGCCCGGAGGGTGGCTGGACGGGGGGAGTAGATGGCCTTGCGACCAGGCCAGGAGCAGAACGCGGAGAAAGGCACGGCGGCCCTCACGGACAGGACCCGCCATGCCCTCGACGTCCTGGAGCGCATCTCGGATGCGGTCTTCTCGTTCGACCGCTTCTGGCGCTTCACCTACGTCAACACGCGGGCCGAACGACTGCTGAAGCGCTCGCGCTCCGAACTCATCGGACGCAACGTCTGGGAGGAGTTCCCCCAGGCGCTCGGCTCCGTGTTCGAGCAGGAGTACCGGCGGGCGCTCGCGTCGCAGGCCAACGTCTCCTTCGAGGCGTTCTTCTGGCCGCTCGAGGCCTGGGTGGATGTACGGGCCTACCCCTCCGCGGGGGGCCTCATCGTCTTCTGCCGCGACATCAGCGCGCGCAAGCAGGCGGAGCAGGCGCTGCATGAGTCGGAGCAGTTCCTGCGCGCCACGCTCGACTCGCTGTCCACGCACATCGCCATCCTCGATGGTCGGGGCACCATCCTCGCCGTCAACGCCGCGTGGAAACGCTTCGCTCGGGAGAATGGCTGCGAGGAGGACTCGGCCAACTGCGGCGTGGGCGCGAACTACCTGGGCGTGACGGACGCCGCGAAGGGCGACTTCTCGGAGGAGGCACCGTCCGTCGCCACGGGCATCCGCGACATCATCGCCGGCCGCGCCGCGTCCTTCCTGCAGGAGTACCCGTGCCATGAGCCCGGGGGCCAGCGGCGCTGGTTCCTCGTGCGGGTCACCCGCTTCGCCGGACAGTGTCCCCTGCGCGTGGTGGTGGCCCACGAGGACATCACCGGCCGTCGCGAGGCCGGAGAGGCGCTGCTGCGTCTGGAGCGAGAGGAGGCCGCGCGCGAGGAGGCGGAGGCGGCGCGGGAGCGGATGGACGCGGTGCTCGAGCGCATCGCGGACGGCTTCGCCGCGTTCGACCGGGACGGACGGTTCACCTACGTGAACCGGCACGCGGAGACGCACTTCGGCCGCGGGCGCGAGGCCATGCTGGGCCAGCGTCCGGCGGACGTCCTCTCCGAGTCCCAGGGGGCGGCCATCGAGCACCTGCTGCGCAGGGCGACGGGCGCCGGGGCCCCGGTGGAGGAGGATCAGCCCTCGGCCCGGGTGGACCGGTGGCTGCGCGTCGTCGCGTACCCCGCCCCCGAAGGCCACACCGTCTACTTCCGTGACGTCACCGAACAACGCAGGGCCGAACTGTGGAGCCGCTTCCTCTCCGAGGTGAGCGCCGCCAGCACGTACTCGCTCGACTGGGAGGATGTGTCGCGCGCCGTGGTGAAGCTCACGGTGCCCACGCTCGCGGACGGTTGCGCCATCGCCACGCCGGGCGGGCCCCACGGCGAGGAGCCCACCACCGAGGTCGCCGCGGTGACGCCCGAATTGGAGGAGGCGCTGCGCGCGATGTTCCGACCGGGGTCCACGAGCGCGCTGGGACGGACCGTGGAGCAGGCCCTGCGCACGGAGTCGGTGGTGCGCCTGCCCGGGCCCTCACAGGACAGCCCTCGCGTGGACTCGGCGGTGGCCGTGCCCTTGATGACGCAGGCGCGCCCCCTGGGCGTGCTGGTGCTGGTGTCCACGCGACCGGGCCTGCGCTACGAAACGCAGGACCTGTCGCTGGTGCGCGAGCTGGCGCGGCGGGCGGCCCTGGTGCTCGAGAACGCGAGGCTGTACCGCACCGCGCGACAGGCCGTCACCACGCGGGACGAGACCCTGGGCATCGTCTCGCACGACCTGCGCGCGCCCCTGAACACCATCTCCCTGCTGTGCACCGGCGCGGAGCGGCGCCTGTCCCATGGTGACAGCGGCCCCGCCGTCGGAGAGGCGCTGCGCAAGGTGCGCGCCGTGGTGGGCGACATGGACCGGCTCATCGATGATCTGCTCGAGGTGGCGCGCGTGGAGTCGGGGCAGCCGAAGCTGGACCTGGAGCCGCTGGACGTGCCCACGCTGCTGGCGCAGGTGCAGGGCTTGAACGAGCTGCTGGCGGCGGAAAGGTCCCTGCGCCTGGAGGTCTCCCTCGCACCGGACCTGCCACGGGTGCGCGCGGACCGGGCGCGGGTGCTGCGCGTCTTCCAGAACCTGGTGGGCAACGCCATCAAGTTCACGCCGCCGGGGGGACGCATCCTCCTGAAGGCGGAGCACTGTGAGGGCCGCGTGTGCTTCTGCGTGGAGGACACCGGACCGGGCATCGACGCGCAGGAGCAGGTCCACGTGTTCGACCGCTTCTGGCAGGCCATCCACGCGCACAAGGCGGGTGCCGGGCTGGGGCTCGCCATCGTCAAGGGCGTGGTGGAGGCACACGGCGGCCGCGCCTGGGTGGAGAGCCAGCAGGGCCAGGGCGCCGCGTTCTTCTTCACGCTGCCCGCGCTCACGCAAGCGCCCGAAGTCGCGCAAGCCCCCCGGTAGCCAGAAGCCGCCGGGTTGCGTCCAGGCCCCGGGAGCTCACGCCCGCCGCAGCGTGATGACGGCCAGCTCCGCGGGGGCGCCCAGCCGCACGGGAGGGCCGGTGGTGCCCGCGCCCCGGCTCACGTACAGCCAGGAACGCTCCTGCCGATACAACCCGGCGGTCCACCGCGTGAGGAACCGCGCCAGGGACAGGCGGCGCACGCCCGGAACCCCCAGCTGCCCGCCGTGGGTGTGCCCCGAGAGCGTCAGCTCCACGCCGCGCGCCCTTGCCTGGGGAAACAGGTCGGGGTCATGCGCGAGCAGCACCGTGGGCACACCCTCCGGCCGCGCCGCGAGCGCCCGCGTCAGGTCCGCGCGTGACGTCCAGGTGTCATCGACGCCCGCGACGTAGAGACGGGCCCCGCCCCGCTCCACCACCACGCCCCGGTTGCGCAGCACGCCCAGGCCGTGGCGCTCCAGCTCGCGAACCAGGTGTTCGGCATCCGTGTAGTAGTCGTGGTTGCCCAGGCTGACGAAGGCGCCGTCCTTCGCGCGCAGGCCCCCGAGCGCCCTCGCGATGGCCTCGACATGGGAGGAGCCCTGGGTGATGAGGTCGCCCGTCACGGTCACCAGATCCAGGTCGAGTCCGTTGAGGCGCTTCACCCAGGCGGCCACGCGCGCCTCGGGCACCTGGGGACCGCAGTGCACGTCGGAGAGCTGCCCGATGCGGTAGCCGTCCAGCGCTGGCGCCAGTCCCGCGATGCGCACGGTCCGCCGTCGCAGCCGTGGCCGGGCCAGCGCCGCGTCGGTTCCCACCGCCAGCGCGACCGCCGCCGTCAGCCCCCACGCCGCCGCTTCCGGCAGGCCTGCCCGGATGGCCAACACGGCGGGGAGCATCAGCAGGTCGAACACCAGGCAGGCGGACCACCATCCCAACGCCAGGAAGGTGGACCGCGAGGGCGCGGGGGTGTGCCACGGCGTCGTGAGCCGCTTCAGGTACGGCCAGGAGAGCCCCAGCGCGGCGAGCGCGGGAAGGGGCGTTCGTGTCCGGACGCAGAGCCAGAGCACCGTGGGCAGTTGGACGGCCGTGACGACGACGCCCACGATGAGGCGGAAGTGGCCCTGGAAGCGCGTGGGAAAGGACATCGGCACCGGATGTCTAACCGGTTCACGGACCGCTCCCAGGTGATTTCGGAGGTGTGTTTGACGCAGGAGGGCACGCCACGGCTTCTTGCTTCAAGACCTGCCCACCTGGAGACTCCGGGATTGCTGTCCATCCCACGAGGAAGTCCTCCATGTCCCTGAAGCATGTGTTCGCGGTCGTGACCCTGCTGTCGACATCCGCCTTCGCCGAAGAAGACCTCAAGCCCGCCCAGGAAGAAGCCAAGGCCAAACTGGAGGCAGAGATCGAGGACGCCCTGAAGGCGACCAACGACAAGTGCGGCACCAAGCTCGAAGTGAAGACCGACTTCCAGAACTTCAAGACCGACGATTGGTCGGGCACGAGCTTCAGCTCGTACTGTGAGTCGGTCATCCAGGAAATCGGATCCATGTGTGAACGCCCCGCGTACAAGAAGGCCATCGCCAAGAAGGTGACCGGCGTGGCGTGCCTGTTCGGCGGCGTGAAGCCCGCCGAGAAGAAGGACGGCTCCAACGACGCGACGCTGCGCAACATGTCGATCGACAAGGGCGTGTTCACGTACCACATGTCCTCCAAGGACCACGCGAACCTCGGCGACAACACCAAGGCCACGCTCGAGAAGGCGTTCAACTGAGCATGCCCCGGACCCTTGCACCCGCGCTCATGCTGGCGGCGATCCTCGCGACGACGGCGGCGCATTCCCTGGAAGCGGTGGCGGGCAAGGTCTACCGGGGCACCGACGGCCAGAGCGTGGAGGTCATCACGCTGGAGCCGCGCACGGCATCAGAGGTCTTGATCCGCGTGCGCGGCACCGACTCCGAAGAGGATGGCATCGCGCTGCGCGCCACCCTGAAGAAACACTCGCGCGGCGCCGACTACGTGGCCCGCCACCGGGGAGGCGACTACGTGCTCCTCCTCCAGCGCGACGGCCGCTACGAGGCCGTCCTGCCCGGAGTGCAGGCGTTCCCCGTCAAGTTCAACCAGGACGCGACGGACAAGGCCTCCGCCGCGGAGGTGCTCGCCGCGCACCAGCAGCAACTGGAGTCGGGGCGGATCGCCGCCTTCCAGAAGAAGGCCTGGCCCCACCTGGAGAAGAAATACACGGCCCGCGCTGGCGACGCCGTCACCGCGTTGAACAAGGCCTGCGGCACCGCCTCCACCTTCGCGTTCGACTGGAAGAGCTTCAGCGACGAGGTGATGGCGGAGCTCGACGTGTGGGCCGCCTGTGCTCCGCTCGTGAGCCGCGCCCAGGCCCACTGCGCCTCGGTGAAGACCGTCACGGCGCTGGTCTGCCGCTTCGGTCCGACGCTCGGGCTGGAGCGCGGCGGCGACACGCTCACCTTCACCACCACCCAGCAGGGCGCGGCCGAAGGGCCGGCGTTCCTGGACAGGAAGCTCTCCCGATGATCCGTCGACTCGTGGTGGCCGCCTGTCTCTTCGCGGCGGACGCGGTGGCCCGGGAGCCGGTGACGCTGGAGGAGCTCCAGACCCTCGCCTCACAGAAGGCCTGGGCGGAGCTGCTGGAGCGCGCGGAGGACCTCCCCGCCCCCAAGCGCACCGACGCGTGGCGGGCCCTGGTCACCGACGCGGCGACGGCCGACGTCGAGTCCCTTCCCCCCAGCGACAAGGAGCCGTTCGCCGCGTCCCAACGGGCGCGCGCGCTGGGCCAGCGGTATGCCTTCCTCCCCAAGGCGCCGCGCTTCGCCACCGCACGCGACCAGGGTGCGCGCAAGGACCTCCAGCGCTGCCTCGAACTCGACCGGCGCGGTTGCATCGACACCTTCCTGGAGCTGACACCGGACGTGGGGCCCGAAGCGGCGCTCCAGGCCGCGCACCTCGTGAAGCAGGGGCACTTCGCCTACGTGGCGATGCCGCTCTTCGCGGTGGCGGTGGGGGGAGGAAAGGACGTCAGCGCCTGCAAGGACGCGGCGCTCGCCGAGACGGTCATCGCGGCGCTCGGTCTTCCCAAGGAGGACCCTCGCGCGGTCCAGGCGAGGAAGGTGGCCTTCGAGGGGTGCTGGGCCGCGCTGGGCCCGAAGCTCAAGGCCGCCACCGTGGGCGCTTCATCCTACTTCCTGGCGAACACCTGCCAGCCCATGCGCGCCCGGAAGGCGCTGACCGAGCTACAGGACGAGCTCTGCAAGGACGAAGCGCTGTAGTTCGGGACGGGAGCGGTTCCTGCTAGGAACGCTTCCGCATGGCTGTTCCCGCTTCCCCCCTCCCTCCGCTGGACCGCGCCCGCTTCGACGCGCTCGTGGCCCAGGGCTACAACCAGGTGCCCCTGGTGCGTCACCTGGATGTCGGCGCCGCGCGGCCCGTGGATCTGCTGCGCGCCCTGCCCGCCGGGGACCGCTTCCTCCTGGAGAGCACCCGCACGAGCAGCGAGGGCCGCTACTCCCTCGTCGGCGCCCGGCCCTTGCTGCGCTTCACCGCCCGGGGCTCGCGGTGCCACGTCGACGGCGTCCTCCAGGAAGAGGCCCCCCTCACCGTCCTGCGCGGGCTGCTCAGCCGGTGGAAGGGATTGCGCCCTGCCGACCTGCCGTTGTTCTGCGGCGGCGCGGTGGGCTTCTTCTCCTACGAAGCCAGTCACTTCTTCGAGGCCCTGCCCCGCCACCCGCGCGACGACCTGGGCGTGCCCGACATCGCGCTGCACTTCGTGGACACGTTCCTCGTCGTGGACCACCTGGAGCACACCGTGCGCGCGGTGGCCACGGGTTCGGACTGGGTGGACTGCTCACGCCGCCTGGACCTGCTGGCCTCCCAGGTGCGCGCCGCCGTCGCCACGCCGTCCCCCTCGCCGCCGGCAGCGGACCTGCCCCTGGCGCCCTGGCGCTCCAACTTCACGCAGGAGGACTACCTGCTCGCGGTGGAGCGCGTGCGCGAATACATCCGCGCGGGGGACACGTATCAGGTCAACCTCTCCCAGCGCCTGGAGGTGGACTTCCCCGGCGACCCGCTGGCCCTCTACGAGACGCTGTCCGCCACCAGCCCCGTCCACTTCGCCAGCTACTTCGAGGCGGACGGCTTCCAGGTCGTCAGCGCCTCTCCCGAGCGGCTGGTGCGCGTGGAGGACGGCCGCGCCACCACGCGCCCCATCGCCGGCACCCGCCGCCGGGGCACTCCGGAGGAGGACGCCCGCTTCGTGCACGAGCTGCGCACCAGCGAGAAGGAGCAGGCCGAGCACGCCATGCTCGTGGACCTGGAGCGCAACGACCTGGGCCGCGTCTGCGCCTACGGCACCGTGGAGGTCACCCGGCTGATGGAGATCGTCGAGTACGCCCACGTCCTCCACATCGAATCCGAGGTCGTCGGCCAGCTCGCGCCCGGCGTGCAGCCGCTCGACGTCGTGGGGGCGCTGTTCCCCGGCGGCACCATCACCGGCGTGCCGAAGATCCGCACCATGGAGATCATCACCGAGCTGGAGCCCCACCCGCGCGGCCTCTACACCGGCTCGCTCGGGTACTTCAGCTTCGCGGGAGGACTGGACCTGAACATCGTCATCCGCACCGTCGTGGTGAAGGACGGCCGCGCGTACGTGCAGGTCGGCGGCGGCATCGTCCACGACTCGGAGCCCCGGCGCGAATACAAGGAGACGCTCAACAAGGCCCGCTCCCAGCTCCTCGCCCTGGCCGCGAGCACGGGGCCGCGATGATCCTCCTCATCGACAACTTCGACTCGTTCACCTTCAACCTCGTCCAGGCGCTGGGCGCGCTCGGGGCCACGCTCAAGGTCGTGCGCAACGACGCGCTCACCGTCGCGCAGGCCCAGGCGTTGCATCCCAGCCATGTCGTCATCTCTCCCGGGCCGAAGACGCCCGACGAGGCCGGCGTGTCCCTGGACGTCATCCGTGCCTTCGCGGGCCGGGTGCCCCTGCTGGGCGTGTGCCTGGGGCACCAGAGCATCGGGCAGGTGTTCGGCGCGAAGGTGGTGCGCGCCCCCGTGCCGGTGCATGGCAAGACGGCCGAGGTCGAACACCGGGGCCAGGGCGTCTTCCGGGGCCTGCCCCAGCCCTTCGTCGCCGCGCGCTACCACTCGCTGGTGGTGGACCGCGACAGCCTGCCCGGATGTCTGGAGGTCACAGCCTGGTCCGGAGACCTGGTGATGGGCCTGCGCCACCGCGAGCTCGCGGGCCTGGAGGGCGTGCAGTTCCACCCCGAATCCTTCCTCACGCGCGAAGGCCCCCGCCTGCTCGCGAACTTCCTGGAACGCTGAAGCGACAGGGGCCCCCATGTTCTCCACCGTCTCCGTCGATGGCGTCGTCCAGCGCTGGGAGGACCTGCGGCTCCAGGACTTCGCCCAGGGCTTCTTCTTTGGCGCGGGCTTCTTCACCACGCTCCGCATCGACGCCGGCCGGCCGCTGTTCCTCGCGCGGCACCTGGCGCGCCTGCGCGAAAGCCTCGCCGCGTTCCCCACCGCCGTGCGCGCCCCGGCGCCCGCGCTCCTCCAGGAGGACGCCGTGCGGGATTCGCTGCGCCGCTGCCTGGAGGCGGATCCGCTGCTGGGGCCGGGCTTCACCGGCGTGGGCAAGCTCGCTGTCAGTGATGGCCGGGTGCTCTGCACCTTCCGCCCGCTCGCCCAGGACTTCGAAGCCCTGCACCGCGACGGCCGCGTGCTCGACAGCGTGGAGCCCGGGGCGTACCGGCGCGCGGAGCGCACCGTGAATCACAAGGGGCTCGCGTGGTTCCGGCAGCACGCGCTCCTGCCCCGCCTGCCCCTCATCACCAACGAAGCAGACGAGGTCTGCGAGCTGCCCACCGCGAACGTCTTCGTCCTGCTCGACGGCGCGCTCGTCACCCCGCCGCTCGCCTCCCCGTGCCTGCCCGGCGTCGCGCGCGCGGTGTTGCTGGACGCGGGCCAGGTCGGTGGGCTTCCCGTGGTGGAGCGCGTCGTCCCGCTCGCGGACCTCTCCCGGGCGGGGGCGTGTTTCTACAGCAACGCGGTGGCGCTCGCCGTGGGTGTGCCTTGGCTGCTGGGCCGGGCGCTTCCCGACAGCCTGCGCCTCGCGGAGCAGGCCCGCGCGGTGCTCGAAGCCCGCGCCCTCCTTGAAGGCTGAGCGCACCCGCCCTGAGTGCGGCACACTGCGCCGCCATGACCCGCTCCCTTGTCATGGTCCCGCGCTGGGCAGGCAGCCCCGACACCGACTTCTACCCCTGGCTCACCGCGAAGGTGCGCACGCCGCCCGCGCGCTTCGACGACGTGCGCGCACTGGCCATGCCCACGCCCTCCGCGCCGACCCTCGATGGCTGGGTTTCCACCGTGGCCTCGGCCGTGGGTTCCGTGCCCGCGCCCTCCACCGTGTTCCTGGGACACAGCGTCGGCTGTCAGGCCGTGATGCGCTACCTGGCGACGTTGCCTCCGGGCCACACCGTGGAGGGCGCGCTCCTGGTCGCTGGCTGGTTCGAGGTCGACAAGCCCTGGGACACCCTGCGGCCCTGGATTGAGACACCGATGGACTTCGACCGCGTCCGCGCCGCGCTCCGCCGCTGCGTGGTGGTGCTGTCGGACTCCGACCCGTTCACCTCCGACTGGCGCCGCAACACCCGGCTCTTCGAGGAGCGCCTGGGCGCCGAGGTCCGCGTCATTCCCGGAGGCCGCCACTTCAACAACCCCCAGGAGCCCGCCGTCCTGGAAGCCCTCCAGGAGCGGTTCGCCGTCGCGCCTCCGGGTTGAACGTTGCCCGTGGGCCGGCGACCGACCAGGCAGGCTCCGGAGGGCCGCCTCCGGTGGCAATCCCCGAACCCGCCCCCAGATTGGAAGGACTTCTTCCAACGACAGGAGGCATCACATGGGCTCGAAGAAAACGGACGAGAAGCAGGTCGTTCACCAGGGCGCCGGCGAGAACGAGGACCTCCGGCACAAGGGGGGCGGGCGCGAGAACGAGGAGGACAAGCACGCCGGTCCGAAGCCCGAGGGCAATGGCGGAACGGGCCAGCCCGCTGCGTTTCCAGAGCACAACTGACCCTGCACCCACACCGGACAGGGGCTGAACGACGCGAAGTCGCTTTCGCGGGCGAAGGGAGCCGTTAACCTGGGGGCCATGGCCGACCCCGCTCCCTTCGTCTCCCGCGTCCCCTTCGAGTCCGTCCATCCGAAGGCCCTCGCCGTGTACTGCTCGGACGGGCGCTTCACCGAAGCCGTGGAGGACCTGGCCCACCACCTGGGCCACCCGCGCATCGACACGCTCACCCTGCCCGGCGGACCCGCGCTCCTCAACCGCTGGGCGTCCGACTACCTGGAGAGCGAGGGCATCACCCGCGCCGCGAAGTTCCTCATCGAAGGACACCACATCGAGGACGTGCTGCTGCTGGCGCACGCGGGCTGCGGCTACTACCAGGCCCGCCACGGCGCCCTGGGACCGGCCATCTCCCTGGAACAACAGCTGAAGGACCTGCACTTCGGCGCGAAGGAACTCCAGACGGCCTACCCCCACCTGCGCATCCACCTGTACTTCGCGCACCCCAAGGGCAAGACCGTCGAATTCGAGCACATCCCCCGCGAGGGCTAACGCGCGTCCCGCAGTCCGGCGCGGAGCGCATCCAGCAGCGTGGGCGGATCCCCCACGCGCAAGGCCGCGAGCCCCGCGTCGAAGTCCGCGCGCGCGCCCGCGATGTCCCCACGTTCAAGCCGCAGCACGCCGCGCGCGTGGAGCAGCTCCGGATCCACCGCTTCCCCCTCCTGGGCCTGAAGCGCGGTCGTGAGGTCCTGTTCCGCCGCCTCCTTCCGTCCCGCGCGGATCCGGGTCAGCGCGCGCTGCTGGAGCAGCCACGGGTTGCCGGGGTCCTCCGCCAGCGCGGCCGTCCAGTCGGCTTCGGCCTCCGACCACCGGCCCAGGGCGCCGAGCGATTCCGCGCGCTTCATGTGCACCACCAGCGCCTTGCGGAAGCCCGCGGCCTCCACCTGCGTGAAGCCCTCCACCGCCTCCGCGTGCCGCCCCAGCCGCGCCAGCGCGAGCGAGCGGTAATAGCGCGTGGCCGCATGTCCCGGCGCCAGGGCGAGCACGCGGTCGAACCAGGGCAGCGCCTCCGCCGGCTGTCCGCCCCACACGCCCAGCGTCAGGCCCACCTCCACGAGCACACGCACCTGCTCCGGGTGGGCGTCCGCCAGCTTCCTCGCCAGCGCGAGCGCCGACGTGTAGCGGCCCCCGCGCCGCAGGCGGTCCACCTCGCGGAGCGGCTCGGACAACTCCGGGGGCCACGCCTGACGTCCGTTGCGTTCCATGCGGTGGGGGCCTGGGTCCTCGGGGTGAGGGAACCCCGGGCGATTTCGCAGGCGGGTCCCCGGGGTGTCAAGGCGCGGGGGCGGACCGCTTGACCTGCGGCCCCGGTCGCGCGAAGAGCGCCGGCATGAAGCCCTGGGAGACGGTCGAGAAGGAACAGGTGCCGGAGGTGGGAGAGGTCGTCCTGGCCCGGCGTGACAATGAATATGTGCTGCGCGTGCGCGGCCAGACGCTGATGTCCAGCCGGCAGCACGGCTCCGAAGCGGCCCTGGCCGACGCCGGCTGCGCGCACCTGGTGGGCACGGAGAAGGCCCGCGTGCTGGTGGGCGGCCTGGGCTTCGGCTTCACGGTGCGGGCGGTGCTCGACCGCCTGGAGCCCTCCGCGCGCGTCGTCGTGGCGGAGCTGTTGCCCTCGGTGGTGACGTGGAACCGGGGCATCCTGGCGTCCCTGGCCAAGGCCCCGCTGGAGGACTCGCGCGTCACCGTGGTGGAGGGAGACGTGGGGCGCCTGATGCGCAAGCAGAGCGGCGCGTTCGACGCCATCCTGCTCGACGTGGACAACGGCCCCTCCGCCCTCACCCACCCGGACAACGAAAGCCTCTACGACATCACCGGTGTGTCCGTCGCCTATGGCGCCCTGCGCCCCAAGGGCACGCTCGTGGTGTGGAGCGCCGGGCCATCGCCCGCGTTCGTGAAGCGGCTGGAAGACGTGGGCTTCACCGTCCAGGTCCTCAAGCCCGCAGCGCATGGCACCAAGGGCCCACGCCACACGCTCTTTGTCGCCCAGCGCATCGGCAAGGGCCCTGCCTCCGTGCCGTCCCGCCAGGGCAAGCGTCCGGGCCGGGGGGGATGACATGCGCGGCGCGATGACCCGACTTGGTGTGTTGCTGTTCGCGGCGCTGCTCTGCGCCTGTCGGGGCCATGCCGTGGTCCCTGAGCCCACGCCGGCACACGCGTCCTTCACGCTGCCGTCCGCGGCGCTCCAGGAGACCCGGCGGCTCAACGTCTACACACCCCCGGGCTACGACCCGGCGGCGGCGACGCGCTATCCCGTGCTGTACATGCCCGACGGCGGCGAGCAGGAGGACTTCCCGCACGTCGCCGCCACCCTCGACACCGCGATCCGCGCCGGAGAAGTGCGGCCGTTCATCCTCGTCGGCATCGAGAACACCGAGCGGCGCCGCGACATGACCGGACCAACCCAGGTGGAAGAGGACCGGAAGATCGCCCCGCGCGTCGGAGGCTCGGCCGCGTTCCGCGCCTTCCTCCGCGACGAGCTCATGCCCGAGGTGCGCCGTCGCTATCGCGTGACGGAGGAGACGGCCATCGTCGGCGAGTCGCTCGCCGGGCTGTTCATCGTGGAGACCTTCTTCCTAGAGCCGGGGCTGTTCACCACGTCCATCGCCTTGAGCCCCAGCCTCTGGTGGAACGACGACGAAGTGGTGCGCAAGGCCGAGGAGCGGCTCACCGCACGGCCAGACGTGCGCGCCACGCTGTATGTGGCCTCCGCGGGCGATGACACCATCGGCCCTCAGTCGGCGCGCTTGGCGGAGGTCCTTCGCGCGAACGCGCCCGCCAGCTTGAAGTGGCGGTACGAGTCCCGGCCCGACCTGCGCCACGACAACATCTACCGCTCGCTGTCGCCCCAGGTGCTGCGCCAGTACCTCGCGCCCGTGCCCCCGCATTGAGCAGCGGAAGCCCCCCTCCACCGCGAGCAGGACGGCAGGCGGCGGGTGCCCGGTCCCGGGAAACCGGTTAGAACGCCAGCGCGCCGCTCCACTCCGGGGCGGCTCCTTCTCCACCGTGGAGGCGTTCGATGGGACTTCCCACTGGCGTGCATCATCTGGCTCTCGCGACGCGCGACATGAAGGCGCAGCTCGCGTTCTTCACCCAGGTCGTCGGCATGGAGCTGGAAGCG
The DNA here is from genome assembly GCF_003612125.1 of Corallococcus praedator. Taxonomy (GTDB): domain Bacteria; phylum Myxococcota; class Myxococcia; order Myxococcales; family Myxococcaceae; genus Corallococcus; species Corallococcus praedator. The sequence continues at coordinate 24,974 of NZ_RAWI01000054.1, forward strand.
CTGTACTGGATGCACGGCGTGGAGAACACCGTGCATGCGTTCCTGCGGCTGGGGGACACCTGCTCCCTGAGCTTCGTGCAGGCGCCGGACATGGCGACCATCGAGCCGGTGATTGGCGTCTCGCACCCGGGCTTCAGCGCGGGGTCGGTGGCCCCGGGCGCGATGCAGCACCTGGCGCTGAGCGTCCCCACGGAAGTGGAGCTGCTGGCGCTGCGCGACCGGCTGCGCTCGCACGGCTACTGGGTGGCGGGCCCCGTCAACCACAACATGTGCAAGTCGATGTACGTCCAGGCGCCGGAGGGCCTCATCCTGGAGTTCGCGACGGCCGAGGGCGCCATCGACGTGGAGCAGTGGATCGACCCGGCCGTGGTGGCCTTCTGTGGCATCAACGCCAGCGAACTGGAGAGCTTCGTCCGGCCGCCGCCCTTCACGTCGCAGGGCGGCAAGGTGCCGCAGCCGGCCCCCACCGCACGGCCCAACTTCGTCTTCACCGGCGAGTGGGCCCCGCGCGGCGCGGTGTTCTTCCAGCTCACCGACGAGCAGATCGCCGCCGCGCTGGACTCCCCCACTCCGCCGGTGCCCAGGCGCCCGGCGACCTGAGTTCCGCTACGGCGTGGCGCTCGCCGGGCCCGCCTCCGGGCCTCGTGCCGCTTGCGGCTTCATCATCCCGCCCGCCACCCGCAGGCCGACCCAGCGCGGCGCGAAGCGCGTCATGTTTGCCTGGAACCAGTTGCGCCACCCCGGCACCACCGAGGCCCGGCCCTGATCCAGGGCCTTGAGGGCGCGGAGCACGACCCCTTCCGCCGGCGCCAGCGGGCCCACCGCGGCCTGCTTCGTGCCCACCACGTCGAAGAAGGCCGTCTGCACCGGCCCCGGGCAGAGCGCGAGCACGCGCACGCCCCGCTCACGGGTCTCCTCCGACAGCGCCTCCGTGAAGGACAGCACGAACGCCTTGGTGGCGCCGTAGATGGCCATGTACGGCACCGGCTGGAAGCCCGCGATGGAGGCGACGTTGAGGATGCCGCCCACGCCGCGCGCGAGCATGTCCGGCAGGAACAGGTGGCAGGTGTCCGCGAGCGCCGTGACGTTGAGCATCACCTGCTCGTGCTGGCGCGCGAATGAGGCGGACTCGAAGGCGCCGTGGGAGCCGAAGCCCGCGTTGTTGACGAGCAGGTCCACGCGCAGCCCCTTCTCCTGGCAGCGCGCGTGCAACTCCCTGCCGGCGCCCTCGCGGCCCAGGTCCAGCGCGATGACCTCCGCCTGGATGCCGTGCTCCGCCTGGAGCTTCGTCGCCAGCGTGCGCATCCGGTCCTCCGAGCGCGCCACCAGGATGAGGTCCATGCCCCGGGCCGCCAGCTCGCGGGCGAACACCTCGCCCAGCCCGGACGACGCGCCCGTCACGAGCGCGCGGTGCCCCGCGTAGGGGAAGGCCCCGGACCTGGGCGCGGGGGTGGAAGCAGGACGGCGGGCGATGGGCTGTGCGGAAGTCGTTTGCATGGGGTTAGAATGTGAGCGAGCGCTCACGTTCTCAACTCGCGTTGGGCTCACATTCCGTTCCAGAGGTCCCATGCCCCGCCGTCCGCCCCCTTCCCGTCGCAGGGCACCCCGCCAGGAGCGGTCGCAGGCCACCTGCGATGCCATCCTCACCGCGACTGCTCGCGTTCTGGTCAAGGACGGGTACGACGCCGCGAGCACCAACCGCATCGCGCAGGAGGCGGGCGTGAGCGTCGGCTCGCTCTACCAGTACTTCCCCAGCAAGGAGGGACTGGTGACGGCGCTGATGGAGCAGCACCGCGCTCGGGGGGTGGCGGACTTCGAGGCGGGGCTGGTGCCGCTGGCCGGGCAGCCGCTTCCGGTGGCGATGCGCGCGCTCATCCGGCAGGTCATCGCCGTGAAGCGGGAGAACCCGCGCCTGAACCAGGTGCTGCATGAGCTGATGCCGCGCATGCGCCAGTGGGGCCTGTCGGATGTGTACTCGCAGCGCCTGTTCCGCGTGGTGCGCGCCTTCCTGGCGCCGCGCTTCGAGGACCTGCGTCCCCAGAACCTGGACATGGCGGTCTTCATCCTGGTGACCACCGTGGAGGCGCTCTGCCACACGGCGGTGACGGAGCGGCCGGACTACCTGGAGGATGAGAGCTTCGTGGAGGAGATCGCCACGCTCGCGCTGGGCTACCTGCGCCCGGAGCCGGCGGCGGTCCCGGTGCGCCGGACGGCCCGGGAGCGGACGGTCCGGATGTGAGCGACATCCCGCCGCGAGGAGGGTCCGACGCGCGGCCTTGGAGGGGCGTTGAGGAAAAGAATGGCTTCAGGGCGGTGGGGACGCGCGGCCCATGGGAATCACCAGCGGGCCGGGCAGGTCCGGCCGCGACACCACCTCCACGCGCAACCCGAAGGTGTTCGCGATGAGGTCCGGGGTCAGCACGTTCGTCGGGGTGCCTGACTGCACGCACCGGCCCTGGTCCAGCACCGCGATGCGGTCCGCATAGCGCGCGGCCAGGTTCAGGTCATGCAGCACGGTGAGCACCGCGCCGCCTTCGTGCGCGAACGCCCGCGCCCGCTCCAGCACCAGGTGCTGGTGGGAGAGGTCCAGGCTCGCCGTCGGCTCGTCCAACAGCAGGTAGCGGTGGCCGTGCACGGGGGGCGTCCACAGTTGGGCCAGCACGCGCGCCAGTTGCACGCGTTGCCGCTCGCCCCCTGAGAGCGTGGTGTACGCGCGCGAGGCCAGGTGCTGCGTGTCGGTGGCGTCCAGCGCGGCGCGGGCCACCGCCAGGTCGGACTCCTCGCCGCCTCGCCGCGCGTGGGGGCTGCGCCCCAGCACCACCACTTCCAGCGCGGTGAAGCCGAAGCCCAGCGAGGACTCCTGGAGCAGCACACCCAGCCGCTGCGCGCGTTCCGCCAGGGGCCACTGGTGCAGCGCGCGTCCTTCCAGGAACACGTCGCCGCTCTTGCAGCGCAGCTCGCCCGACAGCGCGGCCAGCAGCGACGACTTGCCCGCGCCGTTGGGGCCCACCACGGCCAGCACTTCGCCGGGCTTCACCTCCAGCGACAGCGGTCCCGCCACGCGCCCGCGTCCACGCCACACCTCCACGTCGCGCGCCTCAAGGCTCATACCGCCTCCTTGCGCGCCGCACGCGCTGGGGTGGCCGGCATGCGCGCACGGAGGCCAGCTCCGTGTCGGATGAACCTGAGAGCACTCGGGTCCTCTGCGCGGAACGCGAGATGCCCGCCACTGGAGTCGCGTCACGAGCCTCCGGGCTCACGCGGGCCCTCTGTCCAGAGCGGGTGATGCCTGCCGGTACGCCCGTGACGAAGGTCGGGTCCATGTCACGTGTCGCCGGACGCACGCGGATCCATTGCATGAACCGCTTGATGCCAGTCGGTGTCCCCGTGACGACGGTCGAGCCCGCATCACGTGCCTCTGGACTCACGCGGGCCTTCTGTCCGAAGCGCGTGAGGCCTGCCGGCGCGTCCGTGACGACGGTCGAGCCCGCGTCACGTTCCTCTGCGTGCATGCGTTCGACCGGCGCACCCGCCTCGGAGTCCTGCTCCAACGAAGGTGACTCCGGGCTCATGCCGCCCCCTTGCGCGACAGCAGCGCGATGAAGGCCGGCACGCCCAGCACGGAGGTAAGCGCCCCCACCGGCAGCTCCGACGGCGCGGCCAGCGTGCGCGAGAGCAGGTCCGACGCCAGCAGCAGCGACGCTCCTGTCAGCGCGGACGCCGCCAGCAGCCGCCGGTGATCCGGCCCCAGCGCCATGCGCAGCAATGCGGGCACCAGCAGGCCCACGAAGCCAATCATCCCCGTGAAGGCCACCGCCGCCCCCACGCCCAACGCCGCGGAGAGGATGAGCCGGCGCTTGAGGCGCTCCACGTCCACGCCCAGGTGGTACGCCTCGCGCTCGCCCAGCAGCACCAGGTTGAGCGCTCGCGCCTCGCGCAGCACCAGGCCCAGCGTGAGCAGCAGCGGCACCGCCGCGGCACCCACCGTCTCCCACGACCCGCCGCCCAGGCTGCCCAGGCTCCAGAAGGTGATGGAGCGCAGCTGCGCGTCCGAGGCCGCGTGGGTCAAGAGCCCCATGCCCGCGAACGCCCCCGCGCTCACCGCCACGCCCGACAGCAACATGCGCGGCGTGTCCGTCCTGCCTCCCCCCGTGCCCAACCGCTGGGCCAGCAGCGTCGCGCCCAGCGCGCCCAGGAAGGCCGCGCCCGGCACCACCAGCATGCGCAGCGCGCCCATCTGCATCCCCAGTGTCACGTCCAGCACGATGGCCAGCACCGCGCCCAGCGCCGCGCCACTGGAGGTGCCCAGCAGGCCCGGCTCCACCAGCGGATTGCGGAAGAGCGCCTGGAGCGCGGCCCCCGTCGTCGCCAGCACCGCGCCCACCATCATGCCCAACAGCACACGCGGCAGGCGGAGGGTGAACAGCACCGCGCGCTGCGTGGTGTCCATCCGTTGGGAGGCCTCGCCCAACCCCAGTGCCTCCCAGAGGCTGCCAAGGATGGCGGCCGGAGGCACCGGCACCGTGCCTATGGCCAGCGACGCGAGCACCACCAGCGCCAGCACCAGGCTCAGCGTCACCCAGGGCCTCACGCCCGGAAGCCGTGAAGGCACCGGACGCGCGGCGGACACGGGCATGGCCTCCGACGCGCTCATTTGCCGCCGCCCTTCCCTGCCGCCGGCAACACCCCGTCCTGCAGGCGCCCCACGGCCCGGCCCAGGCCCGGCCCCAGCCCCATGAAGTCCACGTCCTCCACCGTGACGAGCTTCCAGCCCTTCACCTGCGACAGGCCGGGCTGCTTCGACAGGCCCTCCGCGCCGCCCACCGTCTCCACCGAGCCCGCGGGCAGCAACACGAAGTCCGGCGCCGCCGCCACCACGGCCTCCGCGCTGAGCGGCTTGTAGCCCTTCAGCTCCCCCACCGCGTTCACCGCGCCCGACAGCCGGATGAGCGTGTCCGCCACCGACCCGGAGCCCGCCACCATCATCGTGCCCGCGCCGCGCGCGTACACCGCGAGGATGCGCGGCGGCTTCGCGCCCTTCAGCGCCGTCACGCGGCCGGCCGCCCGGGCCAGGTCCTCGTCCAGCTTCGCCACCAGCGCCTTGCCCTGGTCCGGCGTGCCCAGTCGCTCCGCGACGGTCTGGATGCGAGCGCGCGCCGCGTCCACCGTGGGCTCGTTGGCGAACGTCTCCACCTGCATGCCCGCCTGCTTCAACTGCTCCAGCACCGCGGGCGGCCCGGCCTCCGCCGAGCCCAGCAACAGGCCCGCGCCCAGCGACAGCACCCCTTCGGCCGACAGCGCGCGCTGGTAGCCCACCGTGCGCACCTTCGACGCCTCCGGCAGCGCTCCGCTGGAGTCGTCCACGCCCACCACCCGGTCGCCCGCGCCCAGCGCGAACACCGTCTGCGTGATGGCCGGCCCGATGACCACGAGCTTCGGCGCGGCCTTCTTCGGCTCGGGCGGCGCCGCGTGCGCGGACAGCGCGAACAGCGCGCAGACGAGCCCCCACTTCGAAGCCGTGCGCCTCATGACGCCACCTCCACCGCGGGCAGCGCCCGGCCCAGCTCTTCCATCAGCGTCCGCCACGCCGGGGACTCCAGCTCCCCCGGCTTGCGCTTGCCGAACAGCAAACCGATGTTCTCGCCCGCCCGGTCGAACAGCTCCAGCGAGGTGACGGTGCCGTCGCGCGTGGGCTTGCGCACCACCCAGGCGGAGTGGACCTGATCCGCGCGCACGTGGAGGTTGAAGCCCGGATCCAACACGTTCATCCACGGGCCCATGGGCCGCACCGTGCGCACCGGCCCGGTGTGGATCTGGATCGCCCCCGGGTTGCCCACGAAGATCATGATGGGCAGCCCCGACGACGCGGCGCGCTCCAGCGTCCAGCCCAGCGCGTCCGGCGCCACCGGCAACGCGAACTCCGGGCCCGCGAGCCGCAGGGCCTGCGTGCGCGCCACCTTGAAGCGCTTGAGCAGCGCGAAGAACTCGTGCGTGTCCTGGAGCGCGCGCCAGCCGTCCACCAGCCCTGGCGCGTCGATGTCCGCGTCCGGCAGGGGCACGGGCGGCGGGGCCACCGGCACCACGTTCAACACATGGGATGGGTCCTCGTGTGTCAGCTCCGCCACCAGCGCCTCGAAGGCGGCGACGTCCGCCTCCGGCTGGAGGTAGATCTTGTGCACGGCGGTGCCCGCCGCGTCGAAGACCTGGAGGCTGCGGCGCACCTCGCCGGACACGTCCTCGCGCAGCGCGAACGCGAAGCACCACCGCGACAGGAACAGCCGCAGGTCGATGTCCTCGTCCAGCACCAGCGCCATCGCGCCGTGCACCTCCACCTTGCGGTAGACGCCCTTCTTCTCGTGCACCGCGGACGCGTTGCGCGTCAGGGCCATCACCCGCCCCAGCGACTCCAACCGGGGCAGGAGCACGTCGAAGCGCGGCTCCAGCCGCACCAGCTCCCCGTTCAACCCGGTGACGAGCAGCTCCGCCTCGCTCACCCCCAGTTGCTCCGCCGCGTCGCGGATGCGCGTGCGCGGCTGGGACTCCCGCAGGGCCTGCCAGCGCTCTCGCAGCGCGGCGGTCGTGCTCCCGGCCTTCTCCGTCTGGGGCGTCATCACGGCTGCCCCCCGGCCGGCGCGGCGACCTTCGCCCAGCGCAGCTTCAGGTTCGCGGGCGAACCGGCGTCGTCGTAGTACGACAGCAGCTCCACCTTGAAGTACGCCCCCTGGTCGGAGCGGACGACGTAGAGCTGCGCGCGCGGCGTGAGCGTGTGGAACTTCAGGTCGTAGAGATACCAGCCGCCCGCCGTGTTGAAGACCGTGTCCGGGGTGGTGTCCGTGTCGTCGCCGTCCGCGGCATCCGTGGACCAGCCCGTTGACGGCGCCTGGGTGAGCGCCGCGAACGACGTGTCCGTCAGGAGGGCCACCTGCACGCCGCCCGTCCCGCTGACGCCGCCGCGCGACTTCACCACGAAGCGCTGGAAGGCCAGGTCCCAGGCCGCGTCCTCGGTCGCGCTGACCTCCTTGCCGGTGTCCAGATCCAGGCCCACCCACAGCGCCGGCTCCGTCGCGTTGATGACCGACGTGAAGGACCCGTCACCGTTGTCCTGGTGCTTGAGGTTGGCGCTGTCCTCCGGATGGACGACCGGGTCCTCCTCCTCCTCGGGTCCCGGCTGGGGTTGGAGGTCGTCACCGCAGGCGGAGCTCAAGCCCGCGACGAGCAGCGCCGCGCAGGCGCGGCCCAGGAAGCCAGGGCGGAACGGAATGGGGAACATGCGGACTCCTTGCAGGAAACACGGAGGTGGGAGGGGACGGTCAGAAGCGGGTGGACACCCCGGCCTGGACGGTGCGGGGTGGAATGGGCAGGTCGTCGGGATTGCCCGCGTCGGTGAGGTTGGTGCCGACGACGAAAAGCTGGAGCCCGTCCGCTGGCATCCGCCAGGCGATACGGGCATCCAGGGAGACGGTGGGGCTGGCACGGTAGGAATCCGCCACACCGTCTCCGTTGGTATCTGGGTAGAAGGGCCGCTCGCCCGTGAGCGCGCCGCGCACCAGGGCCTCCAGGCCCCACGGGCGGTAGCGCCAGGAGGCCTGCGCGGTGAACCGGTGGCGCGCCTGGCCTTCCAGCGCGCGCTCCAGGTCCTGATCCGTGCCGTCGGTGAGCGTGTAGCCCAGCTCCACCTGGACGCGGCCGGGCAGCGACTGGCGCACGCCCAGCTCGCCGCCGCGCACGCGCGCCCGGGCGATGTTGATGTACGAGTAGCGCAGGGCCTCGCCCTCGGACTGGAGCGACGCGGCGATCATGTCGCGCAGCGAGTGCTGGAACACGCCCGCCCACACCATGGAGTCGCCAAAGGGCCGCACCTCCACGTTGAGGTTGTAGCTACGGGAGCGCTCGGGCTTCAGGTCCGGGTTGCCGCGCACGGTGTAGCCCACCGCGGGGTTCTCGAAGTCGATGAGCAGGTCCTGGAAGCTCGGCGCGCGGTAGCCCCACCCGTAGCCGGCGCGCACCGTGAGCCACGACAAGGGGTCGACCTTCAGGGCTGCCCGGGGCGTCACCGCGAAGCCGAACTGCGAATCCAGGTCCACCCGCCCGCCCCGCACGATCACCAGCCCCAGCTTCTCCCAGATCGTCCAGGTGTCCTGCGCGTAGAAGGAGCCGCGCCCGCGCCTCCCCTTGCCGCCGTCCAGCCGGTCCGAGTGCAGCCACTCGCCCAGGTACTCCGTGCCCACCACGAACGCGTGCGAGCCGGGCCGCGCGTCCAGTTGCACACCCAGGCGGGCCTGTTGGTCGCGCGTGTCCTCCACGGAGTCCAGCGCGGAGGCGTTGCGCTGGTCGCGCAGGTAGCGGCGCTCGTAGTGCCCGTAGGACAGGTCCGTGCGCAGCGTCGCCTTCTGCCCCAGCCGCCAGGACGGCGACAGGCGCGAGGCGAAGGTGTTGTCGCGGGTCGCGCGGTCGAACACCGCACTGCCCGCGCCCAGGTCCACGCCGCGCTGGAGCCGGTGGGAGAAGGACGCGGTGCCCTCCAGCGACAGCGTCTCCGAGCCGCGCCAGTCGCCGCGCGCGGACAGGTCATATCCGTTCAGGCTGCTGCCCGTGGTGCCCAGGTCGGTGGGGTCCAGGTCATACGCGGAGCCGCGCTGGAGCCCCGCGCTCATGCGCAGGCCCCACGCATCGCCGCGCGTCTCGCCCGTCGCGTCCAGGTCCAGCCGGTTGCGCGTGCCGTAGGCGGCCCGCAGGTCCGCGCCCAGGGGGCGCTGCGCCTTGCGCGTGATGAAGTTCACCACGCCCGCCACCGCGTCGCTCCCGTACATCACCGACCCCGGGCCCTTCACGATCTCCACCTGCTCGATGTCCTCCATCGACAGGCGCGACAGGTCCACGTCGCCGTCCACCTTGCCGGTGACGCGCTCGCCATCCACCAGCACCAGCGCGTACTCCGGCGCCAGCCCCTGCATGGACAGCCCCGCCCCGGAGAAGCCCTGCTGCACCACGAGGCCCGGGCGCGCGGAGAGCAGCTCCGAGGCGTCCCGCGCCCCGCTCGCGACGATCTCCGCGCGGGTGATGACCTCCGTCGTCACCGGGGATTCGCGCACGCGCTCCTGGCTGCGTGAGCCCGTCACCACCGTCTGGAGCGCGGGGGCCTCCTCGGCCACGCCACCGTCCACGGGCGACACATCCGCCACGCCACCGTCCACGGACGGCACGCCCTGCGCACCGGCCACGCCGGACAGCAAGAGACACAGCAGTGCGAAGCCACGCCAACGCCCGGGCATCCCAGGTCCTCCCGGCACGCAAGCCGGGGGCTTCCGCGAAAGGAAGCCTGTCGGGCGCTGGGCTCAAGGGCCTCGGGCCTCAGGAAACACACGTCCACCACTCCCGGAGCCTCACGCGGCCCCGGACCCTCCACGCCTGCTTCAGCCGCCTTCACCCCGGGGCGCCGCCAAGCCCCTGCGGGTGTCCCGGGAAGGCGCCGAGCCCTCCAGCGGAACCACCTGCGTCCGGTGACACCGGCGGCACTTCAACTCCACGCCGCCCGGCACCAGCCGCGCCAACAGGCTGCCGCACATGCAGCGCAGCTCCCCGGCACTTCCCTGCGGCCCGCATCCCTCGTGCATCGCGGCTCCCTGCGTTCAGTGGGGCCAGACGATATTGATAGTGAATATCAAAGTCAAAAGACTTCCGGTGAACACCGCAACCCGGTGTCCGGACGGGAAGTCCCTACTTCGTGCCCGTCTTCGCGGCGGGACGGGGGG
>NZ_RAWI01000550.1 GCF_003612125.1 Corallococcus praedator
CGCCCACGCCCGTCCCGGACGACACCACCATCCCGAGCGAGGACCCCACCACCACGCCTCCGGTGGCGGAAGTCCCGGTGACGACCACCCCCGACGCGCCCGTCGTCACGCTGCCCAACATCGGCGGGCAGGCGCCCACCGGCACCACCACGCCCATCTCCAACAACCCCAATGGCCTGCCCGGGGACTCGTCCCTCGGTGAGCCCGTGGCGGGCGGCTGCAGCGCGTCCGGCACCTCCGGCACCCTGCCCTTCGCCGCCGCCCTGCTGATGCTGGGCGCCGCCATGCTGCGCCGCCGGGCCCCCGCCCGCGTGCGGAGCAACGCGTCGAAGCGCTGACTTTCCCCTGAGACCGAAGCAAGTCCCTGGCCCGGTGCGCTCTCATGGCGCGCCGGGCCATTCTCATTGCGGGCACTTTCTTCGATGACACAAATATGTCAGAGATTTTTACTAATCCTTGAATTGATTGACCTCCAGGGCTCAATCGGGTTTGCCTTCACGCCTCCCCGCAGCACGAAAGGCAGGACCCGATGAAGCGGAGCTTCGGTCTGTTCTCCACCGCGACGGCGCTGTTCGCAGGCGCGACCCTGGGTGTCATCCCGTCCGTGGCGCTGGCGGCTTCATCGCAGCAGGACGCGGCCATCGCGCAGGACGTGTCGCCGGAGCTGCTCTCCGCGATGCAGCGGGACCTGGGCCTCACGGCGGACGGCGCGCGCCGTCGGCTGGCGGCGGAAGCGGCGGCGGTGCGGGTGGAGGGCTCGCTGCGCGCGGAGCTGGGTGAGCGCTTTGGCGGCGCGTGGATGAACGCGGACGGCAGCCAGCTGGTGGTGGGCGTCACCACGGACGCGGACGCGGCCCTGGTGCGGCGCGCGGGCGCGGTTGCCCAGAAGGTCAAGCACACGCAGGCGGCGCTGGAGCAGGTGAAGGCGGAGCTGGACCGCAACGGCGCTTCCGCGGGCCGCACCGTGCATGCGTGGTACGTGGACGTCGCCACCAACAGCGTGGTGGTGCTGGCGCAGGACTCCGCGCTGACGGGCGGCACGGACTTCCTGGCGAAGGCGGGCGTGAAGAGCGACGCGGTGCGCGTGGTGCCTTCGCGCGAGGAGTTCAAGCCGCTGTACGACCTGCGCGGCGGTGACGCGTACTACCCGGGCAACGCGCGCTGCTCCATCGGCTTCCCGGTGGCGGGCGGCTTCGTCACGGCGGGCCACTGCGGCGGCCCGGGCACGGGGACCAGCGGCTTCAACGGCGTGGGCCAGGGCACGGTGGTGTCGGCCAACTGGCCCGGCAACGACTTCGCCTGGGTGCGCACCAACGGCTCCTGGGGTTCGCAGCCGTGGGTGAACAACTACGCGGGCGGCAACGTGCTGGTGTACGGGTCGCAGGAGGCGGGCATCAACGCGTCCATCTGTCGCTCGGGCTCCACCACCGGCTGGCGCTGTGGCGTCATCCAGGCGAAGAACGCCACCGTCAGCTACTCGGCGGGGCTCGTGTACGGCCTCACCCAGACGAACGCGTGCGCGGAGGGCGGTGACTCCGGTGGCTCGTGGCTGTCCGGCAACCAGGCGCAGGGCGTGACGTCCGGCGGCTCCGGCAACTGCTCCACGGGCGGCACCACGTTCTTCCAGCCGCTCAACCCCATCCTGGGCGCGTACGGCCTGTCGCTCACCACCACGGGCAGCGGCGGCTCGGGCGGCCCCATCATCGGCCTGGCGAACAAGTGCATCGACGTGCCGAACTCCAACACGAACGACGGCACCCGCCTGCAGTTGTGGGACTGCAACGGCACCAACGCGCAGAAGTGGACCTTCATGGCGGACGGCACCGTGCGCGCCTTCGGCAAGTGCATGGACGTGGCCTGGGGCTCGCGCGACAACGGCGCGGCCATCCAGCTGGTGACCTGCTCCGGCAACCCGGCGCAGCAGTTCATCCTCTCCGGCGCCGGTGACCTGGTGAACCCCCAGGCCAACAAGTGCGTGGACGTGACGAGCGGCAACTCCGCCAGCGGCACGCCGCTGCAGCTCTGGGAGTGCAACGGCTCCAGCGCGCAGAAGTGGCGCCGGTAGTCGTCCCCCGCATCCCCTGACGCAGAAACGCGCGGACCCGGAAGCACCCGGGCCCGCGCGTTGTCATTTCAAGGCGTCCGACGATGCCGTCAGTGCGCGCCTTCCACCTTCACCGTGGGGTCCGGCTTCTGGAGCATGCCGACCAGGATGAGGGCGCAGGCGAAGATGACGGCGAGGATGAGGAAGTTCGCGTTGAAGGCCCGCACCAGCGCCTGCGCGTTGACGCGCTGCCCGAGCAGTCCCATCGCCGCGCCCGTGGGGTCCAACACGCCCCTCGCGGCCATGGCGCCCTTCAACTGGGCGAACTGCTCCTGGGCCACCTGACCGTACGTGTCCACGTGCGACGTGATGGCGGTGAAGTTGGCCTTGGTGGTGCGGCTGAGCGCGCTGCTCATCCACGCGGTGCCAATGGAGCCGCCCAGCTCACGCGTCAGGTTGAAGAGGCCCGCCGCGTTGCCACGCTGCTCCGGACGCAGGTTGCTGAGCGCCATCACCGACAGCGGCACGAAGATGAAGCCCATGGAACAGGCGCGGATGAACACCGGCGTGATGAGCGTGATTTCGTCCACCCGCGTGGTGAGGTGGCCGTTGGTCCACAGGGACACGCTCATGCCGATGACGCCCAGGGCCACCAGGAAGCGGCCGTCCACCTTCCCTCCGAACTTGCCGATGAGCGGCATCAGGAGGATCTGGATGGCGCTGCCCTTGAGGAAGATGAGGCCGATGTCCAACGCCTCGTAGCGCATCACCGAACCGCAGAAGAGGCTGAACAGGAACGAGCCGGAGAACAGCGCGGTGCCCACGAGGAAGTTCACCCCCGTGGCCGCGGTGTACGAGCGGTTGGCGAACACCCTCAGGTCCACCACCGGACTGGGTGTCTCCAGCTCGTGGATGACGAAGGTGACGAGCGCGATGCCCGCGATGACGGCCAGCAGCGTGATGAGCTTGCTGTCGAACCAGTCCTCGCGGTTGCCCTCCTCCAGCACGTACTGGAGACAGGCCATGCCCACCGCCAGGAGCGCGATGCCATTCTTGTCCACCTTCTCCGTGGAGCGCTCGAAGTGGGGCTGGTCGATGGAGCGCCACGCCATGTACGCGGCGAAGAGGCCCACCGGCACGTTGATGAGGAAGATCCAGTGCCAGCTCGCCGCGTTGATGAGGAGCCCGCCCACGGTGGGCCCCAACAGCGGCCCCGTCACGGCGCCCAGGCCGAAGAGCGCGCCCGCCATGCCGTGCTCCTCGCGCGGGTAGCGGGCGAAGAGGATGGCCTGCGAGGTGGGGATGATGGCGCCGCCGCCCATGCCCTGGAGGATGCGGAAGGCGACGAGCGACGGGAGGTTCCACGACAGGCCGCACAACACGCTGGCCAGGGTGAAGAGCAGGATGGAGAAGGTGAAGTACTTGCGGTAGCCGAACCGGCGCTGGAGCCAGCCCGTCATCGGGATGACCACCACGTTGGCCATCATGTAGCCGGTGGACACCCAGGCGATCTGATCCAACGGCGTGCCGAAGCTCGCGCGGATGTCGCTCAGCGCCACGTTGACGATGGAGATGTCCAGCACGGACATCAGCGCCGCGGCCATGGCCGCGATGGTGATGCCCGCCTTGGAGCCTTGGATGACGTCGCGACGCGCGTCCACCGGCTACTCCGCCTTCCGGACGTCCACCGCCGCCGTCTTCCGCGGCGCGGGCTCCGAGCCGGTGTCCACCGTCACGTAGGCGCTCATGCCCGGCTTGATGGGCAGCGACTTCAAATCTCCGTCGAAGCGGATGAGCACCGGGATGCGCTGCACCACCTTCACGAAGTTGCCGGACGCGTTGTCGGGAGGCAGCAGGGCGAACCTCGCGCCGCTGGCGCCCGCGAGGCTGTCCACGTGGCCGTGGAAGGAGTGGCTGCCGAAGGCGTCCACCTCCACGTCCACCGCCTGGCCCGGGCGCATCTCACCGACCTGGTCCTCCTTGAAGTTGGCCACCACCCAGAGGTCGTTCTGCGGCACCACGGCCATCAGCGGACGCTCCGGGCCCACCATCTGCCCCACCTCCACCGTGCGGCGGCTCACCACGCCGTCCACCGGGGCGCGCACCTGGGCGTAGGACACGTTCAGCTCCGCCAGCGTCAGCGCGGCGCGCGTCTGCTTGAGGCGGGCCTCCGCGAGCTTCAGCGCGGCGTTCGCGGACTGCACCTGCACGGGGCCCGTCTCCGCGGCGTTGAGCTTGCCCTGCGCGGCCTCCAGGCCACCGGACGAGCTGGTGATGCCGGCCTCCGTGGAGACCAGCCGCGCGCGCGACTGGTCCAGGGCCGCCTTGGCCTGGTCGTACGCGGCCTGACGCGTGTCCAGGTCGGACTGCGACAGCGCGCCCTGCTCCCGCAGCTGCTTCACGCGGCCCAGGTCCGTCTCCGCCAGCTTGAAGCGCGCTTCGGACGCGGCCACGTCCGCGCGGGACTGGTCGAGCGCCGCCTTGGAGGAGCTGATGCCGCTGGACGCCTGGGTGACGCCCGCGCGGGCCTGCCGCAGGTTGGCGCCCGCGTTGGCCTCGGTGAGGGTGAGCTGGGCCTGGGCGTTGGTGAGCTGGGCCTCCGCGCTCATCACGTCCGCGCGGGCCACCTCCAGCCGGGCGTCCAGGTCCGCGTGGTCCAGCTCCACCACCACGTCGCCGGCCTTCACCTGCTGGTTGTCGCTCACCAGCACGCGGGCCACCTGCCCCGACACGCGCGGCGACACGTTGGCGATGCGGCCTTCCACCTGGGCGTCGTCGGTGGACTCATGGCCGCGGGTGATGAGGAAGCGCGCGCCACCGCCCAGCACCGCCACGCCCACGAGGAGGGGCAGCACCTGCTTGGCGCGGGAGCGCTTCGCGGGCGTCGGGGC
>NZ_RAWI01000551.1 GCF_003612125.1 Corallococcus praedator
GGGGGCGGCGGGAGGGGCCCGGGCACTTCTGGAATCCAGCCCTCCACCTCCTGCACGAAGCTGTCGCGCTGGAAGGCATCGCGCGCGACGGTGGAGCTTTCGCTCGCGAGCCGCTCGGAGGGCAGGTGGTGGTGGCCTCGCGGGATGCGCACCGTGAACTCGCTGCCCTCGCCGGGGCGGCTCCACACCCCCACCTCTCCGCCGTGCAGCTTCGTCAGTTCCTGGACCAGCGACAGTCCGATGCCGCTGCCCTCGAAGCTGCGGCCCTGCGCGCCCTCCACCCGGAAGAAGCGCTGGAACAGGCGCGGCTGCGCCTCCAGGGGGATGCCCGTGCCGGTGTCCCGCACGGAGAGCACCCCGGCGTCCCCCTCCCGCCGCAGGCGCACCGTGAGGCCGCCCTCCAGCGTGAACTTGAAGGCGTTGGACAGCAGGTTGAAGACGATGCGCTCCCACGCCTCGGGGTCCACCCAGAACGGTTCGCCCAGGGAGGCGCAGTCCACCGACAGCGTGAGCCCCGCCCGGTGCGCGGCGGATTCGAAGTGCCCCGCGAGTTCCTGGGTGAGCCGCGCCAGGTCCACCGGCTGGAAGCGCGCACCCGCGCGGCCCGTCTCCAGCCGGGTGAACTCCAGCAGTTGGTTGACGAGCTTGAGCAGCCGCACGGCGCCCCGCTGCACCAGCGCCACCCGCTGGTGCTGGGAGCCCGCCAGGGGTTCGCGGAGGTCCGTGAGGGCATCCTCCAGCGGCCCGAGCATCAGCGTCAGCGGCGTGCGCAGCTCATGGCTCACGTTGGCGAAGAACCGGGTCTTCTGGCGGTCCAGCTCCGCGAGCTGGGCGGCGCGCCGGGTCTTCTCCTCCAGGGCGCGGGTGCTCTCGATGCTCGTGGCGAGCTGCCGCGCGAGCAGCCGCAGGAAGCTGCGGGTGTCGTCTCCCAGCGCGATGCGGGGGTTGAGGCCCACGACGAGCACGAGGCGGGACTCCTGCTCCGCCGCGTCGGAGAGCGACAGCGCCAGCGCGCGCGTCGGGAGCTGGCCTCCGGCGCCCTCGCCCAGCAGGGTCGCGAAGCGCTCCGGCAGCTGTTCGATGAGCTGCTCGTGGCGGGAGCTCGCCACCTCCGCGAGCGGCCACACCCGGCCCTCCGCCAGGTCGCCCCCCTCCTCGGGGGCCTGCGCGAGCCCCGCGTGGGCCACGAGCCGCGCGCGCTCCGCGCGAAGCTCGTACAAGAGGCAGAAGGGGACATCCGCGGTGGACTTGCCGAGCACGTCCTCGGCCGTGCGGAAGACGCCCTCCACGGTCTCGCGGAGCGCCGTGCGCAGGGACAGCTCGCGCACGAGCGACAGGCGGCGCGCGCCCAGCACCTGGGCCGTCGTGTCCGTCACGATGATGAAGATGCCGCCCACCTCGGCGTCATCGCCGCGCGTGGGGATGAAGGCGAACGTGAAGTAGCAGTCCTCCATGAACCCGAACCGCTCCAGCGGAACGAGGAGGTTCTCGTGGTGGACGGCCTCGCCGGTGTCCAGCACCCGCTCCAGCAGCGGCCCCAGGATGGTCCAGCTCTCCTGGAACACCACCTTGAAGCTCACCCCGAGCCCCTCCGGGTGCTTGGTGCCAAGCATGAACCGCGCGCTGTCGTTGTAGAGCACCACGAGCTCGCGGCCCCAGTAGATGAGCGCGGGCTCCGGCGCGGCGAGCATCACGCTCACGGCCGTGCGCAGCGACTGCGGCCATTGCTCGACCGGGCCGAGCAGCGTCCGCGACCAGTCCTTCGCTCGCATCCGCCCGGCCATCTGGCTGGGTCCGGGAAAGAGCTTCTCCAGCCTGTCTTCCTTGAGGTTGGCCATGGGGTCGGGCGGCAGGTCCGGAGGACTCATGTTCCATGGCCTCTGGATGGCCCGTGCGGGTGAGGGCTCATCCCCCCTCCGGCTCGCACCCTGGCCTTCATCTGTCGCGGACAACCCGTCCGCTCCCACATGCATTCCCCCCCGCCCCGGCCTGTCACCGGGTGACAGGCCGGGCAGGGAGCAGGGAGCCCCGGGCCGCCCGTCTCACACCCTCAACGGGTGGGACTGCTCCGGGCACTCCCAGTACGTGTACTCGCAGGTGGCCCGCGTCGCGTCGCATGGCACCTGCACGATGGTGATGAGCTCACACGGGTGGACCGGCGCCTCCAGGGAGCGGGTGCGGAGGCCCGCGTCCGGCGCGTCGGGCCGCGCGTCCTTGGACCCGCCGGTGCCCGCATCCCGGCTGGCGCCCCCGTCGGCGCTGGCCTGCTCCACGGGCAGCGGCGCCACCACCGCGTGGTTGCCGGACACCACCGCCCGGTCTCCGCCCGCGCCCCGCGCCCCGGGGTGGGTTTCCAGTGATGGGGTGCCCCCCAGCGCGTTCAGCGCGGACGGCACGCCGGGCGCGGCGCCCAGCACCGCGCCCAGGACATACAGCTTCGTTCGCATGGCCTTCCCCCTTGCCGGCTGCTCCCTTGCGTCGGCGCGCGTCGTGACGCACCGGGTCCGGTCGAGCTGGCAGAGACGGATCTACCAGCAAGGTCTGACATTCCGTGCCCGCCCGGCCAAGGGAATGCGGGCGTCCGGTATCCGACGACAGGCACTGCGGCTAGGATGGCGCGCCCCGCCTGGAGAGCCGTACCGCGCATGAAGATTGAAATCGCCCACCTGCCCCACGACATCATCGAGGTCATCTACCCTTCGGAAGTGACGCCGAAGGACGTGGCTGACTACGTCGAGCAACTGAAGAAGGACATCACCGCGCGCGGCGGGAAGGAGTGGTCCGCCCTGGTGGACCAGTCCAAGCTGCGGGTGATGCCCTCCACGGTGGTGGGGGAGATGGCGCGCCTGAACGCGTACGCCCAGCAGCGCGGCATGGTTCGCTCCGCGCGCGTGGTGGTGGACCCCGGCAGCGGCCTCCAGGCCTGGCGCATGACCAAGAACGCCGGCCTCACCATCCCCGCGAAGACCTTCGAGACGCGCGCCGAGGCGCTGGCCTGGCTCGAAGCGCCCGACGCCGACTAGGCGCACCCGACCTCCCCCGCCGTGCGGACGCCATGCGACCGCACGGGTCGGTCTTCGTATTACAGTGACGCCCCATTCCTTTGCTGTGTCTGTCGCCGTACCGTCAGGAGCCGCCCCGCATGCCCCAGTCCGTCCCCGCCTTCCGAGCGAAGCTGCTCGGCACCCTCATCTGTACCCTCACCGCCCTGGCCTGCGGACCGGCCGCCGAGTCCGGCGCTCCGGAACAGACGCCCCTGTCCGAGTCGAGCGCTCCGGTCGTCTACGGCAACGATGATCGCAAGGACGTCTACGACCACCCCAGCGCGGCGCTGAAGGACCGGGCCCGGCAGTCCACGGTGGCGCTGCTGTTCCCGGAGTCCATCGACGCGAGCAACCCGAACAACGTGTTGCTCGACGGTACGACGCTCAACGAGTACGAGAACCTCTGCACCGACCAGCGCTTCCGGAATGATCCGGCGCCGGCCTTCTGCTCGGGCACGCTCATCGACGATGACCTGGTGCTCACCGCGGGCCACTGCATCACGGACCAGGCCGAGTGCGACGACACGCGCTTCGTCTTCAAGTTCTACCGCACCGCCGACGGGGTGATGGAGACCATCACCAGCGCGGACGTCTTCTCCTGCAAGAGCATCGTGGTGCGCCAGTTGGAGGAGTCGGGTGACCGCTACGTGGACTTCGCCATCGTGAAGCTGGACCGCTCCGCGGCGCCGCGCTTCACCCCCGCGCCGGTGCGTCCCGGCAACTCGGCCCTGGCGGTGGGCGCCAACGTGGCCGTCATCGGCAGCGGCAGCGGCATCCCGTTCAAGATTGACTCGGGCGGCTCCGTGCGCACGAACAACGCCGGCTTCGTGGACTACTTCATCGCCACCACGGACACCTTCGCGGGCAACTCCGGCTCCGGCGTGTACGAGACGGTCAACAACACCGTGGCCGGCATCCTGGTCTTCGGCGACAACGACTACGTGGCGCGCGGAAGCTGCAACATCGTCAACACGTGCAAGGAGACGGCCTGCGCCGGTGAGGGCATCGTCTACGTGAACCAGGCCATCAGCGACCTGTGCGCGCGCACGACCAACGTGCGGCTGTGCAACAGCACGCCGCCCCCGGCCACGAAGTACGACTTCACCGCGTCCAGCACCGCCAGCGCCACGCGCAACACCGTCAACGGCACGGTGACGCTCGCCGCCGGTCAGAAGCTCACCGTGGGCACCTGCGGCGTCGCGAACGCGGCCGTCACCGGCGACTCGTACCTGCGCCTGCGCGGCCCGTCCGGCGCGGAGGTCGCCTCCAACGACGACGCGTGCGGCGGCACGGGTTCGAAGATCACCTACACCGCCACCGTCGCGGGCACCTATGAAGTCCGCGCCGGCTGCTACCAGAACGGCGCCTGCGGCGGCACCGTGTCCTGGGAAGTGACGTCCGGCGGCACCACCTCCCCCGCGAACGGCTCCAGGGCCTTCGACGTCAGCAACACCGCCAACGCCCAGCAGAACACGGCGAACGCGGACGTGACGCTCACCGCCGGGCAGTCGCTGTCCTTCGGCAGCTGCGGCGTGACGGGCGCGTCCGGCACGGGCGACACGGTGGTGCGCCTGTACAACGCCGCCGGCCAGCAGGTGACGTTCAACGACGACGCGTGCGGTTCGCTGTCCCACGCGGCCTACACCGTGCCCGCGGGCGCGGGCGGCACGTATCAGATTCGCATCGGCTGCTTCGGTGCCACCGCGTGCAGCGGCACGCTGGCCTGGACCGCGCAGTAGTCAGCCCCCCGCCGCGCCTGCTTCCTTCCGGGCCTGTCCCCTCCACGCCACGTGGGGGTGACGGGCCCGGTTTTCTTCCAGGGGAGGACGGACGGGCAGGCCTGACGTTCACCTTCCCCCGGCCCCTACCCCCGGGGGGC
>NZ_RAWI01000552.1 GCF_003612125.1 Corallococcus praedator
CCCGTGGCCCCAGCGCCCTCTGGCGAGGCCCCGACCGCCCAGGTGCGCTGAGCCCAGGGCCCCACACGCGGGGTCGCGCCCGCCGGCCGCCCCCCGCACCAGCCGTCCTTGCCGGGCGTGTTTCCCATCTCCGCACGTTTCATGATTCCCTGCGGGAATGGGATTAGTCGGGTTAATGGATGATTTACCGGCGATACGAAATTACCGTAATTTTCCACTTAGACTTGACTCACACCGGGGGTCCGGCCGCATAACGTCCCAATCCTTTTCAGGAGCATTGGGATGACGAGTCATCGGGCCATGCCAGTTCGTTGGTGGTTGGGTTTGACCCTCGCGGTGATGCTGGGTGCGTGCGACTTCGGCGGGCGCAAGGTGCCCGAGATTCCGCCCGCGCCTCCCGACGCTCCCCAGCAGGTCATCGCGCAGCCGGGGGATGCCTCCGCGCTGGTGACGTGGTCGGTGCCTCCGAGCGACGGTGGCAGCCCGCTCATGTACTACGTGGTCCGGTGCGTGCCCGAGTGCGGTGGCGCGCTGGTGAGGGCGCCCGACACGCAGGCCACCATCCTGGGCCTCAACAACGGCTTCACCTACGTGTTCAAGGTCGCGGCGGTGAACGCGATGGGCGAGGGCCAGGCTTCCGTGGAGACGGACCTGGTGACGCCGCTCGCGGGCATGAGCATCCCGAACCCCACGGTGCCGGGACAGCCGCGCGCGGTGGTTCCCACGGCGGGCAATGGACAGGCGTACGTGAGCTGGGTGGTCCCGGCCAGCTTTGGCGGCCGTCCGCTGTCGTACTTCAAGGTGACGGCGGAGCCCGGGGGCACCACGAAGACGGTGTCCGCGCCGGTGTCGGGAACGCTCATCGAGGGGCTCGACAATGGCACCGGGTACACCTTCACCGTCACGGCGGCCAACGAGCTGGGCGAGGGTCCTTCGGTGCGCACGACGATGGCGGTGACGCCGCGTCCCGGGGGAGCCCCGACGAACTGGGTGATGGGCTATTGGGTGGGCTACCAGCGCGACCTGTATCCGGTGGACACGGTGGACATGTCCCTGCTCACGCACGTGGTGGTGGGCCGCATCCGCCCGCGCATCGACGGCACGCTCTACACGGACTTCGACGTCTCCTCGCTCGAAGGCCCCCTGCTCGCGAAGGCGCTGGCGCAGCGGGCGCACAAGGCCGGGAAGAAGGCGCTGCTGATGCTGGGCGGCATGGGCGAGTACGACGGCTTCAAGGGCGCGACGGAGACGGTGGAGAAGCGCCGCAACTTCGTGGCGAACATCATCAAGGTCATGCGCGAGCTGGAGTTCGACGGCATCGACGTGGACTGGGAGCCCATCCTCCTGCCGCAGGACGGCCCGCCGCTCTTGGCGCTGCTGGACGAGCTGCGCGCCGCGGATGAGAAGATCATCATCACGGTGCCCATCGGCTGGGTGAACTCCAACTTCACGCTGGGCAAGATGGACGCGGACTTCCACCGGGAGCTGGCGGCCCGCGTCGATCAGATGAACGTGATGGCCTACAAGATGAGCGGGCACTGGGGGCAGTGGGAGAGCTGGCACTCCAGCGCGCTGTTCGCGGAGAGCCCCGGCCACCCCAGCTCCGTCGCCAGCTCCGTGAAGGCCTTCCTGGACGCGGGCGTCCCGCCCCAGCGCATGGGCGTGGGCATCGGCTTCTTCGGCACCTGCTGGAAGGGCGTCACGGAGCCGGGCACGCCCCTGGACGGGCGGGACGACGTGCAGGAGGAGCAGAGCGACAACGCGATGAGCTACGCCAACATCCAGACGCTCTACTACAAGCCGGAGGCCTACCGCTGGGACGCGGCGGCCAAGGCGCCCTACCTCTCCTTCCCCACCGCGTTCGGCCCGCAGGCGTGCAACTACATCTCCTACGAGGACATCCCGTCCGTGTCGGAGAAGGGCCGCTGGGCCCGTGAGCTGGGCCTGGGCGGCGGCATCATCTGGACCATCAACCAGGGCCACTTCCGACAGGCCCCGGCGGGTGAGAGGGATCCGCTGCTGAAGGCCGTGCACACGGCCTTCCTCAAGCCCTAGACGTAGCGCGCTTCGAACAGCTGGCGCAGCGACGGTTCGGTGCGCAAGAGCTCCAGCGTGAGGGTCGCGTGACCGGGGACGTAGCCATTGCCCACGAGCATGGTGACGTCCTTGCCCACGCCCTCCGCGCCCAGGGCCGCCGTGGTGAAGCTGGTGGCCATGGAGAAGAAGATGACCGTGCCGCCGTCCTTCACGGACAGCAGGGACGCCATCTCCGTATTGCCCACGCTGGCGCAGTTCACCACCAGGTCGCAGAGCGGACCGCCCGTCGCCTTCTGCACCGCCTCCATCACGTCCACGCCCTGGGTGGCGTCCACCTTCAGCGCCTCGTCGCACAGGCCGATGGCGGACAGCGCATCCAGCGCCTTCTGGGAGATGTCCAGCGCCAGCAGCTTGCCCCGGCTCTCCAGGCTGCGGCGGGCCTGGGCCAGACACAGCGCGCCGCTCTTGCCCGCGCCCAGCACCGCCACCGTCATGCCCGGGCGCACGTAGCGCGCCACCAGCGCGGGCGCGCCGCACACGTCCAGCGCCGCCAGCGCCAGCGTGTCCGGCATGTCCTCCGGCAGCTTCGCGTAGATGCCGCTCGCGAAGATGAGCGCGTGGCCCCGGATGTCCACCCGGTCGATGTCCACGTGCACCGCCTTCACCTCTTCGATGACGAGCGGCGTGAGCGTCAGGCTCACCAGCGTGGCGATGCGGTCGCCCTGCTTGAGCACGCCGTTGGCGGGGTGCTTCGAGCCCAGCTCCTTCACCCGGCCAATGAGCATGCCGCCCGAGCCGGTGACGGGGTTCTGCATCTTGCCGCGCTCCAGCACGATGTCCTGGATGCGCTGGGCGATGCGGCCGGGGTCGCCGCCCACGTCGTCTTTAATCTGCTTGAACGACGCGGCGTCGATGTTGAGGCTCTCCACGTCGATGAGCATCTCCGCCTCGCGACACGGCAGCGAGGGGTCCAGCTTGCGGGCGCGCTGCGGCAGCACGCCCTTCTCACCCACGACGCGCGACAGCCCGTACGAATCAGTGCCCATGGAGTTCCTCGTCAGTCCTGCGTCAGGCGCGGCACCAGCACCGCCAGCGAACGCTCGAAGCGGTACGACACGCCCGAGTGCCCGTCCTCGAACTCCTCGTGCGTCACGTCCACGCCCGCGGCCTTCAGGTCGTCGGCCACCATGCGCGTGCCCCAGCGCAGGTTGAACTCGTCGCGCGTGCCGGCGTCCAGGAACACGCCCTTGAGCTTGCGGAAGGAGTCCAGGAACTTGGGCACGAAGCGCACGGGGTCGTGCACCAGCCACCGGTTCCACACGTCCAGCCGCAGCTTCGCGTTCTGCTGATCGAAGGGCAGCTCCAGATTGAGCGGCTCGCCCTTCTTCGGCGAGTACGCCGCCGCCATGGCCAGGATGTTGATGACCGGGAAGTCGTCCCCGCGCATCTTGGTCTCACGGGCGCGCTGCCGCATCTCCGTCGCCCACGTCTCCACGCCGCCGGCCTTGAGCAGCGCGGTGGCCGCCTTGGGCAGGTCGGGCATGTAGCAATATTCGAAGTACGAATCCGGCGCGTGCGCGCCCACCAGGGAGAACAGCTCCGGGTGGTAGCGGCCCATCACCAGCGCGCCGTAGCCGCCGGAGCTGTGGCCCACCACCGCGCGCGACGCGGCCTTGGGCAGCGTGCGCCAGGTCTTGTCCACGAACCCGATGATGTCCTTGGCCAGGTAGTCGCGGTAGCGGCCAATGGCGTCGCTGTTCACCCACTGGCTGCCGCCCAGCTTCGTCCAGGCATCCGGGAAGACGCCGATGACGGGCGGGATGACGCCCTGCTCGATGAGGGCGTCCAGGCGGTCCGGCACGGACGGGGCGAAGCCGGACGCGTTCGTCCAGGAGGCGCCCGTCGAGCTGAAGGCATGCAGGAAGTAGACGACCGGGTAGCGCTGCGTGCCCGCGGCATAACCCGGCGGCAGGTACACGGTGAGCCGGCGGCGGGCCGGATCCCCCAGCGGATTGTTCTCCAGCGCGGGCGACTGCACTTCGCGCGTCTCGAGCACTCCCTTCATCCCTGCACCCCTTTTTCGCGGTGCTCCGCGCGCGTCACGCGCTGGAGCCCGGTGGCTTGGCGAACAGCTTCATCACCTGCTGCAGATCCGCCCACGCATTGCGCTTCTCCGCGTTGTTGCGCAGCAGGTAGGCGGGATGGAAGGTGGGCATGAGCGGGATGCCCTCGTACTCACGCCAGGAGCCGCGCATGCGGGTGATGGCGGTGGTGTCGCGCAGCAGCGTCTGCGCCGCGAACTTGCCCAGCGCGACGATGGCCTTGGGTTGGATCGCCAACAGCTGCGAGCGCAGGAACGGTTCGCACGCGGCGATCTCGTCCGGCTCCGGGTTGCGGTTGCCCGGCGGGCGGCACTTCACGACGTTGCAGATGTAGACATCGTTCCGGGTGAAGCCCATGGCGGCGATCATCTTCGTGAGCAGATCGCCCGCCGCGCCCACGAAGGGCACGCCCTGGAGGTCCTCGTTCTCACCGGGGCCCTCGCCCACGAACACCAGGTTCGCGCGCGGGTTGCCGGAGCCGAACACGATGTTCTTGCGGCCCGTGCACAGCTTGCAGCGCCGGCAGTCGCCCAATTCGCGGCGGATCTGATCCAGCGTGGGCCGCTCCCCTTCCACCACGCCCGGCAGCGCGCCGTTGTAGCGGGGCGTCGCCCGGGGCACGTCCACGAGCATCCCCGGGGACGGCGCGGCCACGGCACGAGGCGCAGGAGCCGCCGCGGCTGGGGGCGCGGCGACGGGTGGACGGGGCGCGCCCAGGGGCTGCTTCATGGCGGCATGCAGCACATCCCGTGAAGGGGACTCCACCGGGG
>NZ_RAWI01000553.1 GCF_003612125.1 Corallococcus praedator
CCCCAGGTCCCCGCGGTGCGGGAGGCCGACGGGCCCCAGCGCAAGCGCGTGCTGGTGGTGGACGACGAACCGCAGCTCACCTCGGTGCTCAAGCGCATGCTGGGCCGGCAGCACGACGTGGTGGTGGCGCACAGCGGCCGCGAGGCGCTAGCGCTGTTGGAGCAGGACGACGCCTTCGACCGCGTCTTCTGCGACCTGATGATGGCGGACCTGACCGGGATGGACGTGCACGCGGAGCTGTCGCGGCGCCGGTCGGAGGTGCTCTCGCGCTTCGTGTTCATGACGGGCGGCAGCTTCACCGAGCGCGCCCGCACGTTCCTCCAGGCCGTGCCCCTGCCGCGCATCGAGAAGCCCTTCGAGCCGGGCCTCCTGCTGGCGCTGGTGGACGCCTCACCGCCGCGCCCGGGGGCCGTCGTCCGGCTCCCCGCGCGCGAAGGTTGAAGGTGGGCGGGG
Source organism: Corallococcus praedator (assembly GCF_003612125.1). Taxonomy (GTDB): domain Bacteria; phylum Myxococcota; class Myxococcia; order Myxococcales; family Myxococcaceae; genus Corallococcus; species Corallococcus praedator. Next base: position 454 of record NZ_RAWI01000553.1, read on the forward strand.
ACTACAGCTTCAGCTCCTCCCGCTCCGGCCGGGTGATGTACGCGGTGCTCGGGTTCGCCGGGTCCGCCAGCTTCTGCAGCAGCTTGTCCATGCCGTTGGAGCGCGAGAAGGCCATCTCGTTCTTCGTCACGCCCACGAGCGTGAGCAGCTCCACCTGGCCGCTGGGCAGGGTGAAGTGGCTGGGGCGCGTGGAATCCTTCACGAACACGAAGCCCGAAAGCTTCGTGTCACCGCCGGTGAGGGTGCCGTCCACCGGGTAGCGGTGCCCCATGGCGAACAGCCGGGCGCACACGAGGTTGTAGGCCATCATGTCCATGAGGCGCAGGATGGGCCAGCGCTCCTCCTCGGGCGTGTGGATGACCATCTCGTAGCCCAGGCCACTGCGCGCGTCGTCCGCCAGCTCCTCGCCGGGCGACACCGTGAAGGGGTTGGACAGGCCGCTCGTGACGTAGGTCCAGTACGGGTGCTCGGGGCTGGGCGGCGCCACGCGCACGCCCATGGGGAGCCAGTTCGGATCCAACGCCTGACCCTGCGCCAGCTCGCTCTCCAGCCACCCCTCCAGCACGCCGGTGCCTTCCAGGAGGTCTACTTCCTCGCGGATGGCACCGAACAGCTTCGGGTACTCCACCTCGTCACGGTCGGCCCAGCAGTCTTCGTACCACTGGATGAAGTCTTCGTCGGTCTCCGGGACTTTCATGGGGCGGACTCTAGAGGTTCACCCCGATTTCACAACTTCATCCGAGCGCCGTCGTCATCCGGCCGGTGGGCTGGCGGACAGACGTTCAGGATTCAGGTTCCGGTGGACCCGGGGGCGACGGGGGGCGCGGGGTTCCAGGGCTTGAGGCCGCAGATGCGTTCGGCCTCCTCCACCGCGGGTGTCAGTCGCATCCGCTCCATGCGCAGGAAGCCCCGGACGGCCTTGTCCAGGCGCTTGTCGAAAATCAGGTGGGCGCTGTGCACGGCGGTGGGCTCGAAGCCGCGCGACACCTTGTGTTCGCCGCCCGCGCCGGGCTCGAACACCTTGCGGCCCCTCTGGATGCAGTCGTCCACGGACTGGTACAGGCAGACGTTGAAGTGCAGGAAGGGGTGCTCCTGCGTGCAGCCCCAGTACCGGCCATAGAGCCGCTCCGGGGTGACCAGGTTGAAGGCCCCCGCGATGACCTGACCGTCCTTCACCGCCTCCACCATCTCCACGGACTGGGGGAGGTGCTGGAAGACGCGGTCGAAGAAGCCCGGGGTGAGCTGCACCTGGCCCCAGGCGTGGCGCTCGCAGGTGGAGGTGTAGAAGGTGTACGCGCGCTTCGCGTGCTCCGGGCCGAGGTCCGCGCCCCGCACGGTGCGCAGCTGGATGCCCTGGGGGCCCGCGGCGGCGCGCTCGCGCTTGAGCTGGTGGCGGCGCTTGGAGTCGAAGCGGGCCAGGTAGTCGTCGTAGCTTTGATAGCCCGGGTTCTTCCAATGGAACTGGAGGGTGATGCGGCGCGCGAGCCCGGCCTCCTCCAGGAAGTCGGCCTCCTCGTCGGTGGGGTAGAGCACGTGCACGCCGGAGCAGCCCGCGTCTTCTGCGCTCTGCACCGCGGCCTCCAGCAGGGCCCGGCGCAGGACGGAGGCGTCTTCTCCCGGGGCGGTGAGGAAGCGCGGCACGGTCGCGGGGGACAGGGGGCCGCCCACGAGGAGCTTGGGGTAGTACTCCACGCCCAGCTGGGCGGCGGCGTTGGCCCAGCCGAAGTCGTAGATGTATTCGCCCATGCTGTGGAACTTGAGGTAGGCGGGCGCGGCGGCGACCAGCTTCCTGCCCCGCCACAGCGTCAGGTGGTGCGGGGCCCAGCCGGTCTCCTCGGTGGCGCTGCCGCTCTCCTCCATGGCGGACAGCCACGCGTGGCGCACGAAGGGGGGCGCGCCGGGGGCGATGAGCGCGTCCCATTGGGCGGCCGGGACGTCGTGGATGGCATCGAGGATGCGGACCTGGAGCGGGGTGTCGACGGGCACGGGGGCAGTCTTAACGCGAGCCCGCGCCCTTCGCTTCCGTCCGTTCCGCTGGCTGGCGTCCGGGGGAGGGAGCGCGGGACGCCTGCTCGGGTCAGGAGGCCTTCTTGCGGCTGACTTCCTGCGTCCGGGCGGCGAGCACGCGGTGCATGTTCTCTTCGATCCAGGTGGTCAGGCCCTTCACGTGTTCAGCGACCTCCTGGCCCAGGGGGGTGAGGCTGTAGTCCACGTGGGGGGGAATCACCGGGTGGGCCTCGCGCAGCACGAAGCCGTCCTGCTCCAGGGCCTGGAGCGTCTGGGCGAGCATCTTCTCGCTCACCCCGCCCACCTTGCGGCGCAGCTCGCTGAAGCGGTGGGTGCCCTCCTCCCGCAGCGCGATGAGCACCAGCACGCCCCAGCGGCTGGTGATGTGTTCCAGCACCCCGCGCGACGGACACACGGGCGCGTAGAGGTCCCCGCGCTGCTTCACCTTCGCCAGCAGTGTACTGCCCTTGCTTGCCTTCATGATTGACACTTACCACAAGGTACGTACTTACGAAAAGTGAGTACCCCCGTTAGGGTTAGTGCCAGTTCGAATCCACGCGCACGGCGCGGGAAGAAAGAGGCACGGCCATGATCGTCGTCACTGGAGCCACGGGGAAGCTGGGTCGGTTCGTCGTCGAGGGGCTCTTGAAGAAGGTGCCCGCGAACCAGGTCGCCGTGGCGGTGCGCGACCCGGAGAAGGCGAAGGATTGGACGGCGCGCGGGGTGCAGGTGCGCAAGGTGGACTACAGCCAGCCGCAGACGCTGGAGGGGGCGTTCGGGAAGGGGGATGTGGTGTTGCTCATCTCCGCGAACGAGGTGGGCAAGCGCTTCCCGCAGCACTCGGCGGTGTTGGAGGCGGCGAAGAAGGCGGGCGTGAAGCGGCTGGCGTACACGAGCGCTCCATACGCGGACACGTCGGGCATCAAGTTGGTGGGGGAGCACAAGGCGACGGAGGAGGCCATCAAGGCGTCGGGGGTGCCGTACACGTTCCTGCGCAACGGCTGGTACTTCGAGAACTACACGGACAACCTGGCGCCGGCGCTGGAGTACGGCGTGGTGCAGGGCAGCGCGAAGGACGGCCGGGTGGCGGCGGCCAGCCGCAAGGACTACGCGGACGCGGCGGTGGAGGTGCTCACGGGCACGGGCCACGAGAACCAGGTGTATGAGCTGGCGGGTGACACGGCCTTCACGCTGACGGAGTACGCGGCGGAGGTGTCGCGCCAGTCGGGCAAGAAGGTGGCGTACGTGGACCTGCCGGTGCCGGAGTACTCGGCGGCGCTGGTGAAGGTGGGGCTGCCGCAGGTGTTCGCGGACATCCTGGCGGACGCGGACGCGGGGCTCGCGAAGGGTGAATTGTACAACGACAGCCACACGCTGAGCCGGCTCATCGGGCGGCCGACGACGAAGCTCGCGGACGCGGTGGGCGCGGCGCTCAAGGCGCACTGAACCCGGAAACGACGACGGGGGAGCAGTCCCAGAAGGACGGCTCCCCCGCATGACTTCAATTCCGGAACCTCAGGCTGTCTGCGCCCCGCCACTGCTCTGGCGCGCCACTTCGCGCGGCTCCGGGTACACCGCGCGCTGGGGCGTGGTGATGCGGATGACGCCCAGCTTCGACAGCACGCGCATCACCTGCCACGTGGGGTCGATTTCAAAGGCGCGCGCCGCGAAGTTCGGGCTCGCGCCGAACTTGTGGTGGTTGTTCTGGAACAGCTCGCCCATGCACAGCACGTCCACCGGCAGCGTGTTGCGCGACTGGTCGCTGCCCTTGAAGTTGCGGTAGCCGTACTTGTGCCCGCACCAGTTCACGATGGCGCCGTGCACCGGCCCCATCACGAAGTGCACCGGCAACAGCAGGAACATCCAGGGCGACGTCGCGAACGCCACGTAGAACGCCGTGTACAGGCCCACCCACACCAGCGGCGCCCACCAGGACTGGCCCAGCGTCTTGTCCACGAGCGGCCACTCCGGATACCCACCCTCGAAGCGCGGCTCCGGCTTCACGGTGCCCTTCACGAAGCCGTCGTAGCGCTTCTTCGTGTGCAGCATCATCCGCAGCGCGTCCTTGAAGAAGTGCGGAGAGTGCGGGTCCTTCTCCGTGTCGGAGAAGGCGTGGTGCTCGCGGTGCAGGATGGCGTACGCCTTCGGCGACAGGTACGACGAGCCCTGCACCAGGTAGGTGAGCAGGTGCATCACCTTCTCCGTGCGCGGCCCCATGCTGTACATGCGGTGCGCCGCGTAGCGGTGCTGGAAGAAGCTCTGGAAGAAGACGCAGAGCAGCCAGTGACTGATGAAGAAGATGACGATGGCCATGACTCTCCCGTGCTGTCAGACCAGGGGTAACACTCCGGCTGTCACGGCAATGTCAGCGCTCGTCACGGCGGCGGCAGCGCCCGGCCCCCCCGGGCCGCCCCCGGACGACCGACAC
>NZ_RAWI01000554.1 GCF_003612125.1 Corallococcus praedator
GGGCGGGGCGACGGGCGCGGATTGCAGCAGCGACGCGGGCGCGCCATCCCCCCACAGCTCCCGGGGGAAGACGTCGCGCACTTCGGGGAAGCGCCACGGAAAGGCGAACTGCAGGCCGTCGTTGGAGACCTGGATCCTGCCCTGGATGGCGCCACTGTCGATGAGCAGCTCGATGGTGGGCGCGGTCAACGGCCCCCACGTGGTGCCCCGATCGTTGCGGACCCAGTACTGCCGGACCTCACCCTCCGCCATGTGCCGTCCTGCTCCCAATCCCGCCAGTGCCGGGATGGCGCAATTTTACCGCCGCCTCCCCGAAGGTCCAAGCACACGACCACCGGGGGGAGACCGGCGGGTGTCGAATCAAGGCGCGGCGCCGTCCAGCGCGGCCAGACCCACGCTGGCCAGGCACGCCGCGTCGGCCTGCTGCTCGGCGGGCGGGTCGAAGCAGTACACCTCGCTGTCGAACACCTTGCAGATGCCCGCCGGGGTGCCCGCGCACGCCACCTTGCCGTACGCCGTGGTGCAGTTGAAGCCGCACACCGGGCCCGTCTCGCTCAGCTTGCACTGGGGCGTGGGCAGACCTTTCCCCCACGCGCAGAGCGCCGCGGGCGTCGGGTCGAAGCAGGTGAGGCTGCCGTTCTGGGCCTTGCACACGCCCACGGGCGTCTTCGCGCAGCGCACACCTTCGGAAGCGTTCACGCAGTTGAAGCCGCACGCCATCTGCAGGCCGTTGCTGACGCACTGCGCGCGCGGCACCTGCTTGCCGTACACCGCGAACACCGCGGCGGGCGGGTCGAAGCACGTCACGTTGCCGCTCTGGCTCTTGCACACGCCCGCGGGCGTCCGGGCGCACTTCACCTTGCCGAAGTCGGTGACGCACGAATAGCCACAGCCCACCACCCCGTCGATGGTCTTGCACTCGGACTCTGGCAGCGCGGCGCCGTACGCCTTCACCACGTAGGCGGGCGGGTCGAAACAGGAGGCCTGTCCGTCGATGACCGTACAGCGGCCCTGGAGCGTCTGGGCGCACCGCACCCGCTGTCCATCCGACTTGCACGCGTAGCCACAGGACACGTGCCCGTCGATGGAGCGGCACGTGGCGGTGGACGCGTCAGGCGGAGAGGGCGGCGCGGCCAGCGTCAGTGCCAGCACGGTCATCAAGGTCGCGAGCATGACCGCATTGACCCCCAAGCTTCAGCGTGACGCAAGCAACCGGCCAGGACGGCCTGTCGCGGGGGTGATAAGCGGGCGCCACCCGCTGGGAGGCGGGCCTCACGTGGACCTGGATGTCGGCGCGTTGAAGCTCCTGCTGCTCTGTCTTGCCGCGTTGAGCGCGGGCTTCGTGGATGCCATCGCGGGAGGCGGCGGGCTCATCACGCTGCCGGCGCTGCTGACGGCGGGCTTTCCCGCGCACATCGCGCTGGGCACCAACAAGGGCCAGTCCGTGTTCGGCTCGGGCGCGGCGCTGGTGCGCTTCGCCCGCGCGGGGCTCGTGGACAAGCAACTGGCGAAGGTGACGTTCCCCTTTGGCCTGATGGGCGCGTTCGGCGGCGCGGCGCTGGTGCTGCTCTTGCGTCCGGAGGTGCTCAAGCCGCTGGTGCTGGTGCTGCTCATCGCGGTGGCGGTGTTCCTGGCCTTCCGCCGCACGCCGCCGAAGCGCGACGGCGTGGAGCCCTCACCCCGGCCGCGCGCGCAGGCCATCGGCGCGCTCATCGCGCTTTGCATCGGGACCTATGACGGCTTCTTCGGTCCGGGCACCGGCACGTTCCTCATCGTGGCCTTCTCGTCGCTGCTGGGCCACGGGCTGGCGCGGGCGTCCGCGGACGCGAAGGTGGTGAACTTCGCCTCCAACCTGGCGTCGGTGGCGCTCTTCGCGCTGAAGGGCGTGGTGCTGTGGAAGGTGGCGCTGCCCATGGCCGCGGCGCAGTTCACTGGCGCGTGGCTGGGCGCGCACGTGGCGGTGAAGGGCGGCGACAAGCTGGTGCGCATCGTCGTGCTGGGTGTGGTGGCCGCGCTGGTGCTCAAGCTGGGGCACGACGTGTGGGGCACCTGGACGGCGGCCTGAACGCCGTCCCGGCGGGACTTCAGCCGATGTGCACGAGCAGCGAGTGGCCGCGCTTCGCCACGGCGGCGGTGAACTTCCGCAGCTCCACGAAGTAGGAGAGCAGCTCCTCCAGCGGATCCACGTCCTCCGCCGGCTCCTCTTCCTCCCAGGTGCCGGGGTAGATGTCCTCCGCCTGGAGCCGCGCCGGGTCGAAGCGCTGGCGCAGCGTGTCCTCGGACACCTTCTTCAGCGCCTCCGCCAGGGCCTTCACCCCGGCCGCGTCGAACACGCGCGCGGTGCCTTCATCGGACGGGATGTCGCCCACGTCCTCGCCGCCGCGCACCAGGAAGTCCAAGGGCGGGGTGCCTTCCCACGCGGTGCCGGTGAGCAGGAACTGGAGGCCGTGCCACGCCTCGCCGATGTCCAGCTCCAGGAACGCCGCGCCCTTCGCGTCGCCGAAGTCCTCCTCGTCCTCCAGGAAGGCCTCCAACTGCTTGGGGGCCTTGCGCAGGGCCTGGAGCTGCGTCTCGGTGGCGCTGCGCAGCGTGCAGAGCATGTCCATGGGGCTTGAACCTCGGGGCTGCGCGGAGCGGGGAAACGGGTGGGTTACTCCACCACGACGAGCTTCGCGTTGTTCTCCACGGCGGTGCCTTCCCTGGCGAACACCTCCGTCACCTTGCCGGCCTTGGGGCTCTTGAGCTCGTTCTCCATCTTCATGGCCTCCACGACCACGAGCCCCTGGCCTTCGGTGACCTCATCACCGACCTTGACCAGCACCTTCACGACCTTGCCGGGCATGGGCGCGAGGATGGTCTGCTTGCCCTCGACGGAGAAGCCGCCGGCCGCCGCGCGCATCCGCAGCTTGCGCTCGTCCGCCACGTCCACGCGGTTCACCTGCCCGCGCACCAGGGTGCCGATCTCGTCGCCGTTCTCCTCGAACTCGACGTTGTACGACTGGCCGTCCACCAGCAGGGACAGCGTGCCCTGCTCCACGGACAGCGCGTCCACCTGGTACGTCTTGCCGTTCAACGTGAGCCGGTAGCGGTCCTGGCCCAGGGACTCCAGGTCCACCGCCACCGCTTCCTTCTGGCCCTGCTGCTTCGTGAAGTAACGCATGGGGAAAAGGTCCTTCCGAAAGGCTTGCGCAAGGAAGACGGCTTCAGCGGCGGCGGCTCTTCAACGCCAGACGCCACGGGCTGATGCGGCCATTGCCCGCCCCGCCGCCCGCGCCCGAGGGCAGCGTCTTCGCGCGCTTCTGGTCGCGCTGGAAGGCGTGGAGCGTGCTGGCGAGCAGCGCCACCTCGCTCAAGCCGGTGTCCTCGCTGCCCAGCAGCGCCGTGTGCTCGCGCGTGAGGAAGCTGGTGTCGTAGTCGCCGCCCACGAACTCCGGGTGCGACAGGATGCCGTTCAGGTAGCGGATGTTGGTGGTGATGCCCTTCACCACGTACTCGGACAGCGCCCGCTTCGCCCGCGCGATGGCCTCCGCGCGCGTGGGCGCCCACACGGACAGCTTGGAGATCATCGGGTCGTAGAAGTTGGGCACCGTGAAGCCCGCGAACACGCCCGAGTCATCCCGCACGTTCGGCCCGCCCGGCACGCGCAGGTACGTAATCTTGCCGGGGCTGGGCATGAAGTTGCGCGACGGGTCCTCCGCGTACACGCGCACTTCAATGGCGTGGCCGCGCGGCTCCGGCGCTTCGAACAGGGGCAGCTTCTCCCCTTCCGCGGCGCGGATCTGCATGGCGACCAGGTCCAGGCCCGTCACCCACTCCGTCACCGGGTGCTCCACCTGGAGCCGGGTGTTCATCTCCAGGAAGTAGAAGTTGCGGTGCACGTCCACCAGGAACTCCACCGTCCCGGCGCCCACGTAGTTGACGGCCTTGGCCGCCTTCACCGCGACCTCGCCCATCTTCGCGCGCAACTCCGGCGTGAGGATGGGGCTGGGCGTCTCCTCCACCACCTTCTGGTGACGGCGCTGCGCGGAGCACTCGCGCTCGTTCAGGTGGATGGTGTTGCCGTACTGGTCGGCGAAGACCTGGATCTCGACGTGGTGGGGCTTCTCCAGGTACTTCTCGATGTAGACCGAGTCGTTGCCGAAGGAGCTCATCGCCTCGCTCTTGGCGGAGCGCCACGCGGAGTCGAAGTCGTGCAGGCCCTCCACCCGGCGCATGCCCTTGCCACCGCCGCCGCCGGCGGCCTTGAGCATGATGGGGAAGCCGATCTTCTGCGCGTACTCGCGCGCTTCCTCGGGCGTGTGGATGGGTTCGGTGGAGCCCGGGACGACGGGCACGCCGGCCTTGATCATGTTGGCGCGCGCGCGGGTCTTCTCGCCCATGGCGTCCATGGCGGCGGCGGGCGGACCGATGAAGGTGATGCCGGCCTTCTCACAGGCGCGCACGAAGGACGCGTTCTCGGAGAGGAAACCGTAGCCGGGGTGGATGGCGTCCGCGCCGGACAGCTTCGCGACCTCCAGGATCTTCTCCTGGACCAGGTAGCTCTCCCGCGAGGGCGGGGGACCCACGAGGAAGGCCTGGTCGGCGGTGCGCACATGGAGCGCGGAGCGATCTGCCTCGGAGTACACGGCCACCGTGGCGATGCCGAGCTCCTTGCAGGTGCGCATTACCCGGATGGCGATCTCGCCGCGGTTGGCGACGAGCACTTTGCGGATTTTGGGCATGTGCGCCCCTGTACCATGGGGCGCCCCTGTTTGCCCGCCCCTACTTGCGCAGGTTGAGGTACTGGTCCATCAGCTGCTTCGCCTGGGCCAGCTTCGCTTCCACGAAGCGGTCATCCTCGTCCGGCTCCGGGGGCTGGGGCGGGTG
>NZ_RAWI01000555.1 GCF_003612125.1 Corallococcus praedator
GCACTTCCCCCCCGAGCTCCCCATCTCGAGCCGGGTGGAGGACATCACCGCGGCCATCACCGCCCATCAGGTGGTCATCGTCGCGGGGGCCACCGGCTCGGGGAAGACGACGCAGCTGCCGAAAGTCCTGCTCGCCATGGGGCGCGGCCGCCCGCGCCAGATTGGCGTCACCCAGCCCCGGCGCATCGCCGCGACGAGCGTGGCGGCGCGCGTGGCCCGCGAGGTCGGCACGGAGCTGGGCACGGACGTCGGCTACCAGATTCGCTTCGAGGACCGCTCGACCCGGCGGACGGCCGTGAAGTTCATGACCGACGGCGTGCTGCTCGCGCAGATTCACAGCGACCCGCTCCTGAAACGCTACGACACCATCGTGCTCGACGAGGCCCACGAGCGCAGCCTCACCATCGACTTCCTGCTCGGGTGGCTCAAGCGCCTCCTCCCCAGGCGCCCCGACCTCAAGGTGGTGGTGAGCTCGGCCACCATCGAGACCGAGCGCTTCTCGCAGTTCTTCGGAGGCGCTCCGGTCATCCAGGTGGAGGGCCGGACCTTTCCGGTGGACGTGCTCTATGAGCCGCCCCCCGAGGACGCCGAGCTCGCGGACGCCGTCGCCGATGCGGTGGCGAACGTGATCTCGCTCGACCCGGACGGGGACGTCCTCGTGTTCCTCCCTGGGGAGCGGGAGATCCGCGAGGCCGAGAACGCCCTGAACGCGCGCGAGCTGCGCGGCACGGTGGTGCAGCCCCTGTATGGGCGCCTGTCCGCCGCCGAGCAGTCACGCGTCTTCGCCTCCATCCCCCAGCGCCGGGTCATCCTCTCCACCAACGTCGCGGAGACGTCCGTCACCCTCCCGGGGATCGTGTACGTCGTGGACACCGGGGTGGCGCGTCTGTCGCGCTACGACTCACGCTCGGGCACCACGCGCCTGCACATCGAGCCGGTCTCCCAGGCCAGCGCCGACCAGCGCAAAGGGCGCTGCGGCCGCGTGCGCGATGGGATCTGCGTGCGCCTCTACGACGAGGCGGGCTTCACCACGCGGCCCGCCTTCACCGACCCGGAAATCAAGCGCACGGGGCTGGCGGGGGTCATCCTGCGGATGAAGTCCCTCGGCCTCGGTGACGTCGAGGACTTCCCCTTCCTCGACCCGCCCCAGCCGAAGGCCATCGCCGAGGGCTGGCGGGTGCTCGAGGAGCTCGGGGCCATCGAGGGCAAGGAGCGCGCCTTGACGCCGCTCGGCCACCAGCTCGCGCGCTTCCCGGTGGACCCGCGCATCGCGCGGATGATTCTCGCCGGCGCCGAGTATGGGTGCCTGGACGAGGTGCTCATCATCGCCGCGGCGCTCAACCTGCAGGACCCGCGCGAGCGGCCACGGGAGCTCGCGCAGAAGGCGGACGCGTTGCACTCGCGCTTCCGTGATGAGCACTCGGACTTCACGGGGCTCCTCAAGCTGTGGGCGTTCGTGAGCGAGGCCGAGGACCGGGGGACGTCACATCTGCGGCGCGTGTGCCGGGACAACTTCCTGTCCTTCCTGCGGGTGCGCGAGTGGCGGGACGTCCAGCGCCAGCTCGAGGAGACCGTCCGCGAGCTGCGCCTGCCGCGCAAGGGCCGGGGCGCCCCGGCGCGCGGGGACGTCCTGCACCAGGCACTCCTCACCGGGCTGCTGTCCCGCATCGGCCAGTGGAATCCGGAGCAGCGCCACTTTACAGGCGCGAAGCAGACGCGCTTCATGGTCCACCCCTCGTCGGCGCTCGCGAAAAAGCCCCCTGCCTGGGCGATGGCGTTCGAGCTCGTGGAGACGTCCCAGCTGTTCGCGCGCACCGTGGCGAAGCTCGACCCGGAGTGGCTCGCGGCGGCGGCCCCCCACCTGCTCAAGCGCAGCTACTCCGAACCGCACTGGTCGGAGAAGTCCGCGCGCGCCGTCGTGAAGGAGAACGCGACCCTCTTCGGGCTTCAGGTCTTCAAGGAGCGCCCCGTGGCCCTGGCCAGCATGGACCCCGCCCGGGCACGGCTGATGTTCCTCGATCATGCCCTGGTGCGCGGCGAGTACCGCACCCGGGGGGCGTTCCAGGAGGAGAACCGCGAGGTGCTCGAGCGCGTGGCGCGCCTGCGGGACAAGGCCCGGCGCAGCGAGCTGCTCGACAGCGAGGCCCTGCTGACGTTCTTCGACGAGCGCCTCCCGGCGGACGTGACGGACGGAGCGAGCTTCGAGGCCTGGCGCCGCAAGGCCGAGGCGGCCGACCCCGACGTGCTCATCCTCTCGATGGAGGATGCCCTCTCGCACGACCCGGGCCTGTCCCCGGCGCGCTACCCGGATGCCATCACCCTGCACGGCGCGTCCGTGCCGGTGACGTACACCTTCGACCCCGCGGCCGAGGACGACGGCATCACCCTGAGCGTGCCGCTGCTGCTGCTCGCCCAGCTGGTCCCGGGAGAGCTCGACTGGACCATCCCCGGGTGGCAGCGGGAGAAACTCACCGCCCTGCTCGAGCAGGTCCCCCGCGCCCAGCGCAAGCAGTTGGGGCCGGTGCCGGCCCTGGTCGACCGTCTCGAGAAGGAACTGGTGCCCTTCCGCGGGCCGATGATTCCAGCGCTCGCGCGTGCGGTGTCCCGGCTGTGCGGCGTGGACGTGCCCGAGGAGTCCTTCCGGGCGGATGCCGTGGCGCCGTACCTGCGCATCACGCTCCGGGTGCTCGACGAGCGGGGAAAGGAGCTCGCGCGGAGCCGCGACGCCGACGCGCTGCTCGAACAGCACGGGGGACGTGCACGGGCGGCGCTGCGCAGCGTGGCACCGACTTCGGACTGGGAGCGCAAGGGGCTGACCGCCTGGACCTTCGGCGATCTGCCCCCCGTGGTCGCCCGGCGGGTCGGCGGGCTTGAGATCCGCAGCCACCCCGCGCTCGTCGACCGGGGCGCCGCCGTGGACTTGGTGCTGCTCGAGACATCGTCCGCCGCCGACGCGGCCACGCGCACGGGGGTCCGCCGGCTCCTGATGCTCGCCGCGCGCGGGCATGTGGCCGTCAGCGCCGCGCGCATGCCGCTGCCCTTCCCGTCCCTGGACGGCTCGCCGCCCGCACGGGGTCAGGCCGACACCTTCCGGGCGCTCGTCCTCGCACGCAGCGTCGACGATGCGTTCAAGCTCGCACCGGGCGCGCCGCTGCCCCGCACGAAGGCGGCCTTCGAGGCGCTGGTCCAAGAGGGCTCACCGCGCATCGAGCAGACGGCCCGGGAATGGGCGAACGCCGTCGTTGCCACCTCCTCGGAGCTCGCGGAGACGCTCGCTGCGCTCAAGGCAGCATCCAAGGGGCCGAGCGGCGCGGCGGCCGTGCGCGACATCCGCTCGCAGCTCGGGCAGCTGTTCCCCGCGAAGCTCATCGAGTGGATCCCCTTCGTGCGCCTGCTGAACTACCCGCGCTATCTCCGCGCGGCCCAGGCACGGCTGTCGCGTGCGGTGTCGAACCCCGGCAAGGACGCAGGGAAGGCCGTGCCCTTCACCCCCCTATGGGAGGCCTTCCTCGCCAGGTGCGCCACCGTGCGTGACCAGGAGGCGGCGCAGGAGCTGCGGTGGGCCTTCGAGGAGCTCCGCGTGGCCATCTTCGCTCCGGAGGTGACGACGCCCGTGTCGGTGACGGTGGCGAAGGTCGGCGCGGCCCTCGCGGCGCTGCGCTAGACGCGGCTGGCGGTGCGTCATCAAGGGTTTCCTATCTCCCTGGTCGCGGGTTCGAATCCCGCTCCTGGAGCTGACTGAAAGGCCCTGCCAACCCGATGGGAGTTTTTTGTTCAACACGGACCTCGCGATGAACGTCGCGGGGCCTTCGTGTTTGCGATTGATTGATCAAATGCAAGAAGCGGCCGCGTGCGCCGACGTGGCGCCGGCAAAGCGGACAATGGCCGATTCGGCGCAGCAGCGGGTGCTGAAGCTGACGGCACACCTGGGGCAGCACCCACGGCGTCCCCCACATCCAAGGCCCAGCGCGCCCCGCGTGGCGAAGCACTGACTCCCGCGGCCCCGACGCGGACGGCCTCCCATTCCCCGCACCTCTGAGCAGCGACGCGCAGCCGGCCAGTTCCGGGCTGAACGTCAGACGTGTGTTCTTTGCTCCCTTCGCCGGGGCACTCACAGGAGGCGTGTATGCGAATGACGCGAGGTGGGGCGGTATGGCTGTTGCTGGTCTGGCCGGTCGCCGCAGGGGCGGAGGGGGTCCACGACACGCAGCCCGTGGAGGAGGAACGGCGCGTACGGAACTCCGCGTGGCGCTCGCTGCTGCGGCTGGACGCGACTGCGTTGGCCCTGCTGCCGCGCGCGGGGGTCGGCACGGACGAGGGCTTCCTCCAGGTGGAGCCCACCCTCGTCCTCGAGCGCGGAGAGGACTTCGGCCTCAATCTGGGCGCTCCGGTGCGGTTGCGGCTGTGGCGTGGAGGAGAAGGCACGGGCCTCGTGCGGCGGGAGGACTGGGACAGCCTCTCGGACTGGGGGCAGGTGGTGCGCGGCCTCAAGCTGGGCTCGGACAACGCGCCCGTGGGCGACTGGTTCGGCGCGCTGGAGTCCTACAGCCTGCTGTCCGCGCACCTCGTGCGGCGCTACTCCAACCGAAGCAATCCCGACTACCACCCGGCGGGAGGCTTCCTCTCCGGCACCCTGGGGCCCCTCTACACGCAGGCCTTCGCCTCGGACGTGCTGGGCGCGCGCCTCATGGGGGCGGAAATCGCGCTGGACGTACAGCATGTCCTCTTCGGCCAGCCCCGCGAACCGGGCCGCTACACGCTGGCGCTCTCCGCCGTGCATGACTGGGGGAGGGCCGGAGGAGATGCGCCCCCGGTGACGCTGGCGCACCTGGATGGCACCGCCGTGGTG
>NZ_RAWI01000556.1 GCF_003612125.1 Corallococcus praedator
GCCTTGATGGGGAACGTGGTCTGGCACCGGGCACACTTGAGCTTCGCGCCCCCGGGCGGGATCCGCCTGTCATCGATGTTGTAGTTCGTCTGGCACGACGGGCAGGAGACTTTCATTGTTTTCCTTCGACGAGACCGGCTGGCGCGCGCACGCGCAGCAATGAATGGGCGGTGCGATGGTCCGCGCGGCGCGTGCAGGCTAGCAGAGCCGTTTCAAGCCCGGAAAGAACGCGCCCCCGGGGCGACGAGTCGTCACCCGGGCGGGCAGGAGGGCGGGCGCACGCCCCTACCGGCAGTGTGCCTTCCTTTTCCAGCCCCCCGGACGAGGTGGTAGACCCGGCGGAGCATGGATCCCATCGTCATCCTCGGGGCGGGCCTCGCGGGCCTGTCCACCGCGCATTTCATCAAGCGCCCCTGGCGCCTCATCGAGAAGTCGGACCGGGTCGGCGGCCTCATCAAGACCGAGGTCATCGACGGGTGTTACTTCGACCCCACCGGCCACTGGCTCCACCTGCGCGACCCGGAGATCCAGGAGCTGGTCAACACGCTCTGGCTGCCTGAACAGATGGTGCGCATCCAGCGCCGCGCCGCGGTGTACTCGCGCGGCACCTTCACGCGCTTCCCCTACCAGGTGAACACCCACGGGCTGCCGCCGGAGGTCGTGGCGGAGAACCTGATCGGCTACGTGGAGGCCATCTACGGTGAGAAGGGCCGGGCCCTGCGCGAGCGCGAGCCCGTCAACTTCGAGGAGTTCATCCTCCGCTACATGGGTGAAGGCTTCGCGAAGAACTTCATGCTGCCCTACAACCAGAAGCTGTGGACCGTGCACCCGCGCGAGATGTCCGCCAACTGGGTGGGCCGCTTCGTGCCGCGTCCCTCCCTCAAGGAGGTCGTCGACGGGGCGCTCGGGGCCGGCAGCGACCAGTTGGGCTACAACGCTTCGTTCCTCTACCCGCGCGAGGGCGGCATCGAGAGCCTGGCGCGCGCGATGAAACAGCACCTGCGCGGCGGCGAATTGAGCGTGCACACCGAACCCGTCTCCATCGACTGGAAGGCGAAGCAGGTCGTGCTGTCGGACGGGCGCACGCAAGGCTACTCGGGGCTCGTGTCCTCCATCGCGCTGCCCACGCTGGTGCAGTTGATTGCGCGCGGTGCCTCCGGTGTCCCGGAGGAGGTGCAGGCCGCGGCGAAGCGTCTGCGGGCCTTCACCGTCACGTACGTGTGCGTGGGCGCGAAGGGCGCGAACCGTCAGCCCTGGCACTGGATCTACCTGCCGGAGCCGGAGTTCCATGCGTACCGCATCGGCTCGCCCTCGGCGGTGTACGCGCCCCTGGCTCCCTCGGACACGGCCAGCTTCTCCGTCGAGTTCAGCCACCACGGCGAGCTGTCGCTGGAGGACGCGGAGCGCAAGGCGGTGGAGGACCTGCTGCGCTCGGAGATGATCCACTCGAAGGACGACGTCCTCTTCGCCAAGGCGAGGGAGATCCCCAACGCGTACGTGCTCTACGACGACGCGTACGGACCGGCGAAGGCGGAGGTCGCCCGCTTCCTGGAGCACGCGGGCATCCTCACCGCGGGGCGTTATGGCCAGTGGGAGTACTCGTCCATGGAGGACGCCATCCTGGGCGGGCGGGCCTGTGCCCGGACGCTGAACGGCTGACGCGAGGGGTCATCTCCTTGTCGACGGGTGGGTTGGGGCCGTGCTAGGCCCCAGGCCTACCTTTCGCTTCTTCTGGACCCATGGCCCTGCACCTCTCCGTCGTCATCCCGGTCTACAACGAAGAGTCCATCATCGCCCAGGCAGCCGAAGAGCTGCGTCAGGGGTTGGATGCGCGCGGGCTCGACTACGAAATCATCTTCGCGGAGAACGGCTCGCGCGACTCGACGCCCATGATCCTGGAGGATCTGTGCGCCAAGAACCCGCGCCTGCGCTGGTTCCACTCGGAGACGCCCAACTACGGCGTGGCGCTGAAGGAGGGCATCCTCAAGGCCCGGGGCACCTACGTGGTGTGCGATGAAATCGACCTGTGCGACCTGACCTTCTACGACGCGGCGCTGCCCCGGCTGGAGCGCGGCGAGGCGGACATGGTCGTGGGCTCCAAGGCGGCCAAGGGCGCGAGTGATCAGCGGCCCCTCATCCGCCGCGCGGCCACGCGGGTGCACAACAAGCTGTTGCGCGTGGCGCTGGGCTTCCAGGGCACCGACACGCACGGCCTGAAGGCGTTCCGCCGCGAAGCGCTGCTGCCCGTCATCCAGAAGTGCGTGGTGGACATGGACGTGTTCGCCAGCGAGTTCGTCATCCGCGCGTGGCGCGAGGGGCTCAACGTGATGGAGATCCCCATCCAGCTCCACGAGAAGCGCCAGCCGTCCATCCACCTGTTCAAGCGCGTGCCCAACGTGCTCAAGAACGTGGGCAAGCTGTTCTACGTCATCCGCGTTCGCGGGACCTGAAGAGGGAGCGCTCCATGCCAGCGGTGCGACTGGCGTCCATCTCCGTCGACCTGGATTCGCTGCCGCACTACTGCCGGATCCACGGGCTGCCCGAGTCGCTCCTGGACGACCGGGCCCGCACGTTGATCCATCGCGTGGCGGTGCCCCGCTTCCGCGACCTGCTGGCCTCCGTCGGAGTGCCCGGGACGTTCTTCGCCATCGGGGAGGACCTGGAGGCGGACCCCGGCGCGGCGGCCGGCATGCGGCAGTCCCACGCGGCGGGCATCGAGGTCGCGAGCCACAGCCACGCCCATGACTACGCGCTCACGCGGCGCGGTGCCGACGCCATCGCGGAAGACCTGGCGCGCGCGGACGCGGCCATCCTGAAGGCCACCGGCGTGCGTCCTTGCGGCTTCCGGGCCCCGGGCTACACGCTGAACGCCGACCTGTACGCGGCCACGGTGGTGCAGGGGTACACGTATGGGTCCTCCGCGTTCCCGGCGGCGCCGTACTACGCGGCGAAGGCGGCGGTGATGGGGGCGCTCGCGGCGCTGGGGCGGCCTTCGCGCTCCGTGCTGGATACGCCCCGCGTGCTGCTCGCGCCGCGCGTGCCGTACCGGCCGGATCCGGCGCAGCCCTACCGACGGGGCACGGGGGCGGTGGTGGAGCTGCCGATGACGGTGACGCCGGTGGTGCGCTTCCCGTTCATCGGCACGTTCGCGACCACGCTGCCTCGCGGCACCATGCGCGCCGCGTACCGGGCATGCCGGGCGGACGCCTTCTTCAACTTCGAGCTGCACGGTGTCGACGTGCTGGACGCGGCGGACGGCATCCCGCCGGAGCTGGTGCGTCAGCAGCGCGACCTGCGCGTGAGCGCCGCGAAGAAGCAGGAGCGGCTGCGCAGCATCTTCCAGTGGCTCAAGGAAGACTTCGACGTCGTCACCCTGCGCGACGCGGCGGGGCAGCTCTCCGCGACGCTCTGAGGGAACGTCGCGCCGCGCGGATCAGCGCGCGGCCTTCAGGGCCTTCCAATCCGCTTCGGCCTGATCCGCGTAGGACTGCGCGAACGCGGTGAGCCGCTTCGTGGCTTCGTGCGTATCGCCGCCCAGCCAGGCCTCCAGGCGCGTGGCCTGCTCCCGCGTGTGGCCATGCGCCCGGGCCAGCACCACGCCCGCCTGTTCGAAGGTGGAGCGCAGGGCCTTCTTCTTGGAGAGCGCGCCGTCGTCCAGCTTGCCCTTCTCCGGTTCCACCTCGCGCACGAGGAAGGCCCGGCCGCCCATGCTCACCGTGCCCGTGAGCGGGTTCGCGTCGCCAGCCAGTTCCTTCTGCGCCTTCACCACGTCCGCGCCGTTCGCGGGGACCGGGGGAGAACCCACGCCGGAGGCCAGCAGCTCCTTCAGCTCCAGCAGCACGGGCGGGGCCTTCGGATCCTTCGCGCCCAGGAGCACGTAGTCGCGCTCCAGGCCGTAGCTGCTGCCACCCGCGTCCAGGCGCTCCGCGAGGTCCAGCACCTTCAGGGGCACGGCCACGCCCTCGGTGCCCTTCAGGGTCGCTTCGTAGGACGCCAGCGCCGCGCGCACCGCGCTCTTCCGCGTCGCGTCCAGCGGCTTGAGCGTGTCCGTGGTGAGGAAACGGGGACCCTTGGCACCGTCGGGCTTCACGTACTTCTCCAACAGGTCCTTCGGCGACGTGTCGCGCGACTGGTCGATGAGGTCCTTCACCGGCCCGGACGATTCCTTCTTCGTCAGGAAGGCCCCCGGGTTCGCATCCCCGTCCGCCAGCAGCTCCAGCGTCTCGAAGTACCCTTGCGCGAGCGCCTTGACCGCCTCCGCCTGCTCCCCGGCGGACAGGCCCGCCTCGCGCGCGGTGAGCACGGCGCTGGTGGCCAGCCGCGTGAGGTCCGCTTCCGGCGACGCGATGCCCGCCTGGTCGAAGTCGTTGAGCCCCCACACCGCCTTGCCCTCCGGTCCCCGGAAGGTGCCCAGGTTGCCCACGTGGGCATCCCCCACCACGAGGATGTCCGGGGCCGGCCGGTCCAGGAGCTTCGCGCCTTGCGCGTACGGCCCCCGCAGGTCCGCATGGAAGAGCGCCGGCATCGCCCGGAACATCGCGGAGGGGCTCTCGCGCATCATCGCGAGCTTCTCCTTCAGGCGCGCGGGCGGCAGGGCCAGCTTCGCGTTGAAGTCGCGCACGAAGGCCACCCCCTGGGAGGGCTCCCTCGCGAGGTCGGATGTGGCGGCCTTGGCCCGCGCCGGGGTGTTCACGGCCACGGTGTCGCCGGTCCGGGAGGAAGGGGCCCGGGGCTGGAAGTCGCTGGAGGTGTTCATCCGCCCCGCCGCGCCTCCCGCCGAGGCGAGCGTCAACACCGTCGCCGCGACGGTGGAACCAGGGGCGGACGTCCGGGAGGGGGGCTTG
>NZ_RAWI01000557.1 GCF_003612125.1 Corallococcus praedator
AAGTGGTGCGCCCATGACCTCAATCTATGGGCTCTGGCGCGCTCGCCCTTGCTCGTCACGCATGGGATGGGCCCACCGAGGGCTACGCCCTGCGCCTGCCTCGATCCACGTTCGTGAGCACCGTCGTAAGCGGGAACGTACGCCAACCTGATCACGTTCTCGTCCATTCGCTCGCTGGATTTAAGGCGGAGTGGCGGCCGCGGGCCGGCGAAGAAGGGCTTGCCGGAACCCAGCACGACGGGGTGCAGGTAGATTCGATACTCATCAATGAGACCGAGGTCCGTCAGGCTTCGCGCCAGGTCCGGGCCTACAACGTCAATCTCTCCATCAAGCTCAGCCTTCAGCTTGCGGATTGTCGCCTCGATGTCGTTCGCGACAAGGGTGGCGTTGGGGCCGACGGACTTCAGCGTGCGTGACACGACCCACTTCGGTTGGCTCCGCCAGGCCGTTGCGAAGTCGCGTTCCGCCGCGTCCCACTCAGGATGATCCTCATCCCAATAACGCATCACCTCGTACATGCGGCGACCGTACACACTGCCAGTCAGGCCGCGAGTCTGCTCGATGAAATGACGAAAGAGGGTGGGGCTTGGCCCAAACGCCATGTGGTCGACGTAGCCGTCCAACGACTGGTTCATCCCGAAGACGAGTTGCGCCATATCAAGGAGTTTCCCTTCCTGGGCACTCTACGATGAGCTGGACACCCGGTCCACGCCGGGCACCACGGGCGAGCCCTTGCCACTGCACAGCGCCGATGCCGCGCGTCAGCCGACGCGCAACTGATCGCTGTGCCCCGTCTGAGAAGAGGAGAGGGGCGGCATCGAACCCACCCTCCGCGATGCACCTTGAGGAAAATCCCAGGCCCCTGTCGATTCTCCCGCCCATCATTCGTCGCGCCGGCAGACCCACGAATCCCCCACCCCAGGAGACCCCCTCATGCGCTTCATGCTCATCCCCAGGCCGTCCACCCCGGAGCCCACGCCCGCGCCCGCGGACGCCCCCTTCGACGAGGCCGTCTTCATCGCGCAGATGAAATTCAACGAGGAGATGCACAAGGCCGGCGTGCTCGTCGCCTCCGAGGGCCTCAGCGCCTCCGCCGCCGGAGCGCACGTCATCTTCAAGGGCGGAAAGTCCGACGTGAAGGACGGCCCCTTCACCGAAACGAAGGAGCTCATCGGCGGCTTCTACGTGCTGGAGGTGAAGTCGAAGGAGGAGGCCATCGCCTGGGCCCGCCGCTATCCCGGCGGCATGGGCAACGATGACGTGATGGAGGTCCGCCCCCTCACCGGCTCCGACGACATCCCGGCGGAGTTCCTGGAACTCATCAAGAAGGCCGCACCCACCTGGAGCGAGTCCTTCCACAAGAAGGCCCCGTGATATCGGCCTTGTAACAGTGTTGTCACCGGGCCCCCGTCCGCCCGTGTCAGCCGGACGTGCTATGCGGCGCTTCCCCACCCCGGAGGCTCCGCCATGAATCCCCGTTCGCTCGGACTCGCATGTCTTGTCGCATTCGCCGCTCCCGCCTGTAGCGGCCCCACCGAAGCTCCCACGGACGCCATCGAGTCCGTGGAGACGACGGGCACCAGCACCGCCGCCGCGACGGTGGAGCGCCTCTACGCCACCGAGGCCTCGCTCACGCTGAGCTTCGAGACGCTGGGCACCTTCGAGACGCGCAACGGCGTGCGCTCGCTCATCCTGCACGCCACGGCGAACCGCTACCTGAGCAACGTGTTCAGCTACGTGCCCGACGACGCGTTCGGCGAGGCGCACATCATCAGCGAGCGCCGGCTGGAGGTGGTGCTTCCGGAAGGCCACGAGCTCAACTCGGTGCTGGCCGGCCTGCCCCTGTTCGTGACGGTGGACACCTTCACCGGCACGCCCACGCACTACACCGCGCGCATCGAAGTGGCCCCGCGCTTCTATGACTTCCGCGGCTCCAACGCCGTGTGGGTGTCGGAGGACGTCACCCCCTACTACGTCGTGAACGGTCTCCAGTCGCTCGTGTACCGGGGCAACGTGGACGCCGCGGCCAGCTCCCTCACCGTCACCGCGCCGGACGGCATCCCTGCCGTGGGCAACGTGGACGCGGACAGCTTCAAGCTGGACTGGAGCTACGACACGCTGAAGCAGGCCATGGACCCGCACACCACGCCGCTCACCTTCACGGCGGCGCTCAACGCCGGCGGGACGGCGCAGAAGACGGGCCGGCTGGTCGGCCGCGTCACCAGCCTCGCGCTCACCACCGGGGATGCGTACGACGTCTGGCCGTCTCCCACGTGCCAGCCCGCCACCTACGACTGCGTGCAGAACCAGCCTGCGGGCACGACGGACTTCTCCGCGTGCGGCACCTACCGCCAGGTGACGCGCTGCCTGTACGTCGCCAACGCGTGTGACGTGGGCTCGCCCCAGCCGCTGTCGCTGACCTCCATCAACGCCTCCTCGCTGGAGCCCGCCCGCGTGACGTGGAACGTCGGCTCCAACAACGGCGCGTGGCACGGCCTGTCTCCCATCACCGCGTTCCGCACGCCGTCGTGCCCGGCCACGCCCCCCACCATCCAGACGGTGGTCGCGAAGGTCGCGGAGCAGGACCAGTCCTTCCCGGATCCCGCGGGCGGCACGTACACCAACCGCGCGGGCCTGTCGCAGAGCATCCTCTTCACGTCGAACTACTACGGCGACGGCGCGGCGCTGCTCCAGGCGATTGACGCCTTCGCGGGCGGCGGCGACGTGCAGGCGTGGCTCTACACGCAGGGCGTGCCGTGCCCCAACTGCCACGAGTTCGACACGCGCGCCGTCCTCTACTACCCGGCCACGCGCAAGGTCGTCGTGCTCGACGGCTACTACGGCTACGACTCCTGAGCCGTCACCTCCAGGCCCTCTCCTTCACCCGGCTCAGAAATGGCCCTGGTTGATGGAGAGGGTCTGCTCGGGGATGACCATGTTGAACGCGGCCTCGTGGATGGCGGTGAAGAAGGGCAGATACCAGAGGGAGGGATTCGCCATCAGGACCACCAGCTCGTGGCCCTTGAGCTCCGCCGCCAGCGCGCCCGTGACGAACCCTTCCGTGTAGACCGCATGCACCCGCAGCCCCTCGCCCCGGGGGGCGCGGCCCTGGCCGCTCTTGGCCTTGATGTTCTCATAGACCACCGGATCCGCCAGGAGCACCGGGGTCTTCCCCTGGTAGTCCACCTCGCTCAGGCGGGTCAGCAAGGTGGCCATCCGGTCCTCCGGGCCACTCAGGTGCAGATAGGGGATTTGGAGATACCGGTCCCCCTCGTCGTCGATGTAAAGCCCCGGCTGGGAATCCCAGGTGATGAATCCCTGGGACATGATGCCCTGCAACTGCCCTTTCATCAGCCAGGTCTCCTTTGAAGGAGGACCATACTGGCCGGGAATGGCATAGGGCCCCGTCCCTTCCAGGAACGTCATGAACTCCTGGCGCAGGGCATCGTAGGTCTGGACGCGCTGGAAGTAGCCCCGCACCAGGTTTTCGAGGCTGCGCTGGTTGTGCCGGAGCATCTCGTACTCCTGCGACCGATAGGCATCCGTGGCGATGTCCATCAACGCGTAGGCCTTCTTCAGCCGATTCGCGAGCGGATACGCCGAGCTGACGACCGACGGGTCGTGGATGTATTTGTATTGTTCGCCACACGGCACATAGCCCAGCAGCTCGTAGGGTTTCAGCATGACGCCTCGGATGGAGGAGGGGGGAAGACTTCAGCGGAGGTTCACACCGGTGAGCGTGAAGTATTCGCCCAGTTGGTGCTCCACCCGCTGGTTGACGTAGGTACCGCCGACATTCTGGAAGACGTTGGTCACGCGCTTGTTGTGCAGCAGGGGCCGCACCCAGAAGCCCCCCACGTTGGTGGGGGCGACCGACGACTGCGGCCCCAGGCTGGGTTTGAAGGGACGCAACACGCCCTTCTTCGTATCGAGGACCTGGGTGCCGCCCGAAGGGTGGTCAACCTCGATGTATCGCTTGCTGATCTCCACCGCGCGCTCCTTCGTGGAGGCGTGCACCACGGCCCCGCCATCCCGGGCGCAGAAGTGCTGCGCCTTGTTGAAGGCGAAGTCGGACATGATGACATGCAGGTCCACCGGCCCTTCGCCGGTGCCCTGGAGATGCTGGGCCAGCCGCCCGTTGACGTGGTCCAGACAGATCTCCAGGCCGAAGCGCAGCCGGTAGCCGTTCACCCGCAGCTCCTGCAGCATGGCGCCATGCTCGTACACGAGCACCTTGTCGGAGCTGGACTCATGGAAGTCGCCCTGCTTGTCCAATCCCCAGTAGTGCCCGTCGTGATACAGGTACAAGGTGTTGTACAGCAGGTGTGACACGGGAGGCGGCCCCAGGGCGAACAGGGGATTGCCGGACTGCGTGAGCGCCGTCAGGGACATGCTCACGCTCTTGTTGAGCGCCGTCATCCCCACGGAATGGTCGAAGTAGCCCTGCGAGCTCCCCTTCAAGGCCACCTCGCTCACGAACCGGGGGCGGTCGGAGGTGGGCTGCTTCCAGGCCACCGTTCCGGGTGCCAGCACGACGTTGGGAAAATCCCGGCTCACGTCGAGCAGGGAGTCCTGGATGCGTGTCTTTTCATCCCGACTGACGTGATAGTTCTTGAGGTCGTTCTGGTTGGGGTCCCGGAAGAAATACTCGGGCGCCACCACCAGGCCTACTTCCGCGTTGCGGACATAGGACGCCGCCGTCCGCACACCCTCCAGCTTGAAGCGGATGTCCCGGTACTGGGTCTTGTCATCCTTCAGCAGCGCGATGGTGACTCGAGGCATGGGACCCAAACTAGGACCCGCATTCAGTGTCTGTCAAAGGAGCCCCGCCCCGTGCGAAAG
>NZ_RAWI01000558.1 GCF_003612125.1 Corallococcus praedator
CGGCGGCCACGGCGATGCGGGGTTCCGGAACGGGGGGCGGTGCTTCCGCGACGGGCGGCGTGGAGCTCATCAGGAACCAGAGGCCGGCGCCCGTCGCGAGCAACCCGCCTCCCGCTCCCAGGCCCACGAGCAGCTTGCGCGATCCACCGGAGGACCCCGCCGGTACGGGCGGATCCGGTTCCGTCGTCCCCGTGAGGGCCGTGTTGGGCGGCTTCGCGGCCCGGGCGATGCGCCGGGTCTGAATTCCCTCCTGGGGCGGCCTTGCCGCGACCTCAGCCACGAGAGGGGCCGCACCCCACGACTTCATCTCCTGCTGGAAGGTCCCCGGCACCGCCAACTGCCGGCCCTGCTGCTCCAGGTCTCCACGGAACAGCACCCGCAGCAGGTTCGCGATGCTCAGCGAGGAGAAGCGCGAATGGTTCGCATACAGGAAGCCGGCCAGCGCCTCCGCGAATTCGTGGCTGGATTCAAAGCGCTGCTCGCGGTCCGCGGTCAGCGCCTTCATCACGATGTCATTCAATTCCTCCGGCAGGTCCGGCCGGAGTCGAACGGGCGGGGGAATCTCGCCTCGTGCCACCCGCGTCATCACGACCTGGGGCGGCCCGTCCACGGGCAGCTTGCCGCAGAGCAGTTCATACAACACGACACCGGTGGCCCAGACGTCGGTGCGCGCATCCACGTCCTCGCCGCGCGCCTGCTCCGGGGAGAAGAAGAGGTACTTGCCCTTCACGACCCCAGGCTCCGTCCTGACGCCGCGCAGGAGCTTGGCCTTGGCGATGCCGAAGTCGACGATCTTGACCTGGCCCTCGTAGCCGACGAGCACGTTGTCCGGAGAGATGTCGCGGTGGACGATGTCCAGCGGCTTTCCGCTGTTGTCCGTGCGGGTGTGCGCGTAGTGCAACCCCCGGCACATCTCCATCGCGATGAAGACCGCGACGGGGACGGGCAGGGCGGCCATGCCGCTCTTGATGGCGCGCTTGAGGACGCGGTGGAGGGGCTGGCCATCCACGAACTCCATGGCGAGGAAGTACTCACCATCCACGCGGCCAAAGTCGAACACTTGAGCGACGTTGCCATGGGACAGCGTGGCGGAGATGCGCGCCTCGCTGATGAACATGGAGATGAAGGCCTCATCGTCCGCGTACTCCGGGAGGACCTTCTTGATGAGGACCGGCTTGGTCACCCCGGCGGCGCCTACCAGTTGCGCGCGCCACGTCTCCGCCATGCCGCCCCGGCTCAGCCAGGACACCAGCTCATACCGTCCGAACGCGTCCCCCGCTTGAAGTGCCATGTGGCGGTCATCTTTACCCCAGAAATCCAGGAGCGCGGAGTAGGCCGCTCCCCGTCTGTCTTCGCCTGGGGGATGGCTCCTTCGCTGCCTGGAGGGCAGGCGGCCCGCCTGTCATGTAGGACGGAGGCTCACCCTTCGTTCAGGGTGACTGCGGCGACGTGCCGGCGGGCAGCGTGACGTAGAGGCGGCCCAGCTCGGTCAGCTCTCCGGAGGCTCCCAGCAGGTTGATGGAGGGGATCTCGTTGTTGCGCCCGGAGAACCAGGAGTAGCGCTCGATGGCGGGTTCCGACTCCAACCAGGGAATGGCATCCACCATGTACTTCTTCTGCACTTCGACGGTGATCTGGTCATGGGGCATGTCGCCGCAGGCGAACTCCGTCAGCCAGAGGGGCTTGTCGTACTTCTTGAACCGCTCCACGTACCACTTGAGCGCGCCCAGGTCGCACGCGTACCAGTGGATGGCGATGGCATCCACCTGGCAGCCCTGGCAGGCCTTGAAGAAGGCATCCAGGTAGACCACTGGATCGGTGAACTTGACGCCGTCCTCCGTGACGCAGTCGCCGCAGTAGTTCACCGCCGGGGACACCAGCTTGAGCTGCTTGCGGCGGGCCACTTCCTCCAGCACGGGCCAGAGCGCGGCGGCCTGCCGGGGCGTCTTGTTCGCCTGGCTCAGGAAGTTGGGCTCGTTGAAGCCCAGCAGGTACTGCGCGCCCGCGGGGATTTCGGATGCGAGCTGATCCGCGTTGGGCGTGCCGCCCCAGGCCATGGGCACGAAGGTGACGGCCTCGGAGGCGTAGACGCTCGCGGCGCCAGCTTCGGGGCGGGGGGACCAGTTGTACCACCAGCTCATTCCGGGCGAGAGCGCCTTCAGGTCCGCGGCCGAGTGGTAGCCATAGGCGAGGCCCCGCTTCGCGCTCTTCGTGACGACAGGGGGCGGATCCTCTGTCCGGGGCTTGCCTCCTGCCGCGGGGTCGCAGGCCAGGAGGGGGCACAGCAGCGCTGCCAGGGAGAGCGTCGGGACGAGCCGGGAGCGGAGCATGGAAAGGGACTCTACGCTCGCGCCTGGTGTGGGCGTCGAGTCCTTCCCGGTGGGACGTCAGCGCCGCGAAGCCTCAGGGTGCGGTCTGCGGCACGAGCCGGCGCTCGCCCACGTCGCGCCACCACGGCGTCATGCCCTCCACGCGCGAGGGCTCCAGGCCCCGGCCCAGGCCCGGCGTGAACAGGCGCACCTGCTGCTCCGTGGCCAGCCGCACCAGCGTCTCCGCGGGCTCATCCCACGCGTGCAGCGCCAGGTTGAAGGTCCCCCAGTGCACCGGCATCAGCGTGCCGCCGCCCAGCATCGCGTGTGCCTTGAGCGCGTTCTCCGGCCCCAGGTGGATGCCGCCCCAGCTCGGGTGGAAGGCGCCCACCTCCAGCATCACCAGGTCGAAGGGGCCATGCCGGCGGCCAATCTCCTCGAACTCCGACGTGAGGCCGGTGTCGCCGCTGAAGAACAGCCGGTGCTTGTCGGTGGTGAGCACCCAGGACGCCCACAGCGTCTTGTTGCGGTCGCCCAGGCCCCGGCCGGAAAAGTGCTGCGAGGGCGCGGCGGTGAAGCCCACCGGACCGACGCGGTGGTGCTCCCACCAGTCCAGTTCGGTGATGAGCTCCGGCGCCACGCCGAACGCCTCCAGGTGCTGTCCCACGCCCAGCGCGGTGATGAAGGGCACGCGCCGCTTCGCCAGCGCCTGGATGGTGCTGCGGCACAGGTGGTCGTAGTGGTCGTGCGACACCAGCACCGCGTCCAGGTCCGGCAGCGCGTCCAGGGGCACGGGCGGGGCGTGGAAGCGCCGGGGGCCCGCGAAGGACACGGGCGAGGCGCGGTCGCCGAAGACGGGGTCGGTGAGCACGCGCGCGCCGTCCACCTCCAGCAGCAGGGTGCTGTGGCCCAGCCAGGTGACGCGCAGACCGGTGTCCGGCGCGCGGGCCCAGGTGCCGCGTGGGTCGTCCACCGGAAGGGGGCCGGGCGGCGTGCGCTGCGTGCCGCCGAAGAAGTACTCCCCCAACAGCGGCAGCGGGTTGCCCTGGAGGCCGGGCCCCACGGGCGCGGTGTTGCGGAAGCCTTGGCCTTCGAACTGCCGGGAGGCCCGGCTGCGCTCGAGGCGTTGTCCTGCGAGGCGTGCGCTGGGGCTGACGGTGGGCATGCGCCGGTGTCTAACACCCACGCGTCCGCCCGGCACGGTCACCCGCCAGGAGCCCCGGCGGGCGGGGGGCCGTCCCGTCGGCCGGGCCCGGGACGGCGCGGGGATCCACCCGGTGGTGCCTACAGGGTCTCCTCCGGCGCCACGCAGGTGTTGCTGAGCGCGGAGGACCAGAGCTGGCCCGCCGCCGTGTCGTCGAAGGCGCTGAAGAAGACGCGCGAGCCCACGCGGAAGAACTCGCGCGGGAAGGAGGACGCCCCGACGGACGGAGGGGCGATGTCCTTGAGCTGGCGCGTCCCGCCCGTCGTGCCGTTGCTCACCCAGGGCTCGATGTTCTCCCCCGAGGTGTCGGGAGCGCTGAAGTAGACGAGGTTGTCCGCCACCGCGTACACCGGCGAGCTGTACTCGTCCGACAGGCTCAGCGGGCGGCGCAGCAGCGTCGTGCCCCCGGCGGTGCCGTTGGTGACCCAGAGCTGGGTGTCGGTGGGCGCGGGGCCGTTGCTGCCGATGTCGACGGAGAAGAACAGCTTCGTGCCCCCCGGGGCACCGCTCACGGCGTTGACGCGGGGGAACGCCGAGCCCTGCGCTGCGTAGTCATTGGGCAGGGTGACGACGGGCGTCGGGTTCCCACCCGCGAGCGGGACGCGGTAGATGACCATGTACTGGGTGGTGCGCGAGGTGGTCGTGACGTAGGCGTTGGTGCCCAGCGCCCCCAGCACCTGGACCGCGCGCGAGGCACCAAAGGACGCCAGCCGCACCGTGCCGCCCGCCGTGCCGTCCGACTTCCACAGCTCCGTCAGGCCCGTGCTCTCGCTCAAGGTGAAGAGGGCGAGCGCCGCCGTGGCGCGCAATTCGGACGGATAGGTATTGGGGCCCGCATCCAGTCGCTTCACCTGGACGGTGCCGGCGGCGGTGCCGTCCGTCCGCCAGAGGCTGGTGGCTCCCTCCACCTCGCGCACGAAGAAGAGCATTGCGTTGCCTGTCTTCGCGTCCAGGGAGCTTACGTCCACGGTCGTCCCGAAGTCGCGCAGGCGCACCGTGCCCGCGTCCGTGCCGTCCGAGCGCCACAGCTCATGGCGCGTGGCCGAGGCGGCCTGGTCGAAGACCTCCCGGAAGAAGACCAGGTCGTTGCCCATCGCCTTCAGGTGCGCCAGGGATGAACCGTCCTCGCCCGGCGTCAGGTCCTTGACGAGCCGGGTCCCCGCGCCCGTGCCGTCACTCACCCACAGCTCGTGCCCGTGCGTCGCATCCGGCGCCTGGAAGAAGAGGTGGGTCGGGGTGGCGGTGAGCCGGGACACGTTGGACGAAAAGGTGGGGGAGGCGGGGAAGTCCT
>NZ_RAWI01000559.1 GCF_003612125.1 Corallococcus praedator
GACGGGGCTGGCGCGGGTGGGGGAGCAGCCCCCGCGTCAGTAGCCGACCGAGTTGAAGAGGAACGGATAGGTGATGATGACGAGGCCGCCCTTGGGGGTGGGGAACTGCCAGCCCTTCAGGCTGCTGAGGATGCACGCTTCGACGGAGGCGTTGCGCAGGGTGGACGACTTGGTCTTCGCGGAGGCCACGCGGCCGTTGAGCCCGATGCTCCACTCCAGCACGACCTTGCCGGCGAGGCCCGGGTCCTTGAGCAGCGCGCGTTCGTAGCAGCCGTGGACTTCGTTGAGGTGGCTGTTGATGACCTTGGCCACGGCCTCGCGGTCCACGGTGCCCTGGGTGGAGGAGATGCTGCGCGCGGTGGCGCGCGTGACGGTGCCGCCGACGGCGCCCTTGCCCACGCCGCCCGCGCCCAGCGCGCCGATGCCGCCGCCGCCCTTGCCGCGCAGCAGCTCCGCGCCGAGCGTGGCGCCGCCGCCCTTGCCGCCGCCGCCCAGGCCGATGGTGCCCAGGCCCGCGTTGGCGATGGGCGCCTTGCCGATGAGCCCGGAGAGTTTGTAGTTGGTCTGCTTGACGTTCTTGCTGCCCGGGCCGCTGCCCAGCTTGTCCACGGCGGCCAGCAGGTCGTTGGCGGCGGGGCCGGCGGCGGACAGCTTCGCGAGCGCCTTCAGGGCCTTGCTCTCCGGCGCGGCGGCGACGACGGCCTTGGGTTCCGGGGCCTGCTGCTTCACGGGCTTGGGCGGGGCCTTCTCCGCGACGACGGGCTTCTCCTTGACGGGCTCCTTCTTCTTGAGCGCCTCCAGCTTCTTCTTGGCCTCTTCCTTCTTCTTGGGCTCGGGCGCGATGAGGCGCAGCGCCACGGGGGGCAGGTTCTTCTGGGTGAAGTCCGCGGTCGCGGGGCCCTGCGGCCGCATGGCGATGAAGTAGCCCAGGCCGCCGCCAAAGATGGCGAGGAAGAAGAGGGTCAGCCAGGGCAGGCCCTTGAGCGGGTTGACGAAGACGCGCTCGGGGACGGGCGCCGCGTAGGCGACGAGCGACATCTTGCCCTGCGTGAGGCGGGCCGCGGCGCCGTCGCGCAGCGTGACGAAGCGGCGGCTGCCGTCGGACTCGAGCGCCGCGGAGGTGACGGGGGCGAAGCGGCCGTCCGCGCCGCCCTTCTCCACGTCGGTGCCCGGGGGCACGAAGAGGCGGTAGTTGCCGTTGACGGATTCGGCGAGCGAGAAGGCGTCACCCTCGGGGAGGGTGAAGCCCCAGAGCGGCATGGGGGCCTGCTCATCGAGGGCGGCCTTGACGGGCTTCTTCGCGTCCGGGGCGAAGCGGCGCGCGTCGCGGCGGATGGCGCCCCAGTACAGCTCCAGGTAGAGCTGGGAGGCGCCCTTCCTGCCCGGGCCAATCTTCGGCGCGTGCGTGGGGCGCGTGGCCGCGGCCTTGTCGTGCAGGAGCGGGCCGGAGGCGGAGGGGGCTACGGCATCCAGATCCACGTCCGCCAGCAGATCGTCCGCGACGAGGAGGCTGGGCATGGCCTCGGACGGGGGCCGACGGCGGGCGGAAGGGACGGTGCCCGCGGGAACACCCGGGGGAGGCGTGCGCTTCGCGGGCAGCGCGACCGCGGGCTGCGAGGCCTGGGCATGCGCCTGGGCGCCCTGCGCGAACGCGGCCTGCGGGTGGGCCGCGTGCCCGTGTCCCGCCTGAGCGTGGGCTGCCTGCTGCTGTGCGTGCGTGGCCTGCGGGTGCGCGCCGTGCTGCGCCTGCGCGCCGTGCTGCGCGTGAGATGCGTGCTGTGCCTGAGCTGCATGCGCTGCCTGCGCCTGCGCGGCAAGCTGTGCCTGCTGCTGTGCGTAGGCGGCCTGCTGTGCCTGGGCTGCCTGTTGCTGCGCGTATGCGGCCTGCTGCGCCTGCTGCTGCGCGTAGGCAGCCTGCTGTGCCTGTTGCTGCGCGTGTGCAGCCTGCTGCGCCTGTTGCTGCGCGTAAGCGGCCTGCTGTGCCTGCTGCTGCGCGTACGCAGCCTGCTGTGCCTGGGCCGCTTGTTGCTGCGCGTAAGCGGCCTGCTGCGCCTGCTGCTGTGCGTACGCGGCCTGCTGTGCCTGGGCTGCCTGTTGCTGCGCGTATGCGGCCTGCTGCGCCTGCTGCTGCGCGTAGGCAGCCTGCTGTGCCTGCGCGGCCTGCTGTGCCTGCGCGCCCTGCGGCGGCGCGAAGCCCTGCGGTGCTCCGTTCGCGCCGTGCGGTGGCGCGAAGGCCTGGTGCGCTCCGTTCGCGCCGTGCGGCGGCGGGGCGGGCGGTGCTCCGGCGTTGCCGAAGAGGGCGGCGACCTCGGGGGGCGGCTGCGGCTTGGACTCGACGGGGCGCTGGTTCAGGATCCGCGTCTTCAGGACGAACGGGCCGCACAGCACCTCGTCCACGGAGCGGATCTCACAGGCCGTGACCTGGTGCCCGTTGACGAAGACGCCGCTGGTGCCGCCGCCCGCGTCCTGGATCGCGGTGCGACCGTTCTGGAAGTACAGCAACGCATGGCGCGGGGACACGGAGGTGTCGTCCAGCCGCAAGTCCGACGACGCATCGGAGCCGAGCGCGTAGGTACCGGGGACGAACACCTCCGTCCCCACCAGGAGGCCGTCGCGGAGGATGACGACTTGCAGGACGCTGGGCTGGCCGCTCAACGGTGACGCTCCCTTCGAAGGGTGATGGGCGGTACGGCCCTACTGATCGTAGACGGTGGCGAGCGTCTCGGAGCGGAAGCTGTCGCGCTCACGGAGCATCGACCGCACCTTCAATTCCTTGCGGTCATACAGGTACACCGCGCCGGACTTGTTCGTCTGGCCCTGGATGAGCCGATCGTCGAAGTCGATGCGCGACGGCCCTCGCTGCGGAGGCGCGGACGACGCCGTGGCTCCCGCCTCGCCCGTCACCGGATCCGTGACGGCCGTGGCGCCCGGACTCGCTTTCGTATCGATGCGCGGCGGCGCCTTGCTCGCGCCCTTCTTGGCTTTGGCGGCCTTCGCCTTGGAGGCGCGTCCACGCCCCTGGGCCCAGGCATCGTTCGCGGTGGAAAGGGGACCGAAGCCAAGCACGCTGGCGACGGCACAGAAGAAAAGGAAACGTCGCATCATCAACAGGTTAAGCGATGCGAGCCCCAAGCTGTCAACGCACACTCCAGCGCCATGCATCGACGGGTGTTGGGCAGGTGTGGGGGGCAGTCCACCTCACGTGGGGCGGGATCTCCACGCCTGAGACATTTCTTTCCGGCACGCTGGAAAGGTCGCGTGGGATTCCTTCCATCGGTTTGCTCCCCCAGCATGCGAGCAGACGTGGTGCGAAGTCTTCGCGGGGCGGTGGGCGGATGGAGGATGCTCGCGGGACGGAGGGTCGCGCTCGTGATGGGAGGCATTCGTTGGTGGGGACTCATCGCGGGCGTGCTCGGGGGCCTGGGCCTCGCGGTCGTGGGGATCCGCCAGCGCGGAGCGCCTCCCCCGCCCGTCGCGGCGCCCGTCCCGGCTGAGCCCCGGCCTGTCCTGCGGGCCGTGGGCCCGAAGCTGACCAGCAACCAGACCTCGCAGCCGCTCTCGCTCCATGGCGAGGCGTTGGTGCCGGGGTTGAAGCTGGTGCTCGGAGCGCCCTTCTCACGCGAGCTGCCGCTCACGGTGGTGGACGCGGGCCACGCGTACGCGAGGCTGCCGACGGATCTCACCCTGCCGGTGGGCACGTTCCAGGCGGACGTCCAATTGTCGCTGGCCGCGAGCACCGGACCCCGGCCCGCGGGCACCGCGCGGCTCACGGTGGTCAACGACGCGGCCTTCCCGGACCTGACGGCGCTGGCGCTCGCGCCGGACGGGCGCACGCTCTTCGTCGCCTCTCCGCCCACAGACACGGTGTTCGCGCTCGACGTGGCGTCAGGCCAGGTGGAGTCGCTGGCGGTGGGGGACGGGCCGTCGGCGCTCGCGACGTGGAAGGACAAGGGGGGCCGGCCGTGGCTGGGCGTGGCGCACCAGTCCGACGCCGGGCTCTGGCTGTACGCGCTGGATGCGCCCGAGCGGAAGCCCCGCGTCGTGCCCACGCCCGCCGGTGTGTGGGGGCTGGAGGTGGAGGGCGCGCGCGGCGTGGCCTACGTGGCCGAGCACGTGCGCGACACGGTGCACGCCCTGGCGCTGGAGGACGGTCGCGAGCGCTGGAGCGCCCCGGTGGATCCGAACCCGCGAGCACTGGCGCGCTGGAAGGGCTTCCTGGCGGTGGGCAGCCTCCAGACCGGGCAGGTGGTGTTGCTGCGCCAGGACGACGGCCGGGAACTGGCGCCGCTGGTGCCGAAGCCGGGCGTGCCCATCGTCGGAGGGACCACGGAGGCGTACTCCGCGCAGGTGATGGGCGGCAAGGCGCCGCGCGCGCTGGTGGCGAGCGAGCGGCTGGGGCGCGTCTTCATGGCGAGCCTGGGGCCGAACGTGGGCCCCAACGCCCAGCGCATGGAGGTGAGCGCGAACAGCGGCGTCGCGGTGCTGGACCTGGACCGACAGCAGGTGGTGCGGCACCGGGGCTTCGGCGCGGGCGTGACGGAGGGACTGGCGCTGGATGACCGCGCCGGGCTGCTCTACGCGGCGGACATCGGGCTGGGACAGGTGCGGGTGCTGGACGCGAAGGCTCTGGTGGAGGGGGACGCGCAGGCGAAGGCGGCGGTGCTCCAGACGTTGCCCATCCCCGTGTCCGAGGACACGCCAAGGATCCTGTCTATTATACACATCTGACGCTGCCGACGAACTCTAGGGTGTATGTCTCGGTGGTCGGCGTATCATTAAAAAAAAAAAGTAC